>CANCEQ010000001.1 GCA_947375085.1 Flavobacteriales bacterium
ATATGAATACGCCGAAATACATGCATCAACAAAATGAGATTAAAATAAAAACGTACAAAACCAAAAATACCAGCAAACACGTGTTTGCTGGTATGTAATATTTAATTATTTTTACTTTAAATATGTAACGTCTATTTAGGACTAGTCAAGCAATTGAATCGTATGAAAACACAAAGAATTTAACGTTAGAAGGACAACGTAAATTAGCGGAAAGTTATCACTATGTGCAACGAAATATAGAATCAGAAATCGTTTATTCAAAGATGATATCGACTCCTGAAGGTGTATTACCTGAAGATTTCTATAATTATGCGATGGTATTGAAAATCAACGGGAAATTTGTGGAAGCGAATCAATGGTTAGATTCATTTCAAGTAAAGAAACCGGATGATTTAAGAGCTAGAAATTATTTTGCGAACAAAGAACATTTAGATGCTTTATTGAAAGATAATGGAAAGTATAAAATCAATTACCTAGATATCAATTCGCAGGAAGATGATTTCGGTACTTGTTTTTACAAAGATAAAATTGTGTTTGCTTCAACAAAATCGACTCCAAAATTGATAAAGAGAAAGTACAATTGGAACGGTAAACCGTATTTAGATTTGGTACAAGTGGATGTCGTGGATTGTCAATTTCAAAATCCGGTTAGTTTTGATAATACGATTAATGGAAAGATGCATGACGGTCCCGCAAGTTTTAGTAATCACGGAGATGTAATGGCTTTTACTAGAAATAATTACGATGCCAAACACAAAGACAAAGTAATCAATCTTCAATTGTTTTTTTCAACCTATCAAGGAGATAAATGGTCTAAACCAACAGCTTTTGCATACAATAGTTTAGAGTATTCTGTAGGACATCCCAATTTAACAGAAGATGGAAATACACTTTATTTTACAAGTGATATGCCAGGCGGATTTGGGAAAGCAGATTTATACCGAACGAAAAAAAATGAAAATGGAGAATGGGAAAAACCCGTAAATCTTGGTCATAAAATAAACACCGAAGGAGATGAAATGTTTCCCTATTTTGAAGCAGAGAAAGGGATTTTGTTTTTCTCTTCAAATGGTCGATTTGGAATTGGAGGATTGGATATTTTTAATTGCGCTGTAGAAGGAATTGAATTTGGTCCGGCTTACAATGTAGGTTTTCCCTTAAACACACAAAACGATGACTATGCGTTTATTGTGGATGCTAAAACAAATATTGGTTACGTTTCATCTAATAGAAGTGGCGCTGGTGATGACATTTATTCTGTCAATATAAAAGGGGATTTTGAAGTTGGAAAAAGAATCAAAGGAATTGCAAAAACAAACAAAGGAATTGCTATCCCGAATACGTTTGTGACCTTGTTTGACAATGTAGATAATATATTAGACACTTTTCCAACTCAAATTGATGGAGCATTTTTATTTCTAGTTGAATCGGATAAAAAGTTTATGTTGAATGGAAGAAAATTGAACTTTTTAGACGGCACGAAATCAGTAAATTCGGAAGGGGAAGAATTCATTATTACAGCTGATATTGTGATGTTAGAACAAGTAACAGAACCTCCTTTGAAAGACACTATACTTGAAAAACAACTAAAAGTAGGAGACGATTTAGCGAAAGTAATCAATACCAAAACGACATATGAAGGTGACTTTAAAACCGATATGGCTTATTTTGATTTAGATAAAGCGAATATTCGTCCAGATGCTAAAATTGAGTTGGATAAAATCGCCAAAATAATGAACAAATATCCTGATATGGTAATCGAATTAGGAGCATTTACAGATTGTAGTGGGAGACAAGTGTATAACCAAGAATTATCGGAAAGAAGAGCAAAAGCATCGATTAATTATATCAAAGCAAAAATCTCAAAACCCGAAAGAATATATGGTAGAGGATATGGTGAATCTAAATTGTTGAATGGTTGTAATTGTGAAGGTTCATTTTTATCGACTTGTCCTGATAATGAAAATCAAAAAAACAGAAGAACGGAATTTATCATAATTAAAAAGTGAGTTGTTAATTGATAATTAATGATTGAGAATTGATATTGGGGAATTGGCAATTTTAAATATTGATTATTAGTTAATAATTCAACTTTATAGGTAGGAATGAAGAAATCTTCATTCCTATTTTTTTACCTAAATATCAGCCCCAACGTGTGAATATTGTAAATCACCTTTCAAATTCTGTAAGCTATAACCTTTTCATTGTGAGCACCTTTGTCGAGTAGATAAGAACTTCTTATTAATAATTTACAAATGAAAAACACTACAGATTTAAAAGGTTCCTGGGAAGATGTGAAGGAGAAGTTAAAAGAAAAATTCGCTTCAATAGTAGAAAGTGATCTTCAGTTGAAAGATGGTAAATCAGAAAAATTAATAAAGAAAATACAAGTGAAACTTGGAAAGTCAAAAGCTGAAATTCAAGAGATAATAAAAGAGTTTTAATTCAATCAAATATCAATAACTAAAAAGTAAAATTATGAGCAAGAAAACAATTTTCGCATTAGCATTATCAACATTAGCAGTTGGAACAGTTTTAACAAGTTGTACTACTCCAGCTGAAAAAGTGGAAGAAAAGCAAGAAAAACTGGAGGATGCAAAAGAAGATTTAGAAGAAGCGGACAAAGAATATTTAGAAGATGTAAAAAAATACAGAACTGAACAAGCTGAAAAAATGATGATTAACGATAAAAGTTTAGAAGACTTTAAATCGAGAATTGATTCAGAAAAGAAAGAAGCGAAAGAAGAGTATGTAAAGAAAATAGCTGATTTAGAAAAACAAAATAGTGATCTGAAATTGAAAATGGAAAACTACAAAGAATCAGGAAAACAAAATTGGGAGAAATTTAAAACAGACTTCAACAACGAAGTAGAGGCTTTAGGAAAAGCATTCACTGAATTTGGAACAAAGAAAACAACAAAGAAATAATTAGTTCAAAAAGGTCATTCCTAGAATTCAACGAGAGAAGATTTATCGAAGAATGACCTTTTTAATCAAAATAAAAAGAAAGATGAAAAATAAATTAATAGCACTTTTTGTATCGATTGCTAGTTTATCTCAAGCACAAGATGAAGTTTGTGAACAATACCGTGAAAAATTAATGTTTGGACCAAAAATCGGTTTGAATTTGTCAAATGTGTATGATTCGAAAGGGGAACAATTCAATGCTGATGCAAAAATAGGTTTAGCAATCGGAGCATTCCTTGCCATTCCAATTGGGAAATATTTAGGAGTTCAACCTGAAATTTTAATTTCTCAAAAAGGATTTCAAGCAACTGGTTATTTAATAGGAAGTTCATACAGTTTTACAAGAACAACAACCTATATAGATGTGCCATTGATGTTCGCATTTAAACCGACAGAATTTTTAACAATCCTTGCAGGTCCACAATATTCATATTTAATGAATCAAAAAGATGTATTTGGTTCAGCTACAACAACAGTTGAACAAATCACACAATTTACAAACGATAATATTCGTAAAAACACCCTTTGTTTAACAGGTGGAGTTGATATTAATATGAATCGATTTGTAGTAGGAGCGAGAGCTGGTTGGGATGTTCAAAACAATAATGGAAATGGTGTTTCAACTACTCCTCGATATAAAAATATGTGGTATCAAGCTACAATAGGATATAGATTTTAATTAGTACCACAAAAGTCTATTAGGTAAGAAGTAAGTACAGGTTGAATTTTGTGTAAAGGATAAATAGGCTTGCCTATTCTCTAATGCTCTAATGGATATTACACTTTCACTTTTGTGCATCTTTTGATGCTTCCTTTTATGTGCTTTTGTGTTAAAAAAAATAAAAGATGAAAAAAATTAAAAACACCATTCTAGCATTGGTTATCGGTTCGAGTTTACTTTCTGTAACAATGCTTCAAAGTTGCCAAAAATACGATGAAGGTCCTATGGTAAGTTTAAGAAGTCGTAAGGAAAGAGTTGCGAATACTTGGAAAGTAGACAACTATAAAATCAATGGTTCTGATTATACCTCTTTAGTCACAAAATATACAGAAACGTTTACAAAAGAAGGAGCTTACTCTTACGATTGGAGCATTTTAAATGGTTCAGGTACTTGGAAATTTCAGAACAATGATAAAGAAATCAAATTGGATGGTTCTGATGGACATTCTTCTAGAACACTTGTCATTTTAAAATTGGAAGAAAAACAGTTTTGGTATTATACAATGGATGGTAACGATAAATATGAATATCATTTAGTTGGGAATTAATTAATCGAAAAATGAGTAAAATATATTTATTGATAATAGTTCTATTGGTTGGTTTGAATTCAAGTTATGCTCAAAAAAAAACAACTGGTGAACAATATGGTAAAACGTTGAATGTCGGGGTAGGTTTAGGATATTATGGTTATGTCGGACATTCATTACCTGTTTTACATTTGAATTATGAATTTGAAGTTGCTAAAAATTTTACGTTGGCTCCATTTATAACTTTCTATTCGTATGATAGCTATCATTATTGGGGAAATTCGAAGTACACTTTTAGAGATTATACATATCATCAAACAGTTATGCCAATTGGTTTGAAAGGGACGTATTATTTCGATCAATTTTTGAATGCAAATTCTAAGTGGGATTTTTATTTAGGAGCTTCGTTAGGAGTTGCAATTCGTAAAACCGTTTGGGAAGATGGTTATTATGGAGATAAAAACATCGATCATAGTTCAAGTGGAGTGTATATGGATGGCCACATTGGTGCCGAATACCATATCAATTCGAAAGTAGGTTTGTTATTAGATTTATCAACAGGACAATCTACATTTTGTTTAGCCATTCACTTATAAAACGATAGCAATGTTAAAACCGAAAAATAAATCAGATCATAGTAGTCCAGATAAAGATGCCGATAAGACAGGAACAGATAATAATGCCGATTTCACTCAATATGAGACTTCAAAATCAACATCAAAGAAAGGAAGATTCGATAAACCTGAACACGAAGAAAATCCTGACACAACAGGAATTGACATCGATTCAGATAGAACATCAACAGAGCAATCTGCTGGAGAAACAACTGAAATTAAATAACTTAAGTAGAAATCAGATGAATAATTTTTTATACTATCTAGCCGTAATTGTAATTGTAGTTTGGGGGATTGGATTTATAGGCTATAATGCTGGACCAATCGTGCACGTATTATTAGTGATCGCAGTAATAGCAGTGATTTTAAGAGTAATTAGAGGAAAGAATATATAAACAAGTAAAACCAGAAAAAAAAGATGGACAAGTCAAACAGTAACACAGGGAAATTAGTAGGAGCTTTAATCGTTGGAGCAGCAGTTGGAGCAGCATTAGGAATTCTTTTTGCGCCGAACAAAGGAACGGAAACAAGAAAGAAATTGTTATCTAAAGGAGATGATTTATCCGAAGCAATCAAAGATAAATTCAGTGGTTTAGTAGCTGATACTAAAAAAGAAGTTGAAAAAGTGAGCTCAAAAGCAAATCATATTTTGGATCACAAAAACGCTTAAGTTTATATAGTATCTAAAAACAGCTTTTATCATTCATTGGTAAAAGCTGTTTTAGTTTAAAGAATTTAAAACACAATATCTTAAATTGATTGATAGATGGAAAATAACGAAAATCACATAGAATCTTTAGCAAAAAGACTAGAAGATTACGGTAAAACGAACCTTGAATTAATAAAATTAAAAAGTATTGATAAACTATCTATCGCCTTTTCCAAACTATTAAGTCACTTATTATTGGCTGTTGTTTTTAGTTTTTTTTTAGTTTTTTTAAGCATTGGAATTTCCTTATGTCTAGGAGAATGTTTAGGTAAAACCTATTATGGTTTTTTAATCGTTTCAGCTTTTTATTTAATAGTAACAATTTTCATAAGTCTGCTTCAAAAGAATTTAAAAGCAAAACTAAAAGATTCAATCATTTCACATTTTTTAAATTAAGTAGAATGGAAAGTATCACAAATTCAGATGATTTAATGCTCACAATTCATCATTTAGAAGTAGTAAAAAAAGAACAAGAGATTTTATTGAAAGAACAACTTAAAGCTACTTTTGATAGTTTTAAACCCGTTTCAATTCTTAAAAAATCATTGGGTGAAATCGTTTCTTCATCCGAAATTAAAAAAGATTTAGCTAGTATTTCAATTGGATTGATAACTGGTTTTGTAGCAAAAAAAGTGGTTGTAGGTAAAACGATTAATCCACTTTCAAGTTTATTGGGAAGCGTTGTTGAGATGATTGTCTCGTCGGAAACAATGAAACATTCAGAGGGAATAAAATCAATTGGAAATAGTATCTTTAGAAAATTAATTAATAAAAATTCAATAGAAACAGCTGAATAATGAATCAAAAATTTCAACTCCCTTTTTATGCAAAAACAGCATTAATAGCGATTAGTTTTTTTGCATTAGCTTATACGTTGCAAATTGGTCAAGATATTCTTGTACCCATTGTTTATGCTGTACTTTTAGCCATATTATTAAATCCATTGGTGAATCTTTTTATGAAAAAGATGAACCGTATTTTAGCAATTACATTATCTGTTACATTAGCAACGGTTTTTTTGTTTGTAGTCATTTTTATTATTGTAAAACAGTTAACCTTTTTCAGTGATACTTTTCCTCAATTTGAATTAAAATTCAATCAGATGAGTAATGATTTAATTCATTGGATTTCAGCTAAATTTGATTTGAAAGTAAAAGACATTCATTTATGGATTAACGGTACAAAACAAGATGTTCTAGATAATTTAGAAATTGGTAAATCAATATCTAGAGTAGGGCAGTCGCTGGTAACTTTGTTGATGTTACCAGTTTATTTAATAATGATTTTGTACTACAAACCGTTATTTCTAGAGTTTATTAAGAAAATATTCAATGTAGAATATCATAAAACGGTTGCAGAAGTTTTACTGAATTCAAAAACGATTGTTCAAAGTTATTTGGTTGGCTTATTAGTTGAAATGGTGATTATAGCTGTTTTAAATTCAGTAGGATTATTGATTTTAGACATTGATTATGCTATTCTTTTAGGAATTTTAGGGGCTATTTTAAATGTAATACCTTATTTAGGAGGAATTATAGGAGTAGTTATTTTTATGATAATCGCCTTGGTAACGAAATCACCAGTGTATATGGTGTATGTTTCGATTTTATATTCTGTTATTCAATTCATTGATAATAATTACATTGTGCCTAAAATCGTAGCTTCAAGAGTTCAAATCAATGCTTTTGTATCAGTAATTGTTGTTTTTATAGGTGGCGCGTTATGGGGATTATCAGGAATGTTTTTATCGATTCCTCTAACGGCAATCCTAAAAGTTATTTTTGACCACATTGATTCATTAAAACCGTGGGGATTTTTCCTAGGTAACATTGTACCAACTAATAAAAGGTTGAGTACGAAAAAGGATAGTTCGCATTAGGTTCAACCCCTTCAGGGTTGGATGTTATATATTCTAATAACCGTCAGATACTCTGACGGTTATTTTTGTTTAACCCCGTTGGGGTTAGATTTACTCGTATAGCTCTTCAAACCGTCGGATGCTCCGACGGTTAATCAAGTTCAACCCTTCTAGGGTTGGATGATGTTTGTTTGATATAGTTTATTGACTTTATAATTTATACTCTTAACTCTTATTAGGATGAGTTATTCAATTTTAAATCTATATTGGAATTTAAACCAAAAAGTGTAAACTTTTTTAGGACGATACAACATTGCTAACCCTGAAGGGGTTAAATTTTAATAACCACCTGTAGAACAGGTGGTTATTAAAAGAAGGTGAGCGAAACAACCCTGGAGGGGTTGAACTATATTCGAGTTGCCGTCAAATTCAATAATTAAACATCAAACATCCAAAATCCAAAATCAACTTATTTCTCTATCAATATCCAAATACGATTGAACCACCTCAATAGCATTATCAATCACATCACTCAAAGCAGTAATAAACGTTCCTTTTTCAGCCAAAGACAAAGCATGTTTCAAAGCTTCCACCTCTTTCGGGATATATTCATACGATTGTTGTGGATTTGTATCGTGAATTCCTTCCACCAATAATTTTACTATATCTTCCGCTTTTCGGCCTCTCAAAAATTTATCTTGACGAATAATGATATGGTCAAACATTTCGGCTGAAATTCTCCCCATATCTCGAATGTCATCATCTCTTCTGTCGCCAGTACCTGTAATAATTCCGATTTTGTAAGGAGATTCAATCGTCGTCAAAAATTCTTTGATTCCTTTGAATCCATCTGCATTGTGAGCAAAATCGATTAACACCTTGTATTCTTTGAATTCGAAAATATTCATTCTACCAGGAGTTTGAGCTGCTGACGGAATAAACGTTTCTAAATTCAATTTAATGTCTTCGATTGTAAAACCATAAACATAAGTTGCAAGAGTTGCTGCTAAAACATTGTAAATCATAAAAGTAACTCTACCTCCAAAAGTCAAAGGAATATGTGAAGCTTTATCTACTCTAAATTTCCATTCTCCTTTTTGAATCGTTATAAAACCATTTTCGTAAATCGCAGCAATTCCACCTTTTTTACAATGTTCTACAATGATTGGATTTTTTTCATCGATACTAAAATAAGCGATATTGCAATCGATTGTTTTTGAAATAGATACACAATATTTGTTATCCGCATTCAAAACAGCATAACCATCTCTTTTTACAGCTCTAGCTACAACACCTTTTACACGAGCCATATCGCTTAAGGTATTGATATCTGAAAGTCCCATGTGGTCCTCTTGAATATTCGTGACAACAGCGACATCACATTTATTGAAGCCTAAACCAGAACGTAAAATTCCACCTCGAGCTGTTTCTAAAATGGCAAATTCAACCGTTGGGTCTTTCAAAATAAATTCAGCACTGATTGGACCAGTAGTATCACCTTTGGTTAACATTGAGTTTTGGACATAAATTCCATCAGAAGTAGTAAATCCAACGCGATATCCATTGTTTTTAACGATGTGAGAAATCAATCGTGTTGTGGTTGTTTTTCCATTCGTACCCGTTACAGCGATAATTGGAATTGTAAACGATTTTCCAACAGGATACAACATATCAATAACGGGAGCAGCCACATTTCTAGGTAAACCATTTGCAGGAGCAAGGTGCATTCTAAATCCAGGAGCAGCATTTACTTCCAAAACCACACCGCCCGTCACTTCTAAAGGTTCATTTAAATTAGTTGCAACTACATCAATTCCACAGATGTCTAGACCTATAACACGTGAGATTCGTTCGAAAATAAAAATGTTATTTGGATGAACGATGTCGGTAATATCAGTCGAAGTTCCGCCTGTACTTAAATTGGCAGTACCTTTCAAATGACATACTTTCCCTTTTTCTAATATGGTTTCAAGAGTATAATTTAGTTTGGATAATTCATCCAACGTTTCTCTATCGATACTAATTTCTGTCAATACATTTTCGTGACCATAACCTCGTCGTTCGTCTTGATTTTCAAGTTCAATTAATTGCTGAACAGTTGAAACACCATCACCAATCACGTGAGCCGGTTCTCTTAAAGCTGCTGCAATAAATCGGTGATTAATAACTAAAATTCGAAAGTCGAATCCTGAAATGAATTTTTCAACGATAATTTTTCGAGAATACTTTTTAGCATGTTCGAAAGCGGCCAATGCTTCAGCTTTTGTCTTTACATTGATTGAAGCTCCTTTTCCGTGATTTCCATCTAATGGTTTGAATACCAATGGAAATCCAACTCTATCAATAACCGTTTCAATTTCTGATAATTCGCTGATACACATCCCATTCGCAACTGGAATAGCGGCATCTTTCAGCATTTTTTTCGTTTCATCTTTGTTACTTGCCAAATCAACAGCGATGGAACTAGTTTTATCTGTCATCGTCGCTCTAAAACGAACCTGATTTTTTCCATGTCCTAATTGAACCAATGATTGATTGTTCAGACGAATAAAAGGAATGTTTCTTGAAACTGCCTCATCTACAATACTTCCTGTACTTGGACCGAAACGAAATTTTTCGCGCATTTCACGCATCGTCTTAATGTCGTTTTCCAAATCGTAATCTGTACCTTCAATCAGAGCTTCTGCAATTTTTACAGCTGCATTTGCGGCATAAATTCCAACGTTTTCTTCTTTGTAGGAAAAAACAACATTGTAAACACCTTCTTGACCAGTACCTCTCGTTCTTCCAAAACCACATTCCATTCCGGCAAGTGTTTGAATTTCCAATGCGATGTGTTCAATAACGTGTCCCATCCAGGTTCCTTCTTTTACTCGTTCGAAAAAACCACCTTCATTTCCTCTAGAACAACGGTGTTGAAACATCGTAGGAAGTAATTTTTCAATTCGTTCCGAAAAACCATCAATAGAATCAGTTGGACGTTCTTCTAATTCCTCTAAATCCAATTTCATCGCAATTAATTTGTTTCTGAAATTCGACCAATAATTAGGGCCACGAAGTATTTTGATTTCAATAATCTTCATAATTTTATTTTAAAAATGTTGTAAGGAAAATGCCTTTTAAACCATTCGATTGGCGGTGAGATTTTCTCAAGGCTTTTTGAAGTCGATTAACACAATGGATGTGTTTTATATTCTTTGAATTTACGTTAAATTATCGGTCTTTCCTCCTTAATTTACTGAATTGTTTATAAGTAAGTTATAATCGAAAATTAGTTTTGGATTTCACAGGTTCTTAAACCTTATTTTTATACAAATTTCGAATATAAACAAGGTTGAAAATGAACAATCCCAAAGGAAAATTAATTGTAATTGGAGGCTCTGTTGATAGAGGAAGTTTTTCTGAAAGCAAAGAAGATTTGAAACGTAATTTAAGATTTTTTGAAAAAGGAATTTTGAAGCGAATCACGACTGAATCCATTAAAAACAACCTTTCTAAAATTGAAATCATCACCACTGCTTCGAATATACCGGAAGAAGTAGGTGAGGAGTATATCAATGCTTTTGCTCAATTGGATGTTTTGAATGTTTCTGTTTTGAATATCAAAACGAGAGAAGAAGCGAACGCTCCTGAAAATATTGAACGTTTGAAAGCGGCTGATGTCGTGGTGTTTACAGGTGGCGACCAATTGCGTTTAACATCTATTTTTGGAGGAACATCTTTTCATTATTTGCTGCTTGAAAAATACCAAAACGAAGATTTTATTATTTCAGGAACTTCAGCAGGAGCAGCGGCAAGTTCAAATAATATGATTTATCAAGGAAATAGTCACGAAGCCTTATCAAAAGGAGAAGTGAAAATTACTGGTGGACTAGGATTTATAAACAACGTAATTATCGATACGCATTTTGTTCAACGTGGAAGAATCGGACGTTTACTTTATGCGTGTGCAAGTAATCCAATCAATTTAGGAATCGGACTAGGTGAGGATACAGGTTTATTAATCATCAACGGAAACAATATGGAAGCAATCGGTTCAGGATTAGTGATGTTAGTCGATGGAACGCAAATGAGAGATACCAATATTTCAGATGTTCAAATGGGAGAACCAGTATCTATAGAGAATCTAATCGTTCACGTAATGTCGCTTGGAGACCACTACGATTTAAAACTTAAAAAACTTACAATTCATCACCCAACAGATTTAGCGGTTTAATTGATGATTAATTTTGGATGTTGAATGCTTGATTAAAAATTCAACATCCAAAATTAATCATTGTAAATTCCAATAAACAATTCTCCATCCTCCGATTTCTTTGCGCGATACATTCCTTCCGAATTGAAAGGAAGTTCGATATTTCCATTTTTATCAATAGCAATTAAACCACCTTCTCCACCAATTTTTACCAATTTATCCATTACAACAAAATCACACGCTTCTTTTAATGAAAGTCCTTTGTATTCCATTAAACACGAAACATCATAAGCAACCACCGAACGAATAAAAAATTCACCATGACCAGTACAACTTATAGCGCAAGTATCATTATTAGCATACGTTCCAGCTCCAATAATAGGACTGTCACCAATTCTTCCAAATTTCTTGTTGGTCATTCCGCCTGTACTTGTTCCAGCAGCTAAATTTCCGTGTATATCTAAAGCTACAGCACCAACCGTCCCGAATTTCTTTTCACCATTTTCAAATTTGTCGGTTGTATGGTCTAAAAATACCCCATCACTTTGTTTCGCTTGTTGTAATTGGTCAAAACGCATTTGCTCGAAAAAATAGGCATCGTCTTCAAATTCAGAACCAATTGATTTTGCAAATTCAATTGCACCATTTCCAGCTAGCAAAACATGTTCCGATTTTTGCATAACACCTTTCGCAAGAGAAATTGGATTTTTGATATAGGAAATTCCTGCGACAGCACCAGCAGATAAATCCTTTCCATTCATTATACTAGCATCCATTTCATTTTTCCCAGCATGAGAAAAAACAGCTCCTTTTCCAGCGTTAAATAAAGGATTGTCCTCTAAAGAACGAATCGCCATTTCAACAGCATCTAAAGAAGTGCCGCCATTTATCAGAATCGTTTCTCCTGCTTCAATAGCATTTTTCAATCCATCCAAATAAGCTTTTTCTTTCTCTGGAGTCATCGTATTTTTTAAAATCGTTCCAGCTCCCCCGTGAATTGCAATTGCGTATTTATTCATAATCGATTCCAAATTTTATGGATTATTTAAAGGTAATCATAATAAAGTGTTAATTGAGATAAAAACGATTAACTTATTTTATTTAAGTGAATTATGGTTTAACATTTAACACAAAAGGACATAAAAGGAAGCATCATAAGAAAACAAAAGTTTTATCTCTTATCAGCAAGGCTGATTCTTCTTCGTACTAATTTACTTTTATGAGCCTTTTGATGCTTCCTTTTGTGAAATTCTGCAACACAGGATCTTTTGTGTTAAAAAAAAGCACATAAAAGGAAGTATCAAAAGAAAACATAAGTTTTACCTTCTAACAGCTAGGCTGTTTCTTCCTCGTGCTTTTGAACTTTTGTGAGCCTTTTGATGCTTCCTTTTGTGAAATTCTGCAATACAGGATCTTTTGTGTTAAAAAAAAAGCACATAAAAGGAAGCATCAAAAGAAAACATAAGTTTTATTTTCTAACAGCTAGGCTGTTTCTTCCTCTTACCTTTGAACTTTTTTGACACTTTTGATGCTTCCTTTTGTGAAATTCTGCAACGCAGGATCTTTTGTGTTAAAACAAACCACCTGTTCTAAATTATAATTTTAAGCACTATTTTTACATAAAATAAAAAACTTGAAAAAGCCCAAACTTTTTAAAATACTAAAAAAGACAATGATATTCTTACTTTGCTTCATACTTGTCATTTTCGTTAGTGGATGCATTATTATGAATCAAGCTAAATTTGGAAAAAGACCAACAGGAAAAAGATTAGAACTCGTTCAAAAATCACCGAATTGGCGAGAAGGAGAATTTCAGAACTTATCCAATACACCAGCATTGACGGAGGGAGTTTCTTACTACAAAGTGATGAAAGAATTTTTCTTTGGAAAAGCGGAGAATGTCTCACCAGATCAATCCATTCCAAGTGTAAAAGAAGATTTACTTCATTTAGACCCTAAAAAGGATGTTGTTGTTTGGTTTGGTCACTCGTCTTATTTTATGCAGTTGGATGGAATTACCTTTTTAGTTGATCCTGTTTTTAGTGGCGCAGCATCTCCTTTTTCATTCACAACGAAGGCTTTCGAAGGAACAGATCGTTACAAAGTCGAAGATTTCCCCGCAATCGATTATTTATTAATCACCCACGATCATTGGGACCATTTAGATTATGAAACCATACTAGCTTTAAAATCAAAAGTAAAACAAACCGTTTGTTCTTTGGGTACCGGTGAACATTTAGAATATTGGGGGTACGACACAACAAAAATCGAAGAGCGCGATTGGAATGAAACCATGCAATTTCCCAATAACGTTAAGATTCACACTGCGCCAGCACGTCATTTTTCAGGAAGAGGATTCAAGAGAAATCAAGCTTTGTGGACTTCCTATGTATTAGAAGTAAATGATAAACGCATCTTTGTTGGTGGAGACAGTGGTTACGATACTCACTTCAAACAACTTGGCGAAAAATTCAAAACCTTTGATTTAGCCATACTAGAAAACGGTCAGTACAACAAAAATTGGAAGTACATCCACATGATGCCAGGGGAAGTGTTGAAAGCGGCTAAAGAATTAAATACGAAGATGTTATTTCCTGTACATTCAAGTAAGTTTGCTTTGTCGACTCACGCTTGGAACGAACCATTAGAAATTATAACATCGTTACCAAAAGACAGTTCATTTTCAATTATAACTCCTAAAATAGGGGAGATTTTTTCACCGACGGATACAACTCAGGTTTTTAGTAAGTGGTGGAAATAAACTTTTACACGTCCTATTTTCGAATAAAGATTTTCTAATTTTCTTTATATGTTAAAATTTAATTATTGAAATTAGATCTAATCACTCAACAGAAGAAACTTTTTCAACAAGCACTTCATTTCCAGATTTATCGAAATAAGTACACGTCATTTTATTTAAATCTACGATCCATTTTTCAACACCTGTTTCAGCACAATGCTGACAAAACTCGAAATAATTCGTTTCACCTTGTTGGTGAATTTTCAAGAAATGAATAAAATCAGTAGCATTACTAGATTCATTTACAGAAAGTGATTCGTATTTAGATTCAGACTGAACACTAAAATTATTTTCACCCAAATATTCAGTATGACTATCAAAAGTCCAAGTCTCAAAAGATTGAACACCAATCGACTTTAATTCCTGAATAAATCTAGGAAAATCAGCCCCAGATCGAATCTTCCCATTCGCAATTTCAATTTGTTCCAGTGCAAACATATTTTTGATTTTATAGATTATAAAAGTAAAAAAAGAATGTTAAATGAATTACAGATAAAAACGTTATTAGTAAAAGTCTGCGGACTAAAGCAGTCGAAAGTTGTCTAAGTCGTTCGATGTGTTCTAAGGCAAACGAATGTAGGTTGAGGCAATTCAACATGTGCTGAGGCACTAGAATGTAGGCTGAGGCACTCGAAGCCCACATTCTACTTCCTCAAATTACTCTTAAAATCAGGCAAAGGATTCTTCATCGATTTCAATTCGTGCGTCACAGAACTGCTGTTTCTTTTTAGAAATTCTTTGACAATCAGTTTATTAAATTCTTCCTTATTATTGAATAAATTCTTTAAAATAAAGTCCGTATCGTCACGATTTAACAACATCAAATTCACAAAATCTTCAGCAATTGCTAAACGCATAGAAACAAGTAAAATATCGTTGTATTTCACAATTAAATCCTTGATTTTTTTCTCTTGTTCCTTGTTCATCTGAGTATTTGTAGGGCTACAAAGTTAGTTGAAAATTAAAGAGGATAGGATGGGAGTGAGGTATTTAGTTTTGAACAAAAAAACGAAATATCAAAGTCTAGATAAATGATCATTTTAGAAAGACTTCTTTAATGTGAGTTCTTTAAAAAAATACTCATTATAGAAATTTATTAATAATTTTTTAAATCAAATTTAGTCGAAAGATTAAAGTACTTTTTTCTTAAAATTTTCTAACTTAGAAGTTCTGATTTTCTTGATTAAAACAATTAAATGAACAAATTTTATGAGCGATATTGATAAATACAATTTAGATTCTTCTACATTAGTTAGTGAATTAGCTGTTCTTATTGAGGAAAGTAAAAGTCAGATCGCTAAGGTTGCTAATAGTTCGTTGACTTTGCTTTTTTGGCATATTGGTAAACGAATTAATGATGAAATTCTTAAAAATGAGCGCGCAGAATATGGAAAGCAAATTTTGTCGGCAGTATCGGTACAATTAGAAAATCGATACGGAAGAAGCTTTACTGAAAAAAATGTAAGAAGAATGATTCGTTTTGCTCAAGAATTTTCTGATTACAACATTTTGCCGCCACTGGTGGCAAAATTGAGTTGGTCTCATTTTATTGAGTTATTTCCTTTAAAATCAATAGAGTCTAAGTTGTACTATGCTCAAAATTCTATCGAACAAAGTTGGGGAAAGCGCGAGTTGCGAAATCAAATTGATCGAAAAGCATTTGAACGAAATGAAATAGCCAACATACAACTAGCTAATACAAAAACTGATTTAATGAATACGTTTAAAGATCCTTATATGTTGGATTTTTTGAATTTGAAAAATACGTATTTAGAACAAGATTTAGAAAAGGCTATTTTACAAGAATTAGAAGCCTTTATTTTAGAATTGGGTAAAGGGTTTGCCTTTATGGAACGTCAAAAACGAATGATAATAGATGGAGATGATTTCTATCTTGATTTGTTGTTCTACAATCGAACATTAAAACGATTAGTTGCAATTGAGTTAAAGATTGGGAAATTTGAAGCATCGCATAAAGGTCAGATGGAATTGTATTTGAAATGGCTCAATAAACACGAAAAGCAAGAAGGTGAAAATGAACCCATCGGTTTGATTTTATGTGCTGAAAGTAATAAGGAGCAAGTGGAATTACTCGAAATGCACAAAGATGGAATTTTGGTAGCTGAATATTTAACAGTGATGCCTCCGAAAGAAGAGTTGGAAGCAAAATTACATCAGTTGTTGATAGAAGCAAAAGAACGAATAGAGCGAAATAAACGTTTGGATTAATTGCTATTATATGATTTAAACAAAAAAATAGCAAATTGGTTTAAACTATAATAACTTTCAAAGATTTCACCAAAACATCTTCCGAAATTACATTTAACTCTTCCACTTCATATCGAATAGTAGATAAATTACCATTTAAAATTTCATGTGAATTTTTAGTAACCTCAAAGTGTTATTTTTCAATTTTAAATGAGTTGGATTCAATCTGATATTTCGCTATTAATCCGATCTTTTACGGGACTAAAAAAATGTTTTACAATCTTCGTTTGGTTCAAAATTTAGGTGAAATTTCTTGGTTGAATACAAATCAAAAAGACGAAAATTTTATTAGAACAACTTACATAGATTACGTTCAACCAACTTACATTTGAACACAATTTAAAACTAAAACAAACTAATATGTGTCTACCATTAGATAAAATAAAATTTTGCACCTGTATAACTGATGTGACAAAACTCGAAAATTATTGGGTAGTGTATCGTAAAAAAAGAGGCAATAAAAATTTAATTTTTATTGTTGGAGAACCTATTTTTATGTATGATAAAATGAAATATTTGAATATGGGAGTAATTGAAGATCGTTTATCAGAACCAGATGCTTTTGATGTAGAAATTAGTTTTAAAAACAAAGATGTATTGTCTTTAGTGTTAAATAACAATTCTGAAAATCAAGAAGATACTCTTTTTTATGATTTTGAGTACATAAAAGGAAAATGGAGCGGTTTAGATCGTTCACCTTTTGATCTCAAGAAAATTACAAAGAACTTGCAAATGGGGAAATTAAGATTTAATTGCGAAGCTGGCTATTTTCTTGGTCTTTCCATCGTATTAGCTGTAATTTTTTCCGTAATCGCGTTTCGCTTTTTCAGCGAAAGAAAAAGCACTGCTTTTGAAGACTAAACGTTAGAGCAAGGAGTGTAGGAAAGTATTTACCTGCGATTTCACGTAAAGAAATGGAGTGAAAAATCCCTTGGAAAGCACCTTGATTTTTGCTTACTTTTAATCAAGTAAAAGTAAGAGAATTTTAAACTATGTAATAATTTTATTTTAAATGATAATTTTAGAATTGAACTCAAAAAGCCTTATTAATTCTCTCTTTATCCACTCTAAATAACTACATTTAACAACTATTTTAATCAAAAACTTAAACATGTCAAAAGCAGACATCAACTTTGAAAAAGAATTATGGGATGCCGCCAACGAATTGAGAGGCGCTGTTTCTGAAAACAATTATAAAAACTACATTTTACCTTTGGTCTTCTTGAAACACTTGAGTGAACGCTACGAGATTGTTTACGAGGAAATTAAAACTCAATTGAACGACCCAAAATCAGAATATTACACTGTTGATCAAGGCGAAATTCAATATGTACTTGAAGATAGAGACGAATACCGTTCACGCAATACATTCAAAATTCCTGAAAAAGCTTCATGGCAATACTTGAAAGACAATGCAGAACAAGACGATATCAAAGTTATTATAGACGATGCTTTTGATGTGATACAAGATTTATTGACGGAATACAACCCGCAATTAGTGAATCTGTTGCCACGTATTTTTGTAAAAAGTGAACTTTCTGCCAAACAAACTGGCGGAATTATCAATTTACTTTCTCACCCCAAATTTTCTGAAAAAGAAAACCCAGAAAGCGATATTTTAGGAAGAATCTACGAATTCTACATCGGACGTTTTGCCATGGCGGAAGGTTCTGGTGCAGGACAATTCTTTACACCTGGAAGTATCGTACGTTTGTTGGTTGAATTATTAGAACCGTATCAAGGACGTATCTTCGACCCTGCGTGTGGAAGTGGTGGTATGTTTGTGCAAAGTTTAAAATTTATTAACGAACACGGAGGAAATAAAAAAGACATTGCTATATACGGACAGGAAATGACTGCGCAAACACTTCGTTTGTGTTTGATGAACTTGTTGTTGCGCGACTTATCGTTTGATATACAATTGGGTAACTCATTGTTAGACGATAAATTCCCAACGTTAAAAGCAGACTTTATCATTGCCAACCCACCATTTAACGTGAGCAATTGGCACCCCGAAGATTTACCAGAAGGCGACCCTCGTTTATTCGGACCAAAAGAAGAATTTACAACAGACGGAAGCGCCAACTATATGTGGATGCAAACCTTTTGGTCTCATTTGAGCGATACAGGAACAGCAGGAATTGTAATGGCAAACGGAGCAATGACTTCCAATACCAAAGGAGAAAAAAACGTGCGCCAATACATGGTAGAAAACTCTATGATAGATGCCATTGTACGTTTACCCGATAAATTATTCTTAACAACTGGAATACCAGCTTGTATTTTTATCTTAAGTAAAAACAGAGACGGAAAAGACGGAAAACACCGCGAAAGAAACAACGAAATATTGTTCATAGATGCCTCAAAGTTAGGCACCATGGCAAGCCGAAAACTCCGCGTTTTCTCCGACGAAGACATCGATAAAATCTCCGATACATACTCTCTATGGAGGACTTCCCCCTTTGGAGGAGAAAAAGCGATAGCTTTTGAAGACCAAGCGGTAGAGCAGGGAAAAGGGGGAGGAAATTCTGTGTATGAAGACATAGAAGGCTTCTCCAAAGCAGCAACCCTAGACGAAGTTCGTGCCCAAGATTACAAACTGACCCCAGGTATCTACGTTGGTACAGAAGCAGTAGAAGATGACGGCGAACCTTTCGAAGAAAAAATGGCTCGTTTGCAAGAACAATTGTTAGCTCAATTTGAAAAAGGGAATGAATTGCAGGAGAAGGTTAAGGAGAATTTTGAAAGAATCTAGTTTATGGAATTAGAATTAATCGAAAGCAAATTTGTAGAATTTGTTCAGGAAGTAATTGATAATGTACATGTTGTTGGTTTAGAGCCTGGTAAGGCAATTATAAACAATAATCAAAGTGTTCTATTTGATTTGCAAGATCAAAATAATGGTTTTTATGTTGAGATAAAATTAAATTATAATTCAAAAAGGAGAGGAGAAATCCGTAAGAATATTATTAATTTAACGGAAACAATATTTAGGATATCAAACAAAAGACATTACACTCTTATATTAGTTCTTGGCTCCAAAATCAATGATAACGATAAACTGTTTTTTGAAAAAGAAATAAAATCAAATTCAAAAATTACATATTTTATTTATGATTTAGAAATTTTATTAACTCTTGCGAAAAAAAATAATATATCTACTTCTGAAATATTTAAGAAAGAAATAGTAGCTCCATCAAATCCAAATTTAATAGATACTAAAGAAAATTCTATGTTAAGTTCATTACAAGATTTTAATGGTTCTTTTTGGTGGTTAAATGCTGCAAATGAATATTGGGATACAAATAAATTTGAAATTGGTAATAATTTTCAATATCCCAAATTTTCAGAAAATGGTCGACGAAGATCTAATTTTAATAATATAAAACTTGGTGATTTAGCAATTTCTTACCAAAAAGACACCCATTTAATAGATGGAATTTATCAAGTTGTGAAACCATCTACTGAAAAATCTCTAACTTTCAGATTAATTTATAAATTACCATATAGACTTTCTTGGCATGAATTAATTAACATAGATGGGTTCGAAAAAAGTGCTGTTTTTAGAGCTAATGCCCAGGGTTCAGCTTATTTATTAGATATTAAACTCGCAATTGAAATAATAATTAAGGCACAAGTAGAATTAACTCTTCTTGTTGATAGAATTAATAAAATTGGAATAGAAAACTTAAATGGAGAAGGCAATAATAATCAACCTCCAATAATACCTCCAATTATAGATGAACTTGAAAATGAAGATGAAAATGAAAATAATAATAGTACTGATAAAATACCATTTCATTTAGACAATGTTGAAACAATAGATAGATTAAATCGTGAGCCAGTAGCAAAATCACTTGCTAGATTAGTCAACACTGAAATTTTTTCAAACGAGGATTTTCAACAATCTTTTATGATTCATTTACAAGGAGAATGGGGGGCAGGAAAGTCCACTTTTTTAAATCTACTAGAGAAAAATTTAGATACTGAAAAAAGGAAATGGATCGTTGTAAAGTTTAATGCATGGCAAAATCAGCACATTAATCCACCTTGGTGGTCTTTCATAGATCAAATTTATTTACAATCAAAAATTAAATTTCCATTTTTCAAAAAAAGGAAACTAGGGTTTAAAGAAAATTTCAGAAGAATAGTGTGGTATGCAGGTAGGCAAAAAATCGCTACTTTCTTATTATCAATAATTTTTATTTTTATTTTGTTGTGTTTTGGAGATTCATTTTTTAAAGCATTGGCATCATATTCTACAACTAAGAACGTTGATAATGAAGCTAAAGGTTTAGCTATTGACGTTGTTTCAAAATTAATAATAAGTTTAGGTTCAGTTATTGGATTGATTTTTTCTTTGTCGAAATTCATTTCTACTCCTTTTTTATTGCGATCATCTAATGAAGCCAAATCTTTTATGGAAAGGTCTGCAGATCCAATGAATAAAATAAAACAGCATTTTAATAAATTGATATCGAATATTAATGAAGATTTTGAAGTGGCTGTTTTTATAGATGATATTGATAGATGTAATAAGGAATATACTGTTCAATTATTAGAAGGAATACAAACATTCTTTAAAGATAAAAGAGTTCTTTACCTAGTTGCTGGAGACAAAGATTGGATAACAACATGTTTTGAAAATAATTATAATGAATTTGCAAATGTTATCAATCGAAAAGGTGAAAAATTAGGTGAATTATTTTTAGAAAAAGCGTTTCAATTATCACTTAGAATACCAATAGTTTCAGAAGCTTCAAAAGAAAAGTATTGGCATTATATTCTAGGTGTAAAAAATGAAAATAAAGATATTGAAATTAGTCAACTTAATCAAAATAAGTTAATTGAAATTAATAAGCGGATTAATGATTCTTTAATTTCGGGTACATTGAATAATGACTTTTTAAATGAATTAGAAACAGAATTTAATATTTCTGAAAGTGAAATGTCTGATATTGCACTAGAATCTATAGATCAAAGTTCAAAAGAAATTCGTCATTTACTATTAGAACATCATTCGTTAATAAATTCAAACCCTAGGTCGATTAAGCGCTTGGCAAATAATTACACAATGTGTAGGAACACTTTAATCGCTGAAAGAAAAGAAATAGATCGTAACAAACTTTTCAGATGGTTGATAATTGAGGATACTTTTCCTTCAATAGCTAAACAAATATCATTAAGTAAGATTGATTTAACAAATGAAGAGGAATTAAGAAAATATCTTGATGAATTTAAATGTGAAGTTGACGATACTTTTGTACAGCTTTTTTTAGATGTAAGTAATTCGCATGGTGGTTTGTTGGAGAACTCTGAAATAAAAACAATTCAAGGTTATTAAATTAAAAGTAATTATGCCACAAAACTGGAAAATATATACACTAGGAGAACTTATTGATTTTCAAAAAGGTTTTGCTTTTAAGTCGAGTTGGTATAAATCTGTTGGAGAAATCGTTGTTAGAATTTCTGATACAACACACAACTCTATAGACATAAAAACTTGCAATAGAGTGTCAAAAACAAATGTTATAGGACTTGATAAGTATATTTTAAAAACTGGAGATATTGTAATAGCTTCAGTTGGATCATGGCCACCTAATTATGCATCAGTAGTTGGAAAAGTTATTAAAGTTCCAAGTGTAGCAAATGATTCATATTTAAATCAAAATGCTGTTAGAATTAGAACTTTAGATCAGGATCTTTATAATCAACAATTCATTTATTATCTGATGAAAAGTGATTTTTTCTTAAATTATATTATTAATACAGCTCAAGGAAGTGCAAGTCAAGCAAGCATTAAATTAACTGATATTTTTGATTTTAAATTAAATCTCCCCCCTCTCCCAGAACAAAAAGCAATAGCCTCAATCCTCTCTGACCTAGACGATAAAATAGAGCTCAATCTTCAAATGAATAAAACATTAGAAGAAATGGCGATGGCGCTTTACAAACATTGGTTCGTAGATTTTGGCCCGTTCAAAGACGGTGAGTTTGTAGAAAGTGAATTGGGTATGATTCCGAAAGGGTGGGAAGTTAAGCAGATAGGAAATTTAGTAGAAACGTTAGGAGGTGGTACTCCTAAAACTGCTGAAATTTCTTATTGGGAGAATGGCGATATTCTTTGGTATTCACCTACAGATTTAACAAGTTCAAATTCTCTTTTTTCATTTAATACATCAAAAAAAATCACAAAATTAGGTTTGCAAAAAAGTTCAGCTAAAATATTTCCTAAAGGTTGTTTATTAATGTCAAGTAGAGCAACAATAGGTGCATTAACAATAAATACGAAAGAAGCTTGTACTAATCAAGGGTTTATAACAATGGTTCCAAATAAAAAGATGTCTGTTTACGAACTTCATGGTTGGACTAAAACTAATAAGGATTTAATTTTATCAAAAGCAAACGGTAGTACTTTTAAAGAGATTAGTAAAACTGAATTTAGATCATTACCCATTGTTTTTTCAAATAATAAAGAAGGATTTAACACAGAAGCCGAAAAGATATATAAATTGATTGAAAATAATATTTTAGAAATTGAAATTTTAAAAAATCAAAGAGATTATCTCCTCCCAAAATTAATCAGTGGAGAAATTCGAGTGAAAGATATTGAAAAAATAAATAGTTAAGTTTATGGAGAATATCATTTCAACCAAAAATGAATGGAAAGTAACTGAAAATCGATTTGTTGCATTTCTAGATATTATGGGATTTAAGGATTTAGTAATGAGAAAATCTCATGAAGAAATCTATCAAATGATGAATGAAATATCTGAAATAAAAAAAGATATTGAAAGCAGTATAAAATATGATATTTCAAATGAATTAGGAGATTTAGATTTATTCATAACAAGTTTTTCAGATTCAATTGTCATCTTTACTAAAGATGACTCTAAAACTTCATTTGCATTAATTTTAGGTGCATCAAAAATAATTATCGATACTGGCATAAGAAAGAATTTACCAATGAAAGGTGCAATTTCTCATGGATTAATTAGTGTAAATAAAGATAATCATGTATTCTTTGGACAGCCAATAATAGATGCTTATTTATTGCAAGAAGAAGTCAATTATTATGGTGTTGTTTTTCATAATTCAATTGATAAATATATTCATGATACATCGTTTATTCAAATGATAAAACATTATTTTGAAACTCTTACATTTTTAAAATCTGGTCAAATTACCCATAGAAATTTAAATTGGTTTGAAAGTTTAGGTTTTGATGATCCTCTTTTAAAAAATGATTCTCAACTTTTTGAGAAAACAATGGAGAAATTAAAAAATAACACATCTGGTTATCCAAGAAAATATATTGATAATACCATCGAAATGTTTAAGAGATGTAAACAAATTGAGTTTAAATTAAATGTGAAAGAATTAGATTTATAATTTCTTTTTTTAGATCTTCAAAATGAGCAAAGAGATAAATAATTTTTTAATTTACAACACCCCCAACAGCGAAGTGCGTGTTTCTGTGTTTTTAGAAAACGAAACCGTTTGGCTTACTCAAAAGGCAATGGGAGAATTGTTTGAGGTTGTTAAATCCACTATAAGTGAGCATTTAACAACTATTTATGAATCCGGAGAACTTGAAAAAGGAGCAACTGTTCGGAATTTCCGAACAGTTCAAACAGAAGGTTCGAGACAAGTTTCAAGAGACTTAGAATTTTATAACTTAGATGCAATTATTTCACTTGGTTACAGAGTAAACTCTTCCAAAGCAACTCAATTTCGTATTTGGGCAACGCAAACCTTAAAAGAATTCATTGTTAAAGGTTTTGTTATCGATGATACACGTTTAAAAGAAGGACAAAAGGTTTTTGGAAAAGACTATTTCAAAGAATTATTGAGAAGAGTTCGCTCCATTCGAGCAAGCGAGAGAAGAATTTACCAACAAATTACTGATATTTTCGAGTTAAAAGCAGTTATTTAAACAACCGATAAAATGAGAAATTTTAACTCCGTATTTAATGATATTACCTCTTATATAAATGTACTACCATTTTTATACAGATATGAAAACGAAAATTTCATAGATGAATTCTTTGAAACTGGTAATATTTTTATAAGTTCATTCCATAATTATAAAAAATATGTTGACAATGAATTAGGAGATAAAAATGAAGGAAGTTCTATGAACCATGCTTTAAGTGATACTGGATTATCTATTGGATCTTTTTCAACAGTTGGTATTAATGAGTATTCATTTTGCACTTCTACATTATTAGATAGGTCATTATTAACAACTTTTTCAAGAAATAGTGTTTTCAAAATTATAGATCCAATTAATTTTATTTTAGAAGTTTCTCGAAGTTTATTAAGAGTGCGTCAAGTTCTACATGGAAATTGTATTTATTTAGATCATAGAATTTTAACTAAAAAAATTACAGGGGTAGATATGGATTCCTTAAAAAGTGAAGAAGGAGGGATTTCAGCTGACAAATTATTTGGTATATCGAATTTTGTACAAGGTAACGATGCTTACTTTTTAAAAGAAATGAAATATCAACATCAATCAGAATACAGAATTTTATGGCAGACTGATAGGTTGGTAAATGAAGGTATTATTATCAATTGTCCAGAAGCAATAAAATATTGCGAAAAAATAATATTAGATTAAAAAATCAAATAATTAATTTAGATAAATAATATTTTTGAAAATAATAGAATATATAGGGGAAATTTCAAAATTTTACATTTCAAAAAGCATTCAAAGAATATGATGTATACAACAAAACACAAAAAATCATCTCTGATTTTGACAAACACATCAAACGCCTAAAACCATGACAAACCTATTAGAAATAACCGTTGAAAAAGCAGCCATTGAGTGGTTACAAGAATTAGGCTATACCTATCATCACGGAAATGAATTGCAACGCGATTTAAAAAAGGTCGTTTTAGAAGATGAATTACGTTCGTTTTTACAAACAACTTATCCAGAAATTCCTGCAACGGCGATCAACGAAGCACTTTCTATCTTTTTACAACAAGTAGGAATGGATGTGCATTACCGCAACAGAGAATTCCATCTCAAAATGTCGAAAGGTATTTCTATTTCATGGAAAGATGCTTCGGGAAAAGAATTTGCACGTCATATTTACCCAATTAATTACCAAGACCCCGAAAAAAACCGTTTCATTTGTTCAAACCAAGTAGTCATTGTTGGGAAAAACAAACGAATTCCCGATTTGATTATCTACATCAACGGTTTGCCTTTGGTGGTATTCGAATTTAAAAATATGTTCGATCAAGAAGTAGGTGTAGAAAATGCACATACACAAATTGGTCATTACACCCTAGATATACCGCAATTATTTGATTTCAATGCGCTGTCCGTTATTTCTGATGGTCGAGAAGCCTTACACGGTATGTACAATGCTTCTTTGAAATGGTTTGCTCCATGGAAAAGCATTGATGGTGAAAACATAGAAAAAGACAATGATTTACAATTGGAAACAATGATCAAAGGTCTGTTTCCGAAAGCCATTTTGGTAGATTACATCAAAAATTACATTTTTCACGAAGACCACAACAGTAAGCTCATCAAAAAAGGAGCGAAATACCATCAATATTGGGGAATTACAGAAGCGATTAAAAGCGCTGTAAACAATATAAAACCAACTGGAGATGGACGTTTAGGGGTTGTTTGGCATACACAAGGTTCTGGAAAAAGTATTTCCATGGCTATTTTAACAGGAATTTTAAGACAATTGCCTGAAATGAAAAATCCAACGATTGTGATTCAAGTGGATCGCAACGATTTGGATACGCAATTGTATGAGAATTTTGTATTGTGCAAAGATGTTGTAGGAGATGTGCACCACGCAGATACAACAGATAAATTGAGACAATTGTTAAGTTCTGATGGTGGAGGAGTTATTTTTACTACGATTGAGAAGTTTAGATTGAAAGATCTTGAACTTGGGAAGGAAGTGGTTCATCCAGTGCTTTCTGAACGTTTTAATATAATTGTTTTAGCAGACGAAGCACACCGAACACAATATGGTTTTAATGAAGGAGGTTATGCCCAAAATATTCGTCGTGCGTTGCCAAATGCTTCTTTTATGGGATTTACAGGAACACCTGTAGATAGCAAAGATGCTGATACAGAGTTGGTTTTCGGTAAAACAATTCATACCTATGATATCAAACAAGCCGTAGAAGATGGAGCAACCGTTCCGATTTACTACGAACCTAAAATGGTACCTTTGAATATCAAAGCCGATGCTTTTCGTGAGTTAGAAGAAGTAAAAGAAGACGAAGAAAGCACCAACAATATTGTTTGGGCAGCCATTGAAGATGCCGCAGGAGCTACAGATCGAGTAGCTAAAATTGCAAAAGAAATATTAACTCATTACAATGCTCGAATTCAGACTTTAGAAGGAAAAGCGATGATTGTTTGTATGAGTAGAAGAAATTGCGTCAAAATGTACGATGCGTTGAAAGCCTTGGAAAACTGTCCAGAAATGGCAGTGATAATGACAGGTAATATTTCAAAAGATCCAATCGAATGGAACGAACACATACGTACCAAAGATTCGATGGAAGCGATAAAGAAACGTTTCAAAAACCCAGAAGATCCTTTAAAAATTGTGATTGTTCGCGATATGTGGCTAACAGGATTTGACGCACCGTGTATTCATACATTGTATGTCGATAAAATCATGAAAGGGCATAATTTAATGCAAGCAATCGCACGAGTAAACCGAGTTTTCGACCAAAAACCATCAGGTTTGGTAGTAGATTTTATCGGGATTTCAGGGTTTTTAGCAGAAGCAACTAAAAAATATACTGCCGGAGGCGGAGAAGGTCAACCAACTTTCGATATCGATATTGCCGTTGAACTTTGTTTAGAACAGCTTTCTGTTGTAAAAGAACTAATGGGAGGTTTTGAAGTCGATGAGTTAAACACACGTTCATCGGGTGATTTAATGAAATGGACACAACAAATCGTCAACGAACTTTTGAAAACCGACGAAATAACCGACTCATTCTTAAAAGAAGAACGAAAACTTGCTGAATTGGTTGCAATGACGAGTTCAGATCCCCGTATTTGGGATATTTTAGAAGAAGTAGGAATAGCTCAAAAAATACGTCAAACGATTCGTAAGATCAAATTTCCTCCAGGAATTGAAAGAGGAAAAGTTCAAGTAATCAAAGATTTAATAAACAAATCATTAGAAGCCAATTCAATTGTTGATTTAGCTTCCATGTATGATTTAGACAAGATTGACATTTCAATTGTAGATGATAAATTCCAAGCCATAGTCAAAGAAAAAGGCGAAGAAAACATCAAAATAGAATTACTACGAAGAATCTTAAACGATGAAATCAGAGTAAAAATGCTGAAGAACATTCGAAAAGCAACCACTTTGAAAGACGAGTTAGATAAAGTTTTGAGTAAATACCATAAAAACAGTTTAGATTCAATTGCAGCAATAAAACACCTGTTAGATTTAGCAAACGAATTCAGAAACGAAGACAAACGATTAAAAGAATTAGGCTTAACCGAAGAAGAATTAGCATTCTACGATTTGTTACACGCAAAAGAATCGCTGATAAATCAACAAGGTCCGATTCAAGATTTAGTTCACAATGTAGTAGATTCGGTAAAGAAAAACCTACAAATCGACTGGACAAAGAAAGAAGACGCGAAAGCAGCCATTCGTTTAGCCGTTAAAAAAGAATTAAGAGGAATTATCCCATTTTCAGAATTGGACACGATTCTAAAAGAAGTAATCGATCAAGCCGAAGGACAATTTGGAGATTGGCCGATGAATGGGTAGGAGCTGAATAAAAAGAAAATAATTTTATTACCAAATACAAAAATAAATGAGTTCTGGTTTTGGTTGGATTGATTTCTCAAATGAGCAGAGAGACCGAGTATTTTCAGTAATTGATTTATTGAGTACAGGAGGAACGGTAGATGAGCTCGGAATTGGTTCTGTTCGGGATGCAATTGCAGATTGGTTGTTTCCTGGTGTATCGACAATCCAAACTAGACCAAAATACTTTATCATCCTCACCGATATTTTTTTAACCTATCAAAAACAATTTCATAGCGGAGAAAAAGTAGCGAACTTATCAACTTATTTAAAAGCAGAAGAGCATCAAATAATGCATCTTTTAGCTCGAAATCATGAGTATAAAGATGGGGATGGGGTAATCGGTGTTGCATTTGCTCAAAATAAAGGAGAACTAGCAAGAAAAGCTTCATCTGTTTATTGGAATGGGCTTAGGGTGCATAAATTCATTGATACAGATTTTTCATCCTCAGAATATTTACTTCGAAATAATCTTTCAGAATTAAAAAAATCAACTAACGAAGAAGGTGATGATGATTATACTTCGCTAGAAGATTCATTTGGTATAAAAACTCCTTTTTTCTCAACAAAAAGCGAAACCATGAAACTCGATTTAACAAAAGAAGAAGCAACGTTTCTTCGTGATCAATTCATGGATTCAACTTCAGAATTAAAGCAAAAGAATAATTTATTGAGTCAGTTATTTAAACCTGAAAGAACGAAAATTATCGTGGACTCTAATAATTTCAAAGAAATGGCATTGGATTTAATCAATGATTTGTCATTACATGAAGAAACAAGGAAAATATTGACAATTGCCATCTTGTTTGATTTTTTAATTCATGGAGCCCATATTCGATACAATATTCAATTACATAAAAAATCGAGTAATTTAAATTTTGATTCAAATTGGGAAAATTGGAAAGATGAAGTAAAAGATAAAAAAGAAGAGTTAACTCATTTTGATTTTGATTATTTGTTTAATCAAATTGCACCCAGAACAGTTTTAGAAACTCAACTCTTTATGAAGAAATGGAGAGATGAAATTATAAAAGAAACTATAAATGTTGAGTTTGTAGATCAATTGGTTTATAATCAAGAGATTAAAAAGAAAGGAGCAAAGGCTAAATTAGCAAGCGTAAGTGGAGAATTTAATAGTTGGGTAGGTATACAAAGTTTACAATATCGATTTAACGTAGTACGAAATTTTGTTAAAGATATACAACAACATGTTTGATTTAAAGAAAGATAGATTGAATTATGGTGCTTTAATTTCGCCTCCAGAAGGGTATGAATTAACAAAAGCAATTGGAACTACCTATACGTTGGATTTGTACGCGTTATTAGCCATTCCGGTAGCCCTTTTTTATGCGAAAAGCATGGAGGGAGATTTTACCTTGAATAGATATGATATTTTAGAAGCGATTCGTAAAAGTGCTGGAAAGGTGGATGTTTTTTGTCAAAGAGGCAAAATCAAAGTGCCAACCAAATACAATAATCTACTCGCTTTAATGGAGGACTGTGTTACAGAAATTCAACCTCCTATTTTACATTCTTCTTTTCATCCCAAATTATGGGTGTTAAAGTTTGAAAATGGTGAAAATACAATTTATAGATTAATCGTATTAAGCCGAAATTTAACATTTGATCGTTCCTGGGATCTTTCATTTTATAGCGATGGAATCGTTACCAATCAAATTCAAAATTCGAGTCAAAAATTAAGTACTTTTCTTCAAGGTTTTTATACAACAGCAAATAAAGAGATTGATAAAGAGTTGTTTACTGAGTTAGAAAAAGTGGAATTTGAAATACCATTTGGATTTAATGAATTCGATATATTTCCAATTGAAAAATTCACAACTAAAAGTCCTTCTTTTGATAATCCATTAGATCAGCTGAAATACAGGGAATTACTTGTTATTTCACCTTTTGTTGATGAGAAAATAATAGAGAAACTGAAAAAAAATAACAAGAAATTAGTTCTCATTTCTCGTAAAGAAGAGTTAGATAAATTAGAAGTAACATGTTTAGAAGGGATAGAGCTATATTGTTTAAATCCACTGGTTTCTGAAGCAGAATTTATTATTGATTCAGAAGGAGATGAAATGATGTCTCAAAATTTACATGCTAAATTATTTATAGGTCAAACAGCTGATAAAACAGATTGGTTTCTGGGGTCTGCAAATGCGACAGCCCCTGCATTTGAAAGAAATGTTGAATTTCTAGTTAAAATTAGTTCAACTGAAAATTCGAAAAAAATAAAAAAAGTAGTTGAAATGCTTTTAAATCAGAACGAAAGCATATTTCAAATTTATACTCCTCAGGAGATTAAATTGACAGCTCAAACGGACAATTTAGAGAAAGAAATTCGTGAGATGGCTTATTTCTTAACAAATCAAAATTTCGAGGGAGAGATAATTAAAAATAGTGATAATGAAAATTATTCGTTAAAATTATTGGTTGATTTAACAAGTGTAAAAAAGAATGATTTTACGGTAGAGGTACGTTTGATTCATCGAAAAGAAGATGTTGAATTATTGAATTTTGAAACGATTAATATTTTGATTTTTAATAATATATCTATTGTTAATTTATCTATTTATTTAATTGTAGATATTAAAAGTAAAAATGAATTAAAATCATCTTTTACTATAAAAATGAACGTCGATATTCCTGATGAGAGAGAGGATGTTATTTTTAGTAATCTCATCAATAATAAAATAAAATTGTTTGAATATCTACAGTTTTTGTTATCCTCAGACCAAGTAACTACTTCCTTACTTATTAAAGATTCAAATCCTTTCAATGAAAGTGAAATGCATATAATGCAGGATGTATTTGGGAAAAATAATTCTATTTATGAATCATTAATGATAGCAGCTTCAAGGTCACCTAAAAAACTTACGGAGATTGATAGAGTAGTGAATAAACTCGAGAAATCAGGTAGTGAAATTTTAGAAGATTTCATGCCGATTTGGTCTGTTTTTAAAGAATTTGCACATGATTGAAGATATTAAATTAGCAGTAGATAAAATTAATCTACAACTGAAAGGGTTTCAATCAGCTTCCGTAGACTATGTTTTAAAACAATTGTATGAAGTTGACAGGAGAAAAGTATTAGTTGCAGATGAAGTAGGGTTAGGAAAAACGATCATAGCCAAAGGTGTTATAGCTAATGCAATTTTACACTACAAGCCTAAGGATAGACCTTTTCATGTGGTGTACATCTGTTCAAATCAAGTGTTAGCGCAACAAAATATCACTAAATTAAGTCCTTTCGGTATTGCTGACAAACCATTGAGTAGACTTGTTTTTTTAGCTTTCAAAGAAAATGAAAACCAAAGTGAGATTTTGAAATTAAGCTCGCTTACACCTTCGACTTCTTTTCAATTAACAAATAGTGTGGGTGTTGTAGAAGAAAGAGCCATGTTGTTTTGTTTTTTTAGAAGAGATCCTGAATTTAATTATGGTGAAAATGTCTTATCTAAATTGCTTCAAACAAAAATGATAGGAAAGGAGAGTTGGGAATCAAAGACGAACAATTTTACGGATAATTACGATGAACTTTTTAAGCCAGAAATTGCCGAATTATTTTTAGAACAATTAAAATCAGTTCCATTTTCCAAAGAAAGATGTAAGAAAGTATATCATTTACTTGATAAAGAATGTGCTACCGTTTATGATGCAATTAAGGAATTAGTTCTAAAATTAAGCTTGGATGAATCTATTGATCCAATGGGTTTTAGTTATGAAATAATCAAAGTATTAAGAAACGAATTGACCTATGTCTGCTTGAAATATTTAGATGCGGATTTATTTATTTTAGATGAATTTCAGCGTTTTAATAGTTTGTTAAACGGGGATAGTGAATCTGAGGCAGGTGAAATAGCAAAATCGGTATTAAGAAATGATGAAGCACGAGTATTATTACTTTCTGCCACACCATTTAAACCGTTTACGACTCAATTAGAACAATTAAATGGTGAAAGTCATTTTGATGAATTCAGAAAAATAATCGAATTTTTAGGTGGATCAAAAGGCCAAGATCTATGGAAAGATTTCAGGAAAGATCAAGAAGCCTTTTTTTCTATTTTGAGGCATCCAATCGAAGCAATTTTACATCCTGAAGTTGCAATTGAAAAAAAGAAAAATCTTGAAAATAATTTTAAAAAATTCCTAACAAGAAACGAGCGATTAAGTGTAGCAAAAGAATATAATAATATGACAGAAGAAAGTTCCAATGAAACATTTGATGTCATTAAAGACGATGTTGAAAATTTCATTGCGCTCGATCAATTAGTTAGTAAACTAATGAAAACGAACGATTTGAACTTAAATCGATTTGGTTCAACTCTTGAGTTTTGTAAATCAGCACCTTATCCGCTATCTTTTCTTCATGGATATAAATTAAAAGAGACAATTGAAGAATCGATTGAAGACCCAATAATTGCAGCACATTTAGCACAAAATACAGCGGCATGGATTGACTATAAAAAAATAGATAAATATGAGGCTTTAGGCTATCATGAATCCAAACCAACATTCCCAAACGGAAAATTAAGAATGTTAGCAGATGAATGTTTTAAAGAGCAAGGAGAGTTATTATTATGGGTTCCACCATCAAAACCATATTATAAAACTGAGGGTGTATATAACAATGCCAAAAATTTCTCGAAGCTATTGGTTTTTTCAAGTTGGAAAATGGCACCAAGAGCAATTGCAAGTTTGATTTCCTATGAGGTTGAGAGAAGAACAATTGCAAAGTCTAATACGGCGGAAGGAAGTCAACAAAAAAGTGAATTTAATTATTTTTCAATTCCAAGAAAACCAGCGCCTTTATTGGTTTATAAAACCGCTGAAAAAGATGAAAAGACGATTTATCATATGTCTAATTTCACATTGTCTTATCCGAGTATCAGTCTAAGTGAAATCTCAATAATTAATTCACTTACAACTTTTCAAGATTCCTATGACACAATTAAAAAACAACAGGCGCTATTAATTCGTCAATTGTTTGATAATTTGAAAGTGAAAGATGATTATTCAATCGATTCTACAAAGGAAGATAAAACGTGGTACTGGATCTCAGGTGCCTTACTAGATAGTATTCAAAATAAAAATAATGAATGTTTAGAAGGTAAATTGGTAGTTGATTTACAGGAAGATGGTAATGGATTTGAAAAACACAAAGAAAATTTAAATGAAATTGTAGTTCAGCTTAAAAATGGATACTTAAAATTAGGGAAGTTTCCTTCTGATTTATTCGAAGTTTTAAGCGATATAACACTTTCATCTCCAGGTATATGTGTTTTAAATTCACTTCGAAATCATTTTAAAAATGACAAAGGAATTGAAAAATATGCTTTTCAAATTGCGAATTCTTTTTTCAGTCTGTTCAATAAACCCGAATCAATAAGCGCAATTAGACTTTCGATAGCTGAACATTCCGATTTTTGGAGGAAAACTTTATGTTATTGTGCAGAAGGTAATTTCTTATCAATGGTTGATGAATACATTTATATGATGAAAAATTGTAATAGTATTCAATCAGTGGATAAATTGGTTGACCAAATGCACAATGTGCTTTCGGTTAGAACAAGCTCGGTTGGTGTAGATCTAAAAACGGACAATGCAAGATATGAAACTTTTAATATGAGAACGCATTTTGCGGTATCGTATGGAGAGCAAAAAATGGGAACAGATGCTGGCAATAACAGGATGATCAATGTAAGAGATGTTTTTAATTCTCCTTTTAGACCATTTGTTTTAGCATCAACTTCGGTAGGTCAAGAAGGCTTGGATTTTCATTTCTATTGTAGAAAAATTGTACATTGGAATTTACCTCACAATGCGATTGATTTAGAACAAAGAGAAGGGAGAATAAATAGATTCAAAGCATTTGTAATCAGAAAAAAGATAGCAGAATTGATACCTGATGATTTAATTTTAAAATCATATACAAACCATCGTCAAACTATTTGGGAGAGTATTTTTGAAAATGCTGAAGAACAATACAAAGAAGATAAGTCAGGTATGAAGCCTTTTTGGTATTTAGATGAGGGTAGTGCTAATATAGAGAGATTTGTTCCAATCCATAAATTCAGTAAGGATCACCAGAAATACGACCAATTAAAAGTTACACTAGCACTTTATAGAATGACGTTTGGTCAACCTCGACAAGAAGAATTAATAAATGCTTTGAAAAAATCAAACCTTACCAAAGCACAGATTGATTCACTTCGAAAATTATTGTTGATAAATTTGAGTCCGATGTGATCTGATACTAGCTCTAAATTTTATTTATTTATTTTTTTAACATTTTGTAAAATAAATAATATTTTAAATTTTTTTAACATAAAAAATAATGTTATTTTTGGACGTGATTGAAATATCAATTAGATAAACTAATACTACAACACTTAAAAGTCAAACAATACTATTTTTTATGATGATTGGAAAATTAATTCTGAACTACAAAATCATTTCATTACTTGGAGAAGGAGGGATGGGAAGTGTTTATCTTGCTGAACATACTCAAGTAAATCGTAAGGCGGCTATAAAAATTTTATTACCTCAACATTTAAAAAATGCAGAGATAAAAAACCGTTTTAAAAATGAAGCTTCATTGTTAGCTGAATTGAATCATCCTAACATTGTTAATTTATATGATTTTGCAGAAGATGAATCAGGATTATATTTAATTATGGAATTTGTTGAAGGGACGCCATTAGATGAATACATCTTAAATGTATCTGGAGCAATACCTTCTGAACGTTCAATTCCAATCATGACAAAAGTATTGAGTGCTTTTTCATACGCACATTCTAAAGGAATTATACATCGTGATATTAAACCTTCTAATATTATTATTGGAAAGAATGATGAAATTAAAGTATTGGATTTTGGTATTGCTAAAATATTAGATTCGGCGAATAAAAATTTAACAAAAACAGGTTCACAAATGGGAACCGTTTTTTATATGTCCCCTGAACAAGTTGAAGGAAAAGTGTTAGACATTAAATCGGATATTTATTCATTGGGTGTAACATTTTATCAAATTCTGACTGGTTTAAATCCTTATCAAAATTTAAATTCTGAATTTGAAATATATTCAAAAATTGTAAATGAACCTTTACCAAATCCTAAAGAAGTATATCCTGGAATACCTGATTACATCTGCTCGATTATAGCGAAAGCGATACAAAAATCACCTGTAAATAGGTTTTCAAATTGTAGTGAATTTCAAAATGCGATTGAATCAAAAAGTGTAGTTTCAACAGGTACAACTTTAGATGGTCAAAAAATTGGAGAGACAGCAGGTATTAAAGTAGGTCCTAAAACTGAAAAAAAATCGAATAAAAAATGGTTCATCGGTGGTGGGATTTTATTATTATTGATTTTACTTTTCTTTCTGCTATTTAGAAAATCAGAGGATACTACTATACTTCATATTAATTTTATTTCTGATCATGCGATTTCTGAGCAAAATATGATCGTTCCGACTGAAATTCAGTTATTTGTAGATGTATATGAGGATATTGAAAATAATGCTTATTATTTACCAGTAGTTTCATTTAAACGTATAGACCTTGAATCTCAAACAGATTCGTTAACTTTTAGTAAATCTCTATATTCTGACATTTCAGCGGAAGAGGCAAAAACCATGTATGAAAATGAGATGTTGACTTATTCTTCAACATTTAACATGTTTGCAAAAAGACAGTTAAGCGAATTTAAATCCTTAGATCCCGAAAGAAATGGTATCAGATACTTTTATTTAGATTTATCTGGAAAAGGTAAATCTGATGGTAGCATCTATTTTAATAATGCTTCCGTTCTTCACGATTATATTTTACAACAACTAAAACTAAAAACATTAATTAATTCGTCTCAGAAGGAAAATACAATTTCTATTATATTACTTTCTGGAGAGAATCAACAAATAGATGAAGTAGAAAATAATACAACTGAGGTTGAAGAAATTCCTTTAGAAGAAAGTGAAAATTCCGTTGAAGTAGTCAATGATTCTCCTGAAGTAAAAACGGGTAGCACGGTTGAAAAGCCTAAAAATTTCAAATCAAATTTAATAGCTAATGGAAATTACATAACTTGGAATAAGGAATTAGCTAATGCAGATAGATTGACAATTAAATTCACTAGTAAGGTGGATAAAAATGTATTAGTTGAAGATGATGTTACTGGTAAATCAAGTTTTAATTTCTCTTATTCCAACTCGATTTATACTGATTCTAGAATAATCATAGAATTAATAGCTACTTTCTCAAATGGTTCCAAAATAACTGGAAATACCTTAACGGTTAGCAATTTAAATTGCCATTAAATATTTATAAATAATCTTTTTATTTAAAGAGTTTTATAAATCGTTTTGAAACTTTTAGAATAAATCAAACAATATAGCACATGAAAATTTTAATTTCTATATTTTTTATCTTACAAATCTTCGTTTCATTTTCGAAAACTTCTCCAGTACACGTTTATTTAATAGCGGATAATTTTCAAATGACTAAGAGTGATTTTCAAAGTTGGTCTAATACCATTTTTTTAGATTCAAAACTGCCGATTTCAGAGTTTAAAATTTATAGCCATTCTCTTAAAGAGTCTCTTTTCCCAGATACTTGGTCAAATGCGAAAAAATCAAAATCAGCTAATTTTTATCCTTCTAAGATAGATTGTGACTACTCACCTTGTACAACTTTAAAATCGTTTATAAAAGAGTATAGTACAGCTAAAACAAAATTATTCATTGGAGAAGGAGAGTTTAATTGTAATCTTCGAGAATTAGGTGTTGAAAATGGATATTTTAAAAACAATGCTGAAGACATTAAATTAAAAATTGAGGATGAAATAGCTGCTAATAAAAGTGCAGGTAGAGAATTGACATTGATTTTTTATGTACCATCTAGTTCAATTATTGAAAAACCGATAGTTAGTTTTAAATATGATACACTTAAAATTAAAAAAGGGGAATCAGTAGTGTTAAGTCCAACTGTATCTGAAAATTCAAAAATTAAATGGGATCTAAATGAGAGTTTAAGTTGTATGGATTGTGTGCAACCAAAAGCTACGCCTACATCAACAACAACGTATATAGTTAGGAGTAAAAACACAAGTGGATGTGAATCAGAACCAGTAAAAATTACAGTCGAAGTAAATAAAAAATGCGAGGATAATTTTGAAGCATGTAAGATTGAATATTTTTCGGATAATCAGTTGTATAAGCAGAATTTAGAAGATAAAAATAAATGGTTGATGTCTTCTTCTCAACCTGGATCAGAAATTTATTATTTGGTGTGTTCTAAAAACTGTGCTGACAATGTAACGGTTGAAATTTTTGATAAAAACCATCAAAAAATTTGGAGTCAAGATTACAAACGAAGTGATATTGAATCAGGAAACAAATTACACCAAGATCATCCAGATAATTTCATATTTAAAATGAATTTTAATCGGATCAACAATTTTGATAAAAATCAATACTACACATTTGAAATAAAATCTAGAAATGATGATAAAGATACTTTTAGAAATTATGTTTCACCACTTACAAAATTTGTAGAGTGTAGTTTATAAAAACAATTAATATTAATCCAAATGAAAAATCTATACATTTTCATCATGCTATTTAGTTTTACACTTTCTGCTCAGCAAAAAGAGTATTATAAATTTGCAGATACCTCAAAAAAATATACAGTAAAGTACTTTAAAGATTATTTTGCTCCTTATGAAAAAGGGATTATCTTTTTTTATCCGAATGATGATTCTTTGAAGAAAATAGATTTTGAAACTCAAATAGTTTCAATTACAAAAGATCCCCGTTTTAAAAATGCAAAGATTGTAGGTGTCCCATACAAAACAGGTGTTAAGGATGAGGATAATGTTTATTTTGAAAAACATATTGTGACAAATACAGAATGTTTAGTTTATTCTAAAGATTCTTTGAGCGTAAACAAAGCATTGAAAAATGAATCTAATTTCAATAAGAAAACCAAAGATATACCTTCTGAATTTTATCTAATAGATATAAGTAAAGAATCAATTTGTGTAAAAGAAAAACGCATTGAATTTTGTAAGGCTTATATTCTAGAGTTTTTAGATCCAACTTTAACTCAAAAGGAAATTATTCAAGATTTAACGAAGAGAATGGTGATTTTAGAATCTCAGACAAATCACTTTCATCAGGAATTAGATGCTAAAAATAAATTAATTGAAGCTCAAACAAAACGAATTGAGACTCTTGAAAATGATTTAAAAACATTTAAAACAATGGTTGAGTTAAAACCGGTTAAAAAAGGTGAAACTAAAATCGAGGAAAAATCAACAACTAAACAAGTTGATAAAACTGAAAATGAGAACAAAGACAAAAAATAAATGAAAAACTGTTCTCTTTTAATTTTATTATATTTTTTCTTTTCATTTCATGTTTCTTCCCAATCAAAGTCATGGGATACACAAGACTTAAAGGTTACAAAATTTAGAAATGGTGAAGACTTGTTTTTTGCTCAATCTGATCAAGAATGGAAAAGGGCATCAGATGAAGGTATTCCTGCTTATTGTTATTACAATGGTGAACCTTCAAACGGAGTTCTTTACAATTGGTTTGCCGTTAATGATTCTAGAGGTTTAGCTCCTGATGGTTGGTTAATTCCAACAAAAGAAGATTTTGTAGAATTAAAAGATTTGTTTAAAACTTTAAAATCGCCAAACGGAGGTTGGAATTCAAAAATTTATAGACCCTCTAATTATAATTTTAATTCGAATGGGTTTAGAACATTTGAAAGTGGAACGGATTTTTATTCAAAGGGCTATATATCCTATTTTTGGTCTTCTTCTAAGGTTCTAAACAATTCCATGAAGTCGTATGCTTTTGTCATCTTAGACGACTCAGAAACCCCCAACATTATAGACTCTTACAGGGAAAATGGATATAGTGTTCGTTGTGTCAAAGGGGATACTGATCAATCGAAACTTTCAGTTTATTCTGGACAAAAACCAACTTCTAATCCTTTACTTAAAGCTTGGGATAGAGAAGATTTAAAAGTTACTAAATTTAGAAATGGGGAAGACCTGTTTTTCGCACAAACACCAGAAGAATGGTCTAAAGCTTCAGAGGATGGACTACCTGCTTATTGTGTTTATGAAGGGAATGAATCGAAAGGTTTTTTGTACAATTGGTTTGCTGTAAATGATGCTCGAGGTTTGGTACCCTATGGGTGGAGAGTACCATCTAAAGGAGATTTTGATAATTTAATCAGAACAAGTAAAGAAATTAATGATAATCAAGGTGGTAACTCATTTGCTTTAGAGTTGAAGTATAATGGATATAGAACTTTCGACGGGTATGATTTTTATTCATTTGGAGAAGCGAGTTATTTATGGACTACTACTAAAGTGCCCAATAATTCATTTGAAAGTTTTGCTTTTGAGTTGGTAAAGGATCAACAATTACCAATTTTAAAAAATGAAAGAAGAGAAAACGGTTATAGTATAAGATGTATCAGAAATTATGACGAAGAAATAATGGGACTTCCACCCAGGGAAATTGTTGGGAAAAGTACAATTTGTGTTGGTGAAGAAATTACATTGAAAACGAATGGTGGCGAGTTAAATGAAAATTCAAAATGGGTCTGGTATCAAAATGGAGTAAAGATAGGAGAGGGTGAATCTATTTCTGTTAAACCTGCTTATACAACAAGTTATTCAGTTAGAGCAGAGTCTTCTAAAGGAAAATTTTCTGATTTTGTTAATAAGGAAATAAAAGTTAATTCTCGTCCAACTACCCCGAATGGAATAACTTTTAGTTCTAATGTTTATGTCGATTCTCAAGGAAGAGGAATTGTTTGTGAGGATGGTTTAGTTACTTATACAGTGAATGGAGAATTATCACAAGGAAGTAGTTGGAAATGGACAGAAAATGGAAAAGTGGTGTCAACACAAGCTACTTTTTCCGAAGTGATAAAAACAAATAGTACAATTTATGTTGAAGCAGTGAATGCTATGTGTGGTAATTCAGGATTTATTTCTAAACAAATAGTTGTATTGAATAAAACAGTAACTCCAATTTCGATTTATGAGAAGTCCATTTCATTTAATAAAACGAAATTATATTTTGAAACCGGAGTATTAGGTCCGAATGCCGAGTGGAAATGGTATAAAGTAAAAAAAAATGGGGAGTTAAAATATCTTATTAAAGGAACTGAGATTACAATTAATTCATTCAAAACTAAAAGGATTGTTCTTCAAGCAGAAGGAGGATTATGTGATTCTGGTCCAGTAAAATTTGATTACCAGTTTTATAAAAGCGCAAAACAGATTGGTGGAGCAGACTGGAATAAAAAATATGCAAATAGTACAGGGATTTTTCATTTTGGATTTGATTTAGGTTTAGATGTTCATAATTTATTTGATTCAATTCAAGTGATGGATACAATATTTAACTTCAGAGCAAAAAGTTATGGGATTAATATGGGGTTAAGTTTTCATCCTATTATCAATGAGTTTTTTACAATAGGTACGCGAACTAATTTTATTTTAGATTTTGGTAAAATTGACAATTCATCTCAATTTCAACAACTTTTTCCTCAATCAACAATGACTAAAGATCCTACTTTTGTTTTATCTAAAAGTTCAGTAGGTGGAGAACTTTTAATTGGTGTATTACCTAAAGGAAAATTGAAATTGTTAATTGATTATGATTTAGCGAATTATAGAACTGTAAAAAGTTTTGGAGATTCAACATTTACCTCGTATCGTTTAGTGAAAAAAGAAACGACTGGAATTGGATTTAGAATTGGGAGCTACGCAAAAAGTTTTGATAAAAATGCAGTGCAATTAGATGTTTTATATTCTTTGTCTAATTTTAATGAAACAGCACTTTTTGATTTTTCGCAATCCATGTTTTCAAACCCTTCACATTTAAGAAGTGGAGTTAAACTAAGGTTGTGGGTTCATAATGCGATTAAATTAGAGGCTGGATTAATATATAGTTTAAATCCAATTACTTTGAAAAATGATTTTAACACCAAAAATGCAATTGTGAATTTTGGGTTAGTATGGAGTTTTGATAGATTTTACTAATGATGAAGTTGAGATATACCTATATATTTTTGTTATTGATAGTTCTTTCTTGTACTAAAAAAGAACTTGCGACTGTAAAAACCAATCCTGATTATATTGTGACAAATAATTCAGCGAAAATTACGGGTTTAATTACGAATGATGGAGGTTCTTCAATTGTATCCAAAGGAATTTGTTTGAGTAGTAAAGAAACGCCAACAATTTTAGATACTGTTTTAATTGATTCAACTGTTAAACTTCAATATGAAGTAGAATTTGATGAATTATCACCAAATAAAACCTATTTCGTTAGGGCATTTGTAAAAAATAAAAATGGACTTAGTTATGGTGATATTATTAAATTTTCAACATATCAAGCAATTATAACTAAACCTGTCACAAATATAACTTCTTCAAGTGGTATTTCTGGTTGTATTGCTTCAAATTATTCATTAAATAATCAAACAGATAAATATGGCTTATGTTGGAGTAAACATGAAAAACCAACAATAAAAGATTTTGTAAGTCAAGAATACACATATGGATATGTATTTGATAGTGAGATTACTAGTTTAGATTCGAATACTGTTTATTATGTAAGGGCTTATCTTTTTAATTCAAAAGGAGTTTTTTATGGGAATCAAGTTGAATTTAAAACGAAATCAAACAATTCTCCGACAGTTAAAACAGGTGGTTATCAAAATTTAAATTTAACCTCTGTTTCATGTGAAGGAGAAGTTTTATTTGATTGTAACAGTTCTGTAAGCGAAAGAGGGATTATTTATGGTACAAATGAAAATTTAACTATTCTCGATAATCATTTACAATCGGGATCTGTATTTGGATCTGTAGTTTTTAATTCTGTATTGATAAATTTGGCACCAAGTACAAAATATTATTATAGAGCATATGCTAAAAATGGTTTTGGGGTTGGTTATGGTGATGTAAACACTTTTACTACAAATAAAACAAAACCAACTGTTGTTACTGATTCAGTATCATCCATATCAACAACTTCTATTTCAGCAGCTGGAACAGTTAAAAATGATGGTGGTGATGTGGTTACTTCTAGAGGGTTTTGTTGGGGTACATCGAGCTCTCCGACAATTGCTAGCAATACAACAAACAGCGGATTTTATTTAGGGAGTTTCTCTTCCAATATTCAGGGATTAACTCCAAATACTACGTATTATCTTCGTTCTTATGCAACTAATAGTATAGGTACCTCTTATGGAAACCAAATCGTATTTACTACATTGAATATATATCTTCCAAGTGTTTCTACTAATTCTATTAATAGTATCACTAATTCTTCTGTAAGTTGCAACGGTATGGTAAGTTCTGATGGCAATTCTCAAGTGCTTTCAAGAGGCTTTTGTTGGAGTTCTACTAATTCTTTACCCTCCTTAAATGATAATTCAATAGCAAATGGTTCTGGTCTAGGAACATTTATTTCTCAAATTTCGGGGTTAACTTTAAATACAGTATATTACATTAGAGCTTATGCAACTAATTCAAAAGGTACTCAATATGCACAAGTTTTAAAATTTACAACCACCATTAGTGTTGGAGATTCGTATCAAGGAGGTAAAGTAGCTTATATTTTACAATCAGGAGATCCAGGATATATCTCAGGTGAAAATCATGGTTTAATTGCTGCTCCAACAGATCAAACTGGTTATACATTTTGGCATTCTTTAAGTAGTCCATTTATAGGTTCAACAGCAACTAATATAGGTTCTGGAATGAATAACACAAATATTATAGTGAGTAATTTTGGAACAGAAGTAAATGCAGCTAGATTATGTTACGATTTAGTTTTAGATGGATATTCTGATTGGTACCTTCCAAGTAAAGAGGAATTAGCTAAGTTGTATTTAAATAGGGTGCTTATTGGTGGATTTTCAACTTATTATTATCAAAGTTCAACAGAAGAAGAGGCAAGATATAATTGGATACACTATTTTAAAGATGGAACGGTAAGAACTACTTGGAAATATGCTAAAAATTGCGTTAGAGCTATAAGATCATTTTAATTGTAATAACCATGAAAAATATATTTTCTATAATTTCACTTTTACTTTTGTTTATTTCTTGTAACAAACAAGATTTAGCAACAGTAAAAACAACAATAGATGGAACAAGTACCTTAAATAGTATTGGGGTCAAAGGTAAAATTATTAATGATGGAGGATGTGCTATCCAATCCAAAGGGATTTGTATCAGTAGTAAGGATATACCAACTATTTCAGATACTGTATATAGAGATGCTTCTTTGAAATTAGAATTTAAAAATGAGTTTAAAGATTTAGCGCCTGGCAAGATTTATTATGCGCGGGCTTTTGTTGTAAACAAAGTGGGTACAGCATATGGAGAGGTGATGAAAGTGGCTACTTTAAACGAAATTACTACAAATACAGTTTCAGGAATATCTTCAACTTTTGCTTTTTCTGGAGGTTCTATTAAAGGAGATTTGAATTCAATAATAATTTCAAAAGGTATTTGTTGGGCGCTAAAATCAAATCCAACTTTGGCAGATTTCAAATCATTAGATATTACAAATTCAAAAACATTTTCATCTAAAATGATTGATTTATTGCCTAATTCGACTTATTATGTTAGAGCTTTTGTAGAGAATGAAGGAGGGGTTTCATATGGGAATGAGGTTTCGTTTACTACTAAATTGACAAGTTTACCAAATGTTGTAACCAATTCTGTTACTAGTATTACGACTTCATCTGCAATTTGTAGTGGTCAAGTTCTTGATGATGGTGGATATACTATTTTTGAAAATGGAATTTGTTGGGCAACATCTATAAATCCAACTTATAATTATTCTAGTCATTCTTTCTACTCAACTCCGGGGATAGGATCATTTGATATCAATGTTTCAAATTTACAACCAAATACAACTTATTTTTACAGGGCTTATGCTATAAATTCAAAAGGATTTTCTTATGGTGAAAATAAAACTTTTACAACGAGTCCTATTTTATATCCTCCAGTTGTTACCACATATTATAATGGTTATCCTTATTATTCTATTGGTTTAACAACAGCAAAATGTGGAGGAGAAATAACTTCAATTGGTAGTTCTCCAATTATAGAAAAAGGAATTTGTTATGGTTCAACTTTTAATCCAACTAAAACAAATGGATTTATATCAAGTGGAGCAGGAGGTTTAGGTACTTTTCAGGCTGATTTAATTAATTTAACGCCCAACACTTTGTATTATGTTAGAGCATATGCAATTAATTCTCAAGGCATATCATATGGTACTTGTTATACATTTTTAACAACTAATTATTCTCTTCCTGTAGTTTCAACATCTGTAGCATCCTCAACTACAGGTAATTCTTCAGTTGCAGGTGGAAATATTACTTCCGATGGAGGTTCAGTTGTGACAGCAAGAGGAGTTTGTTGGAGCACAACTTCAAATCCTAATTTAGCTAGTAATACAACTACAAATGGATTAGGAATGGGTGTTTTTACAAGTTCTATAAGTGGTTTAACACCTGGTACAACTTATTATTACCGTGCATATGCAACAAATTCTATAGGTACTTCATACGGTTCTATTTTGACATTCACAACTTCATCTAAACCAATTTTAACTACAAATTCTGCAACTTCAATTACTTTAAACGGTGCTATTACCGGGGGGAATATAACCTCAGATGGTGGTGATGCTGTAACCACAAGAGGTGTTTGTTGGAGTACAACATCAAATCCTACCTTAGCTAGTAATACAACAAATAATGGGCTTGGGATTGGTTCATTTACAACTACTTTGTCTAGCTTATCTCCAAATACAACCTATTATGTACGAGCATACGCTACTAATGGTGTTGGTACAAGTTATGGATCCGAAATATCATTTACAACATTAAGTTTAAGTTTACCAACTGTAACAACAAATTCTGTTTATGGAATCACAAATAGTTCAGGTACTTCAGGAGGAAATATTACTTCAGATGGAGGAGCAACAGTTACAGCTAGAGGAGTATGTTGGAGTACAACTTTAAATCCAACCTTAGCAAGTAATAAAACAAATAATGGTTTAGGTCTAGGGTCATTTACATCTTCTATAACTGGATTGACTTTAAATACAACTTATTATGTGCGAGCATATGCTACCAATTCAGTAGGTACAGCTTATGGAGCAACTGTTACTTTTAAAACATCAATAAATATTGGAGATAGTTATGGAGGTGGTATAGTTGCTTATATCTTACAATCTGGAGATCCAGGATTTGTAGTTGGTCAAAATCATGGAATTATTGCAGCTACTTCAGATCAAAGTTCTGGTATTCGATGGTTTAATGGGACATATACAACTACAAATGCTACTGGAACAGCAATTGGTACAGGGAACTCAAATACTAATACAATAGTTTCTGCTCAAGGTTTAGGTAGTTATGCTGCTAAACTTTGTTCAGATTTGGTTTTAGGAGGCTACAGTGATTGGTATCTTCCAAGCAAAGATGAATTGAATAAGTTATTTTTGAGTAGATCGATTATTGGAGGTTTCAACTCAACATCTTTGAGTTATTATTGGACATCTAGTGAATATAGTAATGTATATTCACATGTTTTACAATTTAGTACCGGAAGTTTTAATACTGGCGCAAAAGGAGCAACGAGTATGCTTGTTCGAGCAATTAGATCCTTTTAATTAAAAATTTTATTATTTTTTTATCGAGCTTTATTTTTTTATATTTGTCTAGATTGATAAAAGGGATAAATTTCAAGATAAATCTCTTCAAAATAAACGACTAACTAACTATTTAAGTTAAATCTATTTTTATGCGAAATATTATTTTATTTGTTTTCTTTTTTTCTAGTTCATTTGTTTATAGTCAAAAAACGAATGGTTCTTTTTTTTATGGGAAAAAGAAAATAATACAATCATTAGAGACGAATAACAAAAAATTGGATTCGTTAAACACTCTTTCAACTGATACTATTAAAAAGTTAAAAAACGAAATAACATTTCTTAGTCAAAAAGTAGAAAAAGCAAATGCAGTTATTACTAAAAATTCAGAAATTTTAAAGTGTGAGCAAATTGGAGATCAGTTTTGGATGAAAAAAAACTTAGCTGTTTTAACATTAAATAATGGTGTGAAAATAAAAGAGGCTAAAACAACCCAAGAATGGGATGAATGTTTTAAAAAAGGAACTCCAGCCTACTGTTACCATCAAAACGATTCGCTAAAACAAAATGGAGTAATTTACAATATTCACGCTCTAAATTCAGGTTTATTAGCTCCAAAAGGATATAAGATTCCATCAAAAAAGGATGTAGAAGAGTTGATATTATCATTTCATTCATTGAAAGATTCAGCATCATTTTTCTTAAAAAGTGATGATCAAAAGACTTGGAATAAAAAAGGGCTTGATTTATTTGATATGAATATTAAACCCTATGGTTTTAGATTATCAGATGGTGTCGATTGGTATTTTGGGGATAAGGTATATTATTTCTGTAAATCTGAAATGAATGAGATTCAATCTTTAGATTTATATGTTTTTAGTGAATTCTCTAATAAAATATATTTTTTAAATAGAAATAAAGAGACAGATAACGTAAATTACGGATTGTATGTACGTTGTATTATAGATAAATAATTTAATAAAAATTAAAATTAAGAGTGTATGAACGGTTTTAGAAAATGCAATAATGGACATTTTTACAAAGAAGATTTAAACGCATGTCCTTACTGTCCATCTGGACAAACTTCAACTAATGCAAATAGTGGTGGTAATGATTTTGATAAAACAATGATTCCAGGTGCTGGTAATTCTTCAGATACTTCAAAAACTGAAGTGTTTGGAAATAATGCAGCAGGAGGAGAGCAAACAAAAGTTTTTGGTTCAGCAAATTCATCTTCAGCAGCACCAAGAGATTTAGGAAGAACTTTTATTGGAGGAATTTCAGATGCTACTGAAAATGACTCTACAGGTTCGTCTATAGAGGCCGCACCAAGATCTACAAGAAGAATTGTTGGATGGATTATTTCTTACACCCTTGATCCAATGGGTGTTGATTATAGAATTTACGAAGGAAGTAATACGATTGGTAAAAATCCAGGAAATACAATTTCTATTAACAAGGATGTTACTATTTCAGGAGAACACGTGAACATACTTTACAAAAAAGGAAAATTTCACATCAAAGATAAAATGACTACCAATGGAACGTTTATTAATGGTGAAGAATTAGAAGTTGAACAAGCATATGAAATTTCAGATGGTGATGAAATTAAAATGGGTAACACTGTTTTTAAATTTAAATCTTGCGAATAGAATAAAACAATCAATTTTATACAATTAGAATGAAAAAAATAGTATTGATTCATGCATTTTTAATATGTATTCAATTTCTTTTTTATGCTCAAAAAAATGAATTTGAGGTTCGTAATCAAGATGTCATAGAATTTCCAATCGTCAAAGGGAATTTATGGGTGCGAAATCCAGATGGAATAGGCTCTCAATCACTTCAATTTTTTGAAAATGAAACACCTGTAAATGTTAATTTTCAAAATTATAAACCAGTTGATTCGATTGCAAAAAACAAAAGTGTCGTTTTTTTAATTTTGAATACACCTGATCAATCAGAATTTGATTGGTATAAGAAAGTTATCAAAGATGCTATTCGAAAAGGAGCAATATTGAAGGGAGATAAAATTGAGATTCTATCATTTTCTTGTAAAAAAGGAGATCAACTATTATTTCCAAATAAAATTGAATTTACAGATAATGCAGATAAATTATTTGAAGAAATTGATGCTATTAAAATTAATAAAAGGTCCTCAAGTTGTTCAGAAAGATCACATATCTATTTATCAATTCATGAAGCATTAGAGCTTTACGAAAAACAAAACATAGATCTTCCATCTTCAATTTTTGTTTTAGCGGATGATTGTGCGCTAGAACCCATTTTTCAAGTTGAACTTCCTGGAGCTAGATCAAGAAGATTGAACATTCCTGTTTATGGTATATCTTACTATAAATCAAAAATTTTTTTTGATATAGAGGATTTGTGTAAACAAACTTATGGGTTGTATTATTCAAACAAAAATAACGATGTAAATCAAGCATCTGATACTTTACTAGGTTATCTTTCAAATCTAAATCAAAGAAGTGCTGGTTTACTTTATCCGTTTTCATATACTTCCACTTTTGAAAAGGATGGAGAAGTACATCCAGTGAAAATTCAAACAAATGAAGGTCAAACAGGTTTTCCATTATTAACTCCTTCTAAAAATATAATTGAATGGATAGAAGCAAATATGATTTTATCTATTATTCTATTTATTGTTTTAATCGGAATCATTATTCTTCTTTATCAAATGATTAAGAGAAATAAGTTGAAAAAAATTGAATTAGAGAATCAACAAAAAATGCAGCTTTCTGAAATGGAAAGACAGCAATTAGAAGCTGATTTGAAATTGAATCAACAAGAATCTGAATTATCTCGAATTCGTGAAGAAGAAAAAATAAAACAAGAAAACGAATTACGATTAGAACAAGAACGTATTCAAAAATTAATTGATGAAGAGCAATTAAGAAAAATGCTAGAGAGAGGAAATTTACCTTGGTTTGAGTATCGTTTAGGAGATGAAACAGGACAATATCAGATTAGTTCTCCACGATTTAAAGTAGGTAGAGATACTTCTAATACCTGGGTTATAAATCACCCAACTGTTTCTAGAAATCATTTTGAATTAACATTTGTAGACTATGTTTATACTTTGAAAGATTTAGGTAGTTCGAATGGTGTAGAAGTAAATGGTTCAAAAACTAAGGAAATTCAACTAACACATGGAGATCATGTTCAAGTCGGTGACATTTCACTAACTTTTCATATTTAATAAAAAAATCAGATGAGATATAGAAATTATTCAATTACAAACGTTGGGAAAGTTAGAAGTGCTAACGAAGATAATTACGGCGATGCATTAACTCCAAACGGACATATATTTGTTGTTTGTGATGGTATGGGTGGACATGTTGGTGGTGCGAAAGCTTCGTCAATTGCAGTATCGAGTATCATCGAATACTTTCAACGTGAAAAGCATTCAAATATAATTCAAGCTATTGACCGTGCTTTTTCATTTGCTAATGAACAAATTTTTGCAAATGCATTAAGTTCTCCTGAGTTAAAAGGAATGGGTACTACAGCTGTCGTATTAATTATTTCTGGTGAAGAAAGTTTTATTGGACATGTTGGTGATAGTAGAATCTACTTAAAATCAAATAATAGATTGCATAGAATTACAAAAGACCATTCTTTTGTTCAAACTCTTGTAGATTCGGGTGTTATTTCTGATGAGGAGGCTGAGAGCCACCCAAATAAAAATCAAATTTTAAAAGCCTTAGGTACTTCATCTGTAGTGGAAGGTACTATTTGTCAAGTTCCACTTCAAGTTAAATCTGGTGATGTATTTTTACTTTGTTCTGATGGTTTAAATGGAATGGTAAACGATCGAGGCCTAGAAATGATGTTACAAGGTCAAAATCTAACTCAATCTGGCGAAGATTTAATTCGTGCTGCATTAGATGCTGGAGGATTAGACAATGTAACAGCAACAATGGTTGCAATTGTAGAAAGTGCTCATTCAATTTCAAAATTTGTTGATTATAATCCAGTTAAAAAGTTTGATGGTTCAAGTACTCAAGCTTTTGTGACGTCTCCAACGACTTCTTCAAAATCAAAAATAGTTTCAACAAAAAGTATTTTTTTATTGAGTGTTTTTGTGGTTTTCTTAGGAATTATCGGTTATATTCTATTGGCTGATGATTCAATTGAAAATAATGTTAATAATTCTTCGAATGCTGAATTAGATTCTAATTTAATTTCAACGCCAACAGACACTAATGAAGTTGCATCAGAAAATAGTAAAACTATAAACTCTAAAAAGGTTAAAGCAGAAAATAAAACAGAGCATAAAGAGGAAAAAGAAACTTCAAAAAAAGATTCTTTAAATAATAAAAGAGATGAAGTCACAATGAAATCTCATGTTGTAGGTAAAAAACAAAACTTGAAAGATATTTTTGAATTATGTAGAATTGGTTGCCCAACTCTGACAATTGAAAAATTAAAATCTGCAAATTCCCATCTGAAAGGAGATGTTAAAGCCCAGATAGAGTCTGAATCAGAACCTATTAAAGAAAAAACAAAGTTAAATATACCTTGTACTAATTGAAAAGAATAAATAACATACAAATTATTCAACCCCTAAACTCTGGTGGTACCGCCGAAGTATTTTTAGGGGTTGATTTAAATACAGGACTTCCTGTAGCTGTTAAAGAATTGAAATCAAGTTTCTTTAAGAGTGAATTTGTACGTCAAAAATTTATTGAGGAAGCAAATCAATATCTTTATTTAGATCATCCTAATATTGTAAAATTAAAAGATTTTATAAAAAATGATGATACACATTATCTTGTAATGGAATATGTGGAGGGTAAAAATTTAAGTGATCATATTTCAAAAGTTACAGGACCAATACCTATTCAGAATATTGCTTTGTTTTTAAATGAGGTATTGAGTGCAATTGCTTATGTTCATAAACGTGGACTTATTCATTTAGATATAAAGCCTGCGAATATCATGTTGTCGGTTAAAAATCAAATAAAAGTGATCGATTTTGGAATATCGCATGATTCGTCTAAAACTGATTTAGAAAGTGTAATGGGAAGCCCTTCTTATATGAGTCCCGAACAAATTGAAGGGACAAATATAGATTATCGTTCAGATATTTATTCGCTTGGAATTACTTTGTATGAAATGGTAACAGGGAAATTACCTTTTTCAAATTGTGAAACAAGAGAAGATATGTTTTTGGCTATCAAACAAAATTTGGTACCTTATGTATCTGTACCTTATGAATTTGATAGAGATTTTGAAAATAAAGTCAATTTTATTATTCAAAAAGCGACAAATAAAAAACCACATGAGCGATATGCTTCATGTGAAGAATTTCAACTTGATTTATTAGAATTTTTATGAATTTCAAAACCTTACGTGTAGGGAGAGCAAAAGATAATGACATTGTAATTGATGAGGCTTCTGTCTCGCGGTATCATTTAGAAATTTTCTTTGATGCGGAAGGAAATGTTTTTTTAACCGATTTAAATTCGGTAAACGGGTCATTTGTAAATGGTAAAAGAATTGTTGGATCAGTTCAATTAAATAGTAAAGACAATGTCAGAGCTGGTGTTAGTAGTACTTTAAATTGGCAAAATTATAAGCCTTCAATCTCTATAAAAGAAGATTTAAAAAGTACAAATGATTTTAGAGGAATTGGTTTTTCTTCAAATGATAAGGTTACTAAACAACGGAAAGTTCTTAAAACTGTCGGGATTACTCTTTCAATTTTGTTAGGTATTTTGATACTATTCTATTTTTTGAATGAAGTAGTACTTGTTGATTCTAAACCAAGTTCGGTAGATCCTGAAAAACCAAATGATACAAAGTCTCAGCCTAAAAAGATAGAGGTTAAATCAAAAAAGAAAATTACATATGATTTTAGTTGTTTAGAAGATGAAGAAGATTTAGGAACAACCGAAATTATTGGTGTTTTAGAAGAGATTGATAATAATGTAACAAATACAATTGGAGGGGAAGTCTCAATTAATAAAGAAGTCGAAGTTGGAAACCAACTACTTTCTGATTGTAGAAGGGAGTATCAATTTATTGAAACAGGAAAGAAAATAAAAAATATTCGAAAAATATTGAATTTACTTACACATCAAATTGTAGATCCAAAAGGATTTAATTATTCGATTTATTTAATAAAATCGGATGAATTAAATGCTTTTACAGCAGGTGCTAAAATTTTTATCACTACAAGAATGTATGAGTTTTGCAATTCAAATGATGAATTAGCTTGCGTGATTGGTCATGAAATCAACCACAATGAACTAGGTCATATTAAACAATATCTTCAGAAAGAAAAAATATTAACATCTTCAGGTGCAGCTTTGAGTCAAATGGTAACGATTCCTTTCGGTCAGAAAAAAGAATCGCATTGTGATTTTAAAGGGATTGATTTGGCTATTGCTGCTGGATACAATGGATGTGTTAATATCTCTTTATGGAAAAGAATGAAAGCTGAATCAGACGAAGGTGATTACAATGCATTAGATAATTTATTTAGATCTCATCCATATTCCGAAAAACGATCAATATGTTCTCAAAATCATATTTTGACAAATTATGGTTTTGACTGCTCATCATCAAAATAATTATGCTAATCAAATGAAAATTTTAACACTTTTATATTATTTTTTATTAATTTCTGAATTTGGTTCTTCTCAAATTAGAAATAATATTGAATATGATTTAAGTTGTTTAAATTCGGATTTTTCATCAACTTCCTCTTCATTTTTTGGAGATTTAGAAAATGGGATGTTAACTACTTTTGGTTCAACTGTTTCAATTGAAGAAGAAAATGAAGTAGGTCAAGAATTTTTAAATCAGTCAAAAACAAAATTTAGCTTCATCGAATCAGGAGATAAATTGAAAAACATTGAAGGTATACTTGTTAAATTAAATAAAGTGATTTTAAATCCGAAAGGCTTTAATTATAAAATATTTTTGATTGATTCAACTATTGTGAATGCATTTACAGTTGGGGGAAATATTTTTTTTACAACAGGTATGTATAATTTCTGTAAAAACAACAACGAAATTGCCTGTATTATCGGACATGAAATTTCCCACAATGAATTAGGACACATTAATGATCAGATCAAGCGTTCTAAAACATCAACAACTTATTTGGGTGATAATGCAGGATCTATTTCAGCAACTATCGGAGCATTATTGATTACCCCTTTTAATCAAAAAGACGAAGCGCATTGTGATTTACTAGGAATTGACTTAGCTTATGCTGCAGGTTTTGAATCTTGCTCTAATGTTGAATTATGGAATCGAATGAGTCTTAATGAAGCAGACAATTCGAATTTTACTTCTATTTTTTCTTCTCATCCTTATTCACTAAAAAGATCAGATTGTTCTAAAAGGCATATTGAAATTAATTATAAAATAAAATGCAAAGAATGAAATGGTTAAAATCTAGTTGGTTTTTGGTTTGTTTTACAATTTTTATTGTAGGATTCCTTACCTCGCAAACTATTTTAAAACCTACATTTTCAGGTATTAGTAAATTTGAAATAATCGATTTCTCAAATGGTAAATTGAAAGCGGATGTATCGTTGAAAATTAAAAATGAGAATTGGTTTTCCTATACTGGTAAAGATCTTCATTTTAAAATGTTCTACAAAGACCACTTAGTTTCTCAAGGCAAAAATGATCAGAAATTTAGGTTTGAAAAAAAGTCAGAAAGCATTTTTGAAATTCAAACAGATTTTTATGCCGATTCACTTTATGCCGACTTAAAAACGATTTTATTCAACGATTCGATTTTAATGAAAGTTGTCGTAAAGGGAAAATTTTCTTTTTTAAATATTCAGACATCCAGAACATTAGATGTATGGATTAACACAAAACAAATGGTTGATGTTATGATGTCTAATTTATTAGGAGATAAAGGGTTGAAGCTAGATAATTTAAAACTGAAAAAAACTACTTTAACAAATTCGCTGTTTAAAATTGGATTTAAATTTCAAAATAGCTTACCTTTTGAAATACTTTTGAAAGATATTGAATGTGATATATATACAGATAGAACCATACAAAATAAAGTTTCAAATTCAACTTTTATTGTAAATAAAAGAATGTCTAAAAATGCGATTGAATTGATAAATGGGGATTTAAGTGTAAACAATGTAACAAGTTTTATAAGTGGAATTTCGAAAGTTCTGAAAGGTTCTTTGGATTATTATTTAAAAGGTTATGCATTAATCGAGGTAGATAAAAGGGAAATCAAAATTCCAATAGAAAAGTCTTTTAGACTGAATCCACTGACACAAGAAGTTATCATTGAAAATGAATTGAAGTAACAGTTATGAAAATAGGTTTTGTAAAAGATAATTCACTTTATCGAAAAATTTCATTTAGACCGAATGAATTTTCTGCAATTGTAATTGGGAGAGATGCATCCTGTGATATTTCTTTTTCTGATATACCCAATATTTCATCAAAACATGCTCAGTTGATTCAAGATGAAAATAATAATCTATATATCATTGATTTAGGAAGTACAAACGGGACTTTTATAAATAATAGAAAATTAGAAGCAAATGTTCAATATCCATTTTCAACTAAAGACCAAGTAAGTTTATCTTCTGTTAATTCTCTTCAACTTGTTTTTAATCCAGATAGTTATTCATTGAGAAAAGGTACTGTTAGTAAACCAATTGTTAATGGAGGTATTAGTGATTCGACAGATATTATTGATAAATTTAGAAATAAGTCAAAAATCACAATTGGTAGAAGTCAAGAAAATGATGTTTGTCTTGAACATGCGATCGTAAGTAAATTTCACGCATCGATTGAAAAAAAAGGTACAAATGAGTTTGTATTGATTGATTTAGATTCTTTAAATGGAACCTATCTTAATGGTAAAAGAATTTCAGGTTCAGTAAAAGTAACTGAAAGAGATGTAATTATAATTGGTCGTTTTAAATTAAGCTTAAGAGGTAAAGCACAAGATTTAACTCAGGAAGTTGCGATTAGAGCAGAGAGAATATCAAAACAATTCAAAGGTGGTAATATTGGTCTTCACAAAACATCTTTTGAGATACCAGCTAAATCATTAATGGCAGTAATGGGACCTTCTGGTTGTGGTAAATCAACATTACTCAAGGCTTTAAATGGTGATGCGCCACCTTCAAGTGGAAGTGTGTATATCAGTGGATTGAATTTAAGTGAAAATTTTGATTACTTAAAAACGCATATTGGTTATGTACCTCAAGATGATATTGTTCACAAAGAATTGACAGTTGAACAATCACTTTATTATGCAGCTAAGTTAAGGTTGGAAAATGCTAGTAGTGAAGCAATTCATCAAAAAATCGAACAGGTTCTAAACGAATTAAATATTACCCATATACGTAAAAATTTAGTTGGTAAAATAAGTGGTGGACAGCGTAAACGTGTTTCTATTGCTGTAGAAATATTAACGGATCCCTTAATTCTTTTTCTTGATGAGCCAACTTCACCACTTGATCCTCAAACTATTGAAGAGTTTTTGGGGATTTTAAAAAAATTATCAGAAAAAGGGACAACCGTAATTATGGTGACCCACAAACCAGAAGATTTGAATTACATGGATAATGTAATTTTTATGGCAGAAGGAGGGCATATGGTGTATCAGGGTGATACTAAAACGTATTTAAATTATTTTGGAACAGATGATACGGTGAAAGTATATGCCCAGTTAGTCTCTCCTAAAGCAAAATATTGGATAGAAAAACATAATTTAAATAATACTGGAAGCAACAGTAAGAATGAAGTGAATCAAAGTTCACGAGCATTAAGTGCAACTAATTTTTTCTCACAATATTGGTGGTTAACCATTCGCTATTTTAATATTAAATTGAATGATGTTTCTAATTCATTGATAATGGTTGGTCAAGCGCCAATTATTGCTGGTTTGATTTGTTTAATTTTCAGTAATATTTCTCAAGCTGTACCTTTTTTAATGGCTGTTTGTGCTGTCTGGTTTGGAACGAATAATGCTGCAAGAGAGATAGTTGGAGAAACTGCGATCTATAAACGTGAACGTATGTTTAACCAAGGGATTTTAGCGTATATTTTTTCTAAAATAACTGTTTTAAGCACCTTTGCTGCAATTCAAGCATTGTTGTTTACTTTAATAATTTCAGCTAATTTTTCTTCAACAAATCCGAGTTGGAATAATCCATCTGCTACGTTTTTATGGATGTTAGTACTTTCAATGGCTTCTACGATGTTAGGGTTATTACTATCGGCATTAGTGTCAACTTCAGAAAAAGTAATGACATTGGTTCCAATTGCTTTAATTCCTCAAATTATGTTAGCAGGGATTGTATCTAAAATTGAAAATCAATTCGTTGAATTATTAAGTTATTTAACACTTTCAAGATGGGGCACAGAAGGATTCAGTATTATTCAAGATAAAGTATCTTTAGAACAACCAGATCCGACAAATCCAGAAAATAAAATTAGAGAAACAGTTTCTTCAGTTGAACAGTTGAAAGAAAGTTTTCATTCATCTTATCCTGATAGATTCGGTGAATGGGCATTTAAACTTTCATTAGATGAATTAGCTGTTTTTATCATTTCAATGATCTGTTTTATCGGTATTTATATTTCTTTAAAACGAAAGGATTCAATTAGAATAAAATAATTAATTTAAGTAATTATGAAAACATTAAACATAGGTAGAAATTTTGATAATGAGATAGTTGTTCAAGACCCAACTGTTTCTAGAAATCATGCAACATTAATTTTAAATGATTACGGTTATACTATCCGAGATAACAGTTCTAGTAATGGGACTTTTGTAAACGGTAATCGTGTTTATGGTGAAACACAAATTAGTAGAAATGATATTTTAAAAGTGGGGAATGCATTGGTTCCATGGATGAATTATATAAATGGTCCTGAACAACAAGGAGATGCGACAATTTTAAATGTCAACAGCGGAAATAACAATGCAAATAGTTCAGTTACTCCTCAACAAATAGCTACAATTACACTTCCTCATTCAAGTTCGGCATTGATATTAGGGATATTAAGTATCATTTTGACGTATGGTGCAATTGTGGGACTTATTTTAGGAATTATCGGGCTTTCAAATGCGAATAAAGGATTAAGATTATATCAATTAAATCCTACTTCATATGATTCAAGTTCAGTAACTCAAGCAAAAGCTGGTAAAGTATGTAGTATAATTGGTATCGTTTTCTCAGGAATCGTTCTGGTATATTGGATACTTTTTGTAACAATTTTAGCCAATTTTTTATAAATAAATTTATCAAATGATTGGTAATCAAATACAAAATTATAAAATCATTTCCCTTTTAGGTGAAGGAGGGATGGCGAATGTCTATTTGGCTCAACACCAAAGCTTAGGAAATAACGTTGCGATTAAATTTCTCAAAGAGGAATATGTTCAAAATTCAAACATTCGAAAGCGATTTTTAGCTGAAGCTAGAAATTTAGCAAAAATGTCACATCCCAATATCATTAAAGTTACTGACTTAATTGATGCTGGTGACATAGTTGCATTTGTCATGGAATACATAGAAGGACAAACCTTAGATGATTTTTTAATAAAAAAAGGAAAACTAACTTCTTTAGAAATAGAAGGTTTCTTCAATCAAATGATTTTGGCTGTTGAATACGTTCATGAGCAAGGTTTAATTCATCGAGATATTAAGCCCTCTAATTTCATGGTAACAAAAAATGGACAGATAAAATTATTAGATTTTGGAATAGCTAAAAACACGAATGATAATGCTGTTGATTACACCAAAACGGGTTTGATGCAGCAAATGGGAACTCCAATGTATATGAGTCCTGAACAAGTGAAAAATACTTCGGAAGTTACCAAAGAAACTGATATTTATAGTTTAGGTGTTGTTTTATGGCAGATGGTGATGAATAAAAAACCGTATGATTCTGTTGAATTTTCATTACCTGAAATTCAGGTTTCGATATTGAAAGATCCTCTTCCTTTGACAAATACTATTTGGGATTCAACTATCCAAACATCTACAGAAAAAGAATCAATAAAACGTTCCTTAAAATTCACTTCTAAAAGAGATTTAGATTATAAATCTGTTTCTGATACTGTAATTGATACTGCGATTTCGAACCCAAATAAAAAAGAGAAGGAGAGAAAAGCGTATTTTAATATTAAAAATCTAAGTATTGGTTCAGTTATTTTATTCTTTGGGATTATACTAATTTATTTTTTTAGTAACGAAAGAATTACAGAAAAATCTATTTTAATTTCAGATGGGAAAATATCAGATAAAAAAATCGAAGAAACGTTAAATGATACTATTGATATTATTAAAATACAAGATTCTTTGGTAGTAATAAAAAAAGAATCAAAGCAATTCCGTAAGGAAAAAGAAGTATCAAAAAAAGTAATAAAAGAAGCATCAATAGAACAAAATAAACTTCAAATTGGTCAAAAATACGAGGGTGGAATTGTTTTTTATTTGGATAAATCCGGAAAACATGGAAAGGTTTGTACTGAAAGAGATTTAGGTACATATAATTGGGATGATGCAATAAATAAATGTGAAAGTCTAAATTTAAATGGATATTCAGATTGGTATTTACCATCTCGAGCAGATTTATGGACAGCATCGTATATAAAATCTATGATAGGTGTAACTTATGATTTTTATTGGACAAGTACTGAAGCATATGTAGGATGTGCTTGTAGTTTTACCTTTTTAAACTCTGATAGTAATTGGTGTACTAGATATTCGGATTTATTCTTAGTACGAGCTGTTAGGAATTTTTAATTAGTACGATTCTAACCTTTAGAATAATTAATAACTGTAAAAGTATGTTAGGAAATCAAATACAAAATTATAAAATCATTTCTCTTCTAGGAGAAGGAGGAATGGGGGATGTATATCTTGCAGAACACGTTTCGATAAAAAGAAAGGTTGCGATAAAAGTCTTAAAACCAGAGCTGGTTAAAAATGAAGAAATTCGTAAACGTTTCAAAAATGAAGCGTCTATGTTGGCTCATTTGCAACATCCTAATATTGTTGGTTTAATTGACTATTTAGAGCAAGAAGATGGACTGTTTCTGATAATGGAATATGTCGATGGTCAAGATTTAGATGAATTAGTGAAGGCGCAACAAGCTCCTATTACAATTGAGCGTGCTAAAAAGTTAATGACTCAAATTTTGGAAGCCTTTAAATATGCGCATCAAAACGGTATTATTCACAGAGATGTAAAGCCGTCAAATGTGTTGATTACTGCTGATGACCAAATAAAAGTATTAGATTTTGGTATAGCTAAGTTGGTGGGTGAATCACAACATAATTTAACAAAAACCGGGACTCAAATTGGTACAGTTTATTACATGTCACCTGAACAAGTTAAAGGAAAAGAATTAGATCAAAGAAGTGATATTTACTCCTTAGGTGTTACTTTTTATGAGTTACTTTCAGGGGTTTGTCCGTATAGAGGAATGACCACTGAATATGAAATTTATGATAATATTGTAAAAGTACCTTTGCTTCCACTTACGACCACAATGGGAGAAGCTTATGCAAAAGTATGGAGTGTAATTGAAAAAGCAACTGAGAAAGAAACTTCAGATCGTTTTCAAAATTGTGATGATTTTATTCGTGGTTTAAACGAAGAGAATACACTTACTCCTAAAAAAGCAGAAGAGCCAATTAAAGAAAAAGTAGAAGCTGTAAAACCAAAACCGGTAGTTGAGGAAAACTCAACTAATTGGAAAATATGGACGTTAATTGCATTAGTTTTAGCTTTGATTATTGGAGGGATAATGTATTTTATGTCACCTACTAATGAACTTAACTCAACTGCAAAAATTGAAAGAGGCTTTGTTAGTGAAGGAGAAGGATATTCTATTGAATATGCATTTTATGCTTCAGAAGGGACGAATGGAGATAGTTTATTGCCTTATCAAATTAAAGTAAATGAACTAATTAAAAAGTTTGTCTTAGAAAACTCATTTATTGCAGAAGGAAGTTCATTAAAAGATTCAACATTAAGTGCTGATTTTTTCAGTAAAGTTTTATTAGAAAGTAAAATAGAAGCCAACAAAGCATCGAATGAATATGAGTCTTCTATAAATGATTCAATTCAAATCGATACAAATTTTGTATTATTTGATCAGGTTATCATGTCAATGTTTGGCTATATGGCAGGTGGAACAGGATGGCAAAACGTAAGTTATAAAATAGTAGAAAAAGAAACAGCAAAAGTGCTTGGTCTTAAGGATTTTGTAAGCAATATGAAACTGTTTAATAATATCGCTGAAGATTGTTTCCGTAAACAAATGGGGATAAGAAATTCAGATGATTTTGGTGACGAATACTTTTTTGAAAGGAATGTTTTTTACTGCCCTAAAGATTTTTACTTTGCGAATGGAAATTTTAATTTTTCTTATGCTAAATATGAAATTGCAGCGGGAGCATCTGGAAATGTATCTTTCGCGGTTCCTATTTCAAAAGTTGAACACCTTTTATCTAGAGATCTAAGCACGAGAGTTCCTGTTAAAAAAATTACTCCAAAAGATGCAGAGATAAATGTCGAACCAATGCAAACAGAAGAAGTAACTAGAATTCTTGAAAATTATTACAGTGATTTGGTAAATGATAATTTTGATGCATATAATTATTTTGCTTCTGATGTAAAACAATTTATTCAGAAAAGAAATACAACACCCGATGTAATTAATGAACTCAATCAAACAAATGATGAGTATTCTGAAAAAAATATAACAATTTCTTACGAAACGTTCAGTTATGATCATATGGATAGTGATGATAATCAATATTGGACGTATTGGATTCACTTTTCATGCTACAGAACTTCTCGATCAGAATATCAAAGATGTAATGTTAGGGTTGAAGTTGGTTTTGATGCTGAAGGGAAATTAATGTCGTATAGAGAAATGGAAGTGACTGATTTGGAATATACTGAATATAATCCAGCGGTTGAAGGGTATTAATAGAGGCTAAAAATGATTGATCAACAAATTCAAAATTATAAAATCATTCGACTTCTAGGTGAAGGAGGAATGGGGGATGTTTATTTGGCAGAACATATTTCAATAAAAAGAAAAGTAGCCATTAAAGTTTTAAAACCTGAATTAATTAAAAATGAAGAGATTCGGTTAAGGTTTAAAAATGAAGCTTCCATGCTTGCTCATCTTCAGCATCCTAATATTGTAGGGCTGATTGATTATGTAGAAAGAGAGGATGGTCTTTTTTTAATTATGGAATATGTTGATGGAAAAGGTTTAGATGAGATTTTGAAATCTCAACAAACGCTCATCGACATTCGACTTGCAGAATCAATTATGAAGCAAATTTTGGAGGCTTTTCAATATGCTCATAAAAATGGGATTGTTCATAGAGATGTTAAACCTTCTAATATTTTAATAACAGCGGATAATCAAATTAAAGTTCTGGACTTTGGTATTGCTAAAATTGTTGGTGATTCAAAACATAATTTAACTAAAACAGGTACTCAAATAGGGACCGTTTTTTATATGTCACCAGAGCAGGTGAAAGGAAAAGAATTAGATCTTAGAAGTGATATATATTCGATAGGTGTTACATTTTATGAGATACTTTCAGGTGTCTGTCCTTATAGAGGGATGACTACTGAATATGAGATTTATGACAGAATTGTTAGAGAACCATTGTTATCTCTTTTAGAAACCTTAGGTAAAGAGTACGCAACTTTTTGGGAGATCATAAAGAAAGCAACTCAAAAAGAAGTAGAAAATCGTTTTCAAAATTGTCAAGAATTTATCGATTCATTTTCAATTGAATCCTTTAAGATTGATGAAAATAGGAATACACAAAAAATTGAAATCAATACAATTAAAAGTGATGTAAAACCAAAAAACACCAAGCGATTGATTTTTGGATCTTCTATTTTATTAATCGTTGTAGTTGTTGGAGTTATTTTTATGAATATAGAAAATGAATCTAGTTCAGAAATTATAGAAGATACACCTGTAGAGTCGTTACCTCAATCAGAACGTCAGAATGTAGATAATGAAGTGATTGATAATCAACCTGAAGAAGAAAACAGTGAAAATTCAATTCAATTTGACGCAGCCTCAATTATTTCAAACTTTTTACAAGCAGAGGATAATAGGGATTTTGATCAAATATTTTCATTTTATTCCAATGATTTAAAAAGATATTGGGCGTTTAAATATCCTAGTTATTCAAAATTAAAAAAAGAGTATACAGCATCTTGGAATAGAACAGTTTATTCCAAAAATACAATTCAAGATATTGTAAAAATCAACGATTATACATATGATGTTTACATAGATTTTGAATTCCTACAATACAATCATGAGAATGCTAAAAATGTTAATAGTGTTTTAAGATTTGTTTTAGATCAAAATGGAAAAATTAGTGAACTTTTTGGAGTGAATTAGATTTAAAATAACTAACCTAACAATTTAAATTATAGTATGAAAAGTGTTGTTAAGAATAAATTAAACTTTATATTATTTGTATTATTATTTATAATATCTTTTTCTACTA
>CANCEQ010000002.1 GCA_947375085.1 Flavobacteriales bacterium
CATCTAAATAAATACGAATAAAAATTTGCAACTTTCCATCTTTTTGACGTTGCTTGTTTAACATTGAATTTACATGAAAATTTTGTGTTGTCATCATTTTGAACAATTTTAGTTAAATACTCCTGAAATTGTTCTCTCTTTTGGGTGAACACCCAATTTTCAATCACAACAAGAGTCCGCTAAAACATAGAACTGATAAAGGGTTCAGAGTTCCTGGCGAACAAATAAACAGATTATTTTTGTTCGCCAGCTTGTTCGCTTAAAAGTTGTTTTTATTTGATTTAATTCGATTTGATTGGAATTACACTTTCTAGTGAAAAGTGCGTGTTTCCTGAAATTTAGAGGCTTTTAACGAAAAAAGCCACTCAAAAGAGTGGCTTTCAGTGATCCCGCTGGGATTCGAACCCAGGACCCATACATTAAAAGTGTATTGCTCTACCAACTGAGCTACGGAATCTAATTTTGTTTTTGAAATAACTCGTTCGTTATTGCGAGTGCAAATCTAGGTGTTTTCTTTGAATTGACAAGCGGTTTTTGAAAGTTTTTTTAATTTTTCTTTAAATTAATTGTTAAAATACTGAAAACTAGAGATAAATAAAATACTTTTTTTTACCTCAATATTAAATTTCCATTGTTTTAATGCTAAATCTTCGATAATTCTAGTTTTTAAAAGAGTCACTTTTTTATTTATCACACCGCGAAGCAGCCACGAAGTGAAAAGGAAACAAAAGAAAGCATCAAAAGAGTACAAAAGTTTTTTTTGATTGATAAAAGTGAGTTTTCTTCTGAACTGCTTTGCAGTTTTTCTTACAATTTATTACACATTCACTTTTATGAACCTTTTGATACTTCATTATTTGTAATCTGCCTTGCAGATCTTTTGTGTTTAAAACTAACAGTACTATTTATTCATTCTATAAAACAAATCAGAAACTAAAAGTTAATTAAACTTAATATTTGTATACCCCCTACTTTTAATTGAAATAAGAATGTACTTTTAAGTTTCAAAAAAATCAAAAAAATATGTTGACTCGTTTTGTTGTTATTACCCTAATATGGATTATCGTTGATTTTTATTGCTTTCAGGCTGTTAAAACTGTTACATTTAATTTCAATCCAACAACAGCTACTATTATTAAATGGACTTACTGGATATTTGACATTCTTTTAATCACATTTATTCTTGCTTTGGCTGCTTCTGGTAAATTCACCAACGGTCCAAATAAATCGATGAGCGTCCTTTTTGGATTGATGATTTTATCGCTTGCTCCCAAAGTTATCGTACTTCCATTCTTATTAGTGGAAGATATCGTACGAATCTTACAAGGAACTTATACCTGGATTTCTTCTTTATCATCTGGTAAAAATTCAGGATCTTTCTTTACCGACCGTCGAAAATTTGTTAGTCAAGTAGGACTAGGATTAGCTTCAATTCCATTTTTCGGGATTATATACGGATTAGTGAAAGGAAAATATGAATACCGAGTTCACAAAGTAAAATTAACATTCAAAGATCTTCCTGAAGCTTTTCACGGATTTAAAATTACGCAACTATCTGATATTCATTCTGGAAGTTTTGATGATAAAGAAGCAGTTGAAAAAGGAATCCATTTGGCAAATGCTCAAAAAAGTGATTTAATTGTATTTACTGGAGACCTAGTAAACAATAGCGCCGATGAAATGGACCGATGGATTGAAAGTTTTTCAATGCTTGAAGCACCAATGGGGAAATTCTCCATTCTAGGAAATCACGATTACGGCGATTACATCAAATGGGAAAGTGAAGAAGCAAAAGCTAAAAATTTAGAGCGACTGAAAGATGTACATGGTGAAATTGGTTTCCGATTATTATTAAATGAAAATAATAAGCTTGAAAAAGATGGTCAATCTATCTCGCTTTTAGGTGTAGAAAACTGGGGATTAAGAGGATTTCATCAATATGGAGATCTAGATAAAGCGTTAGAAGATGTTCATCATGATGACTTTAAACTTCTACTTTCGCACGATCCATCTCATTGGGAAGCGCAAACATTGCATCATGAAAAACACATTCATTTAACACTTTCAGGACATACACACGGGATGCAATTTGGTATCGAAATTCCAGGATTTAAATGGAGTCCGATTAAATACATTTACCCTCAATGGGCTGGAGCCTACGAGAAAAAAGACAAATACATCTACGTGAACAGAGGTTTTGGGTTTTTAGGATTTCCAGGAAGAGTTGGGATTTTACCTGAAATCACAGTGATTGAATTACTAAAGGGATGATTTTTGATGTTGAATTTTTAATTTAATTCATAATCAAACATCAACATCAAACACTCATTTTAGTGAATCAATATTCAGCTTTCTCAATTTAGGAGCCAATTTTGCAATTACTAGAACAACTCCAAGCGTTAGTGCTCCTCCTAGTATGATGGATGGTTTTAAGCCAAACATTCTTGCAGTTGCTCCTGATTCGAATGCTCCAATTTCATTAGAAGAACCAATAAAAATTCCATTTACAGCAGAAACTCTTCCTCGCATTTCGTCTGGAGTCGATAATTGTAGAACCGTATGTCTAATTACAACACTCACATTATCAAATGCTCCCGTTAAAAACAAAAAGAATAGAGCCCAATAAAAGTTCGTGCAAATTCCAAATAAAACAGTTGCAAGACCAAATAAACCTACAGAAATAAATAAATTTCTTCCTGCATTATGATCTAATGGTTTATAAGCGATAATCAATGCCATCACTACTGCCCCAACTGCTGGTGCAGCTCTTAAGAAACCTAATTCAACAGCACCCGCATGAAGTACTTTGTCAGCAAAAGCGGGCAGCAAAGCAATCGCTCCTCCAAATAATACAGCAAATAAATCTAACGACAATGCTCCTAAAACCAATTGATTTTTAAAAACAAATTTAATTCCTGCTGATAAACTCTCAAACAAAGATTCTACTTTTTCTTTAACAGGAATAGGTTTAGATTTTATGAACAAAAAAGCCAAAAATGAAATTGCAATTAATAGAATATCAATAATATAAGCTGTTTCATAACTGATTGATATTAAAAATCCTGCACTTGCCGGACCAACAACCGAAGCGATATGCCAAACGGTACTATTCCAAGTTGCCGCATTACTATATAGTACTCTCGGTACAATTTGAGACATAATAGAAGGAAAAGCAGCCGATAAAAAACCTCTTATCACTCCCACGAATCCAATGATGATGAAAATAGGAAGTGTTCCATACGCTTTTAAAACGGCAGAGGTGTTGAGGGTGAAATAAAATAGAATTCCAGTTGCTACTAATAATAAGAAAGTAAATAACAAGATAATTTTCTTTCGATCAAAATGATCCGCCACGTGCCCCGAAAACAAGGAAACAGCTATAAATGGAATCGCTTCCGCTAAACCGATCATCCCTAAAGCAAAAACATCTTTCGTCAAAGCATAAATTTGCCAACCAACAATAACGCTTTGCATTTGAATACCTAATGTAAAGAAAAATTTATTGGTCAAAAAGAAGTTAAATTCTTTTACTCTTAACACTGCAAATGGATCGTGTTTCTGTTGAATGGAATTTGTCATTTAAACAAATATTAAAAGATAATAAGAATTATACATGTAAAAAAAAACCGTAAACAGTTTTAAAACAACTATTTACGGTTTTATCAGCGGAGAGAGAGGGATTCGAACCCCCGATACCTCTCGGTACGCCGGTTTTCAAGACCGGTGCATTCAACCGCTCTGCCATCTCTCCGGACGGTGCAAAATTAATAATACTTTCTCTATTTGCAAGTATTTTATTAAAAAATTATAAAATTTATTTTAAATCATCCTTGATATTTATCAGTTAATATTGATTTTCAGTTACTTTAAATTAAATTATCGACCATTGAATCAATTTATAAACAATCGTTTTTTTGAGCGAAATCGTTTCGTAACTTTACCGAATTCAAATTATTTAAGATGAAAAACATCATTCTAGTCATATTTATTTCACTGACAAGCTTACTTTTTGGACAGACTCAAAAAATAAGAGCTTATTTAGATACAAAACAATTCTTTGCACCTTCAATTGGAGATTACGTCGAAGTTCAATTGCAATTTGTGGGAAGTAGTCTAAAATATTTGAAAGTAGAAAATGGACTTCAAAGTGAAGTTGTAATTAATTTAGACATTAAAAAGAATGACTCTATCGTAATTCATGAAGGCTACAGACTTAAATCTCAAATAATGAGAGACAGTGTGATTAATGATTTCTTCGACTTGAGAAGATATGCGCTTAAACCAGGAAAATACAACTTATCCATCGAATTAAAAGATATTAATTCTCCAGGAGAAAGTGTAAAAGCTTCAAGTCCTTTTACTATAGATGCTTTTGATGGTAAAATTTCAACTTCTGACATTCAAGTATCTGAAAGTGTTTTAAAAGGTGGTGATGAAACATCCATTTTTTACAAATCTGGCTATACAATGATTCCAAATTTCTCAACATTTTATTCGTATGAATTAACTAGACTTCCTGTTTATTTTGAAATCTACAACTCTAATTTACTAAAAGATAGTGTATTTGGTATAAAACAAACCATCATTGATCAAGAATCTCAAAAAGAAATGGTAGAACCTATTTTCACAAGACATAAAACAGGTAAAGTTGTACCTTTTTTAAGATCTGTCGACATCTTATCTATACCTACTGGTAATTACTCTTTAATTTATTCAATTATTGATAAAGAAATGAAAGAAGTTGCCAGTGCTTCTTATTCCTTCGAGAGAAGTAATGAAATAGATGCTTATATAAATCCAGCTTACCAAATTATAGACCCTGCTTTTCAAGCATCAATTACTGATGATAGTGTCGCATTTTATTTAGCTAGTTTAATTCCAATTTCGAGCGCAAGTGAAGTGAAAAATATATTATCAATATTAAGATCTAAAAATAACGAAAGCGCTAGACAACACATTCAAGCTTTCTGGTCGGCGACAGCAAATAAGAACCCGTATGAAGGATGGATGAAATATAAAGCTCAAGTATTGATGATTGAAACTCTATACAAAAATAATTTCCAAGCTGGATTCGAAACTGATAGAGGGAGAGTTTACTTACAATATGGCCCACCAACTACAGTACTAGAAAGAGAAGTTTCTGCTACAGAATACCCTTATGAAATTTGGCAATACAACAAAATAGGAAAATTTAGTAACAAACAATTTATTTTCTACAATCCCGATTTAGTAAACAAGGCTTACCGATTATTACATTCTGACATGATTGGAGAGCTTAAAAATCAGAGCTGGCAACTAGCTCTAAACAAACGAAATACAACAAATGGTACTATTGATGATCCTAACCAAAATGTTGACAACAACTATGGTGATCATAGTAAGACTAACTTCAAACAATATTGATTTTTTTTAGAAATTAAGATTAAAGTTAAGTTTGAGTTTAAGATTATAAGTGTAAATCGTAAAGTTTTAGCGAATTGTTAAAAGTTATGTACATTTGCCCTCAATAGAAAGTTAAAAGTTTGGAAAACGTAGCAATTGTAATACTTAATTGGAATGGGAAAAAATATTTAGAGCAGTTTTTGCCTACTATTATTTCTAATTCAAGCAATTGTAGAATTATTCTAGCTGATAATGCTTCAACAGATGACTCCGTAGAATTTGTACTTGAAAATTTTCCTTCTATTGAAATAATCATCAATGATGAAAACGGAGGATTTGCTAAAGGATATAATGATGCTTTAAAACAAATTCAAGCAGAGTTTTACATACTATTAAATAGTGATATTGAAGTTACACCTAATTGGGTAACTCCTCTATACGAAAAAATGAAAGACCCTACTGTTGCTGGATGTCAACCAAAAGTATTATCTTTTTCAACTAAAAATCAATTTGAACATGCTGGAGCATCTGGAGGTTTTTTAGATCGAAATTATTTCCCTTTTTGTCGTGGTCGAATTCTTGAAAAATTTGAAAATGACGAACAGCAATACGATGGAGAAATAGAGGTTTTTTGGGCTACAGGCGCAGCTTTAATGATTCGTTCAGAAGTCTATCATCAAGTGGGTGGTTTAGATGAATATTTTTTCGCTCACATGGAAGAAATAGATATGTGCTGGAGAATTAAAAAATTAGGCTATAAATTTATGGTAGTCCCTACTTCTACAATTTATCATGTTGGTGGCGGAACATTAGCTTACAATTCTCCAAAAAAATTATATTTAAACTTCCGAAATAGCTTATTTATGATTGTCAAAAATCATGAAGGCATCTTATTTTTTAAGTTAACCTATCGAATGCTTTTAGATGGAATTGCAGCAATTCGTTTTTTAATAAGAGGAGAATTTCAAAATTTCAAAAGTGTATTCAATGCACACATGGCAATGTATTATCGTTTACCTATATTATTAAAACAACGAAAAGAGATAAAAAAGACTGCTACAAATGTCAATTTAAAAGGATTGTATAAGGCTAGTATTTTGTGGGCAAGGTATTTCAAAGGAATTACAAAATTCAAAGATCTGAACCAACGATTTTTCGAGTAAACATAACACCATCTATCAATTTCTGTTCTAAATTTCAACCTCTATTTAAATAAATAATATTGATCTAAAAGATTGATTAAAAAAAACTATTTCACTCTGAAATTTCAATATAATTTTTCACTATATTTGTCTCGATGGAAAAGCAAATCATTCTTAATACAAGACATTTTGAACTGACCCTTAATCGTCTTTGCTACGAACTCATCGAATCTCACAACGATTTTTCAAATACAGTTTTAATTGGTCTTCAACCTAGAGGAGTCAATGTTGTTGCACGTTTAAAAACACAATTAGAGTCGATACTTCAAAAAGAAATTGTGTGTGGAAATTTGGATATCACTTTCTACAGAGACGATTTTAGAAGAAGAGAAAAACCAATCATTCCGAGTGCAACAAATATTGATTTTGCTATCGAAAATAAAAAGGTAGTATTAGTTGATGATGTATTGTACACAGGTAGAACTATTCGTTCTGGATTAGATGCACTTTTAGCATACGGACGACCACAGAAAGTTGAACTCCTTACACTAATAGACAGACGATTCAGAAGAGATTTACCAATCCAAGCTGATTACATCGGAGCAACTGTTGACACGTTAATTTCTGAACGTGTATCAGTAGAATGGAAAGAAATTGAAGGAGAAGATAAAATAGTATTGTATACACCGGAAAACAATGGATAATTTAAGCGTCGAACACCTTACCGGAATTAAAGACCTTACACGTCAAGATATCGAATTAATATTCAAAACTGCAGATAGTTTTAAAGAAGTAATCAATAGACCGATTAAGAAAGTACCTTCTTTAAGAGATATGACTATCGCTAACTTATTTTTCGAAAATTCTACTAGAACACGCTTGTCTTTCGAACTTGCTGAAAAAAGACTCTCTGCTGATGTGATCAATTTTAGCGCTTCAAGTAGTTCGGTTAAAAAAGGAGAAACGTTAATAGATACTGTAAATAACATATTAGCCATGAAAGTGGATATGGTTGTAATGAGACATCCTAATCCTGGTGCTGCTAAATTTTTATCTGAACGCATCAATGCGAAAGTTGTTAATGCTGGTGACGGTACTCACGAACACCCTACTCAAGCGCTTTTAGATGCTTACTCAATTCGTGAACGTCTAGGTTCTGTTGAAGGTAAAAAAGTAGTAATCGTTGGTGATATTTTACATTCTAGAGTTGCGCTTTCAAATATTTATTGCCTTCAAAAATTAGGTGCTGAAGTAATGGTTTGCGGTCCTACCACATTAATACCTAAATATATACACGAATTAGGTGTTAAAGTTGAACATAATTTAATTAAAGCTCTTGAATGGTGCGATGTTGCGAATATGCTTCGCATTCAATTAGAACGTCAAGATATTAAATACTTTCCATCATTACGTGAATACTCCATGCAATTTGGATTAACGAAAGAAATTTTAGATTCACTTTCAAAAGAAATTGTTGTAATGCATCCTGGACCAATCAACAGAGGGGTAGAAATCACGAGTGATGTAGCAGATTCTAAACAGTCAGTTATACTTCAACAAGTAGAAAACGGGGTAGTAATAAGAATGTCTGTCATATATTTATTGGCTTCAAAAATTGAACGTCAATAATTTTAATTATATTTGTCTTAAACACACAATAATGGATTTTCAAACTACACAAAACAAGCTTAATGCCATCATCAAGTTTAATGCTGAAAAGTTAACAGCAATTAATGCGACGGAATTAAAAAATGAATTGTTAGAATTGAATAAAAAAGGTGTTAACAATATTATTTTAGACTTATCTTCTACAAAATATTGTGATTCTTCTGGTTTAAGTTCAATATTAACTGGAAATCGTTTATGCAAAGACACAAATGGAAAATTTGTACTTTGTGGACTTCAACCAAGTGTTTTTAAGGTGATTCAAATTGCTCAATTGGATAAAGTTCTTTTATTATCTAATACGCAGGAAGAAGCTACCAAAGTAATTGAAATGTGAATTTCACAGTTACCATTTTAGGCTCTGGAGCCGCATTACCTACTTTTTCTAGAAATCCAACTTCTCAATACATCGAGTGTAATAATCGCCACATTTTAATTGATTGTGGTGAAGGAACTCAAATGCAAATGCGCAAATACGGTGTTAAATTTCAACGTATTTCACATATTTTAATTTCTCATTTACACGGTGACCACTTTTTTGGTTTAGTTGGATTGTTAAGTACCATGCATTTATTGGGAAGGGATTCAGGAATCACAATTTACGGTCCAATTGGTTTAGAAGAAATTATTAAAAGTCAATTGGAAATTGCAGGTGCACGTTTGGATTTCGGATTAACCTTTGTCCCTTTAGATGGAAAAACACCTGGATTACTTTTCGAAGACAAACTAATTGAAATTCATACTTTCCCTTTGAAACATCGAATTCCTACCAATGGATTCATTATCAAGGAGAAACAAAAAGAATATTCTCTATTAGGTGATGCTTTTAAAGCAGATGGACTTTCAATTACCTTTATCCCTAAATTCAAAAATGGAGAAAATGTAATTGATGAAAATGGAGAAACGCATTATTTCGAAGAATATACAATTCCTTCCCCTCCTACTCGCTCGTATGCTTTCTGTTCAGACACCGCTTATTTAGAGACTGTTATACCTCATATTGAAAATGTAAATTTACTATATCATGAAGCTACATTTACAGAAATCCATAGAGCAAGAGCTAAAGCAACGTTTCATTCTACGGCAATGGATGCTGCTAAAATTGCGGTAAAAGCAAATGCTAAAAAATTGATTTTAGGTCATTTAAGCGCCCGATTTGAAAATGGAAATGAGCATACCGCAGAAGCTAAAACGATTTTTGAAAATGTTGAAGTGGTTGAGGACGGGAATGTTTATGAGGTTAGTTGATTTTAATTTCTATTGTAGGCATAGAAGATATACTACACCTACAATAAAAATAAATTTATTTCAATTGAAATTTAGTACAACCATCTTTTGTTATACTAACTGTACCATTCCATGTATATGTTCCATCTGTAGCTGAAAAAGTATGGTTCCCAACCGAAATATTATTAAAAACTGCACAACCTGCTACACCACAAGCTGATGGGACGCTAGGATATTCATCAGTAATATTTGAGGAAACACCATCTATTGTAACGACTGTAATATCATAACCACTATTTGTAATTTGCCAAAAAGTAACATTTCCTGTAGCTTTTTTAATCGTCACATTTTTAGTTGCATAACTAACTTTTTTACCTGTTCTAGATAAAGCCTTTAATGTAAATGTGAGTATCCCTTCTGACTGATTTGAATTTAAATTATAAATTAAGTTTTTTTCTACTGATGATTGACCATCAGAAATAGTCCATATGTAACTTTTCGCATCAATTGAAGTATTTGTCAATATAATTTGCTCTCCAGGTGAATATTCCGTTTTATCAGTTGAAAAAAGTGCAGTTGGTTGCTTTTGACAAGAAACAAAAACCCCTAATAAAACAATTAGTAAAAAATTTAATCTTTTTTTCATAATAGTTTTCCGTTTTTATAGTGTTGATCTACACTTTTTAAAATTTACAAATAACTTTCTACTCTTAAGGTTTTTCGATTCCACCTTTCTTTATTCTCAAGCCCAAGAAAAAAGCTTTGCTTACAAATAACAATTCTAGATTATAATTCATTGGTTAAATCGTATAAACAAGTAGTTAGATTATCTAAAAGCGAAGCAAAGATAAAAATATTTTAGTTAAACTAGAAACAATCTGTATTAAACTAAAATTAAATACAATTTGATAGAAGTAATTTTAGAGTATGAAAGAAAAGTTAGCAGAACGTATACGAATGACACGACTTATGAAAAGTTTGAGTCAACAAAATATGGCTGATGAATTAGGTATTACTGTTGCTTCTTATTCTAATATAGAAAGAGGTGTTACAGAATTAACTGTTGTTCGATTAAATGCTATTGCTAAAATTTTAGGTGTTTCTTTACAATCTCTTTTACCTCTTGATGACTCTACAGATCAATTGATTCAAGACCCTAAAAATAGGTATCCTGAAAATGTGACACATCAACAATTGAGTGAAATAATCAACAAACTAAATCTTCAACAAAAAGAGATTGAAAAATTGACTTCTGAATTGAATAAGTTAAAGAAATGATAAAAATACAAACCAATAAATAATTGTAAATAATAAAAAACCAAACCAATAATCACCGATAAATGATAAAAATACAGACCAAAAAAAATATTACACATCCATATCCGCTAATTCTAACCAACGATCAGACTTCGCTTCTAATTCTTTTATTACTTCTCCTAAACGATTACCTGCATTCATTAATTCAACATTAGAAAGCGATGAATCCGAAAGTTTATCGGTTAACAATGCTTTTTCTGCTTCTAATTTTTCGATATCCCCTTCCATATTTTTGAATTCCACTTTCTCTTTGAAATTCATTTTTCGTTTTTCTGCGGGCTTGTCGTTTTTAACAACTTTCACTTCTTCAATTGGAGTTGCTATAACTGTTGCTTTTTTGTCGTCTTTCAACTGTTGCGCCATTTTTTGACGGTAAATCGTATAGTTACCAAATGTATCTTTAATTTCTCCTGAACCATCAAAAACAAATAAATGGTCTACCATTTTATCCATGAAATAACGGTCGTGAGAAACCACAATTAAACATCCTTGAAAGTTTCGAAGATAATCTTCCAAAACACTCATCACAAAAATATCTAAATCGTTTGTTGGCTCATCTAATATTAAGAAGTTAGGGTTTTTCATTAAAACGGTCATCAATTTTAAACGACGTTTCTCTCCCCCACTTAATTTATACACGTAATTGTACTGCATATCCCTTGGAAATAAAAATTTTTCCAAAAAGTTTGCTGCAGTCATTGTTTTTCCTTTTTCTAAAGGAATATATTCAGCAATATCACGAATGACATCAATTACTTTTTTATCTTCATCTACTTGAATCAATTCTTGGTTGAAATATCCAAAAACAACTGTATCCCCAACAGAAACCGTTCCTTTATCCAACTCTTCAAAACCTTGAATCATGTTTAAAAAAGTAGATTTTCCTGTCCCATTATTACCAACAATACCTACTCTTTCTTGACGTTTGAAAACATACGATAAATCATTGATGATTTTTTTATCTCCAAAAGACTTATTCATTTTATGAATCTCAACTATCTTTGAACCAAGACGTTCCATTTTAATTGGAATTTCTAATTCATCTTCATTAATATTTTGAGATGCAACTGCTTTTAAATCTTGAAATGAATCTACACGTGCTTTTTGCTTTGTACCACGTGCTTTTGGTTGACGTCTGATCCAATCTAACTCTTTACGCATTGTATTACGCGCTTTATCGATTGTAGAACCTAATTGTTCTTGACGTTCTGCCTTTTTCTCAAGGTAATATGAAAAATTTCCTTTGTATTTATAAATCGTTTGATCTTCCATTTCTAAAATTGTATCACATACAACTTCTAAAAAATAACGATCATGCGTCACCATTAAAATAGTAGATTTTGATTTTGAAAGATATTCCTCCAACCATTCAATCATATCTAAATCTAAATGATTTGTTGGCTCATCTAATATTAAGAAATCAGGTTCTCCAATCAATACTTTCGCTAAAGCAACACGTTTTTTTTGACCTCCAGAAAGATTAGAAATTAATTGAGATGTATCTTCTAATTTTAAACTTGCTAAAATTTGGTGTACCTTATTTTCTGTATCCCAAGCATTTAACTCTGTAATCGCTTCGAAAGAATTTTCAATCAGTTTTTCATCGCCAGAAAGCATCGCAACATTATATGCTTTAACAGCTTGTAATTCAGGTAAATCGTGAGAAAACACTTCTTCCATTATGGAATGTGTTTCATCTAAATTTTCAGATTGCTCCATAAAAGCAACACGGTAGCCATTTCTGAATACAATTCGACCTTCATCCACTTGATCAGCGCCAATCAAACATCGTAAAAGAGTTGTTTTACCACTCCCATTTTTCGCTACGATAGCAACTTTTTGACCTTGGTCTACACCAAACGTCAAATCTTTAAATATAATTCTTGCACCAAACGTTTTGGTGATATTTTCTACAGAAAGAAGATTCATTTATTAACGAAGACGATTCAAAGAATCAATCAATTTTTTATCGCGTTTTATGCCATTATTGGCAAGAAGAATACCTATTAAAGATAATGAAATAAGGTAGAAGCCATTTCCAATTTGAACAGTAGTCACCTCATTTTCAACAGGATTCGAATGCATAAAATAGAAGGTAATTATAGCAGCAATTATCAGCACATTCAAAAGACCAGCTATTTTAACTAATAACCCTTGACGTTTTAAATCTTTAAAAGAGAAAATAGCTACAATTTGTAAAACCACAGCTAACAAACTGATTAAGTACAATGGATAATTAGCATAAGCTTTTGAACCTTCAACTTTGATTGTATCAAATACACCAAAAGCTGTAAATTCATATATTTTAGTCCCAATTAAATAAAAAATTGGTGTTCCAAAACTTACTATTGACAACAAAATAATTGACAATAAAAGGTAAACTGTCTGTATACGTTGAATCATATTATTGAATTTTTAGCAAAGATAAAAAAGTCTAAGTAAGAAACTTCTTATTGAAGTGAATAAAACGTACATTTCAAATCTTTCACCTTAGTATTGGGGTATCCTTTTGTCATAGTAAATTGAATTGAATCGATTTCATTGTATCTAATCGTATCAATATAATCTTTTGAGAAAGAATAAAATTGATGAAGTCCATCGATTCTATTTCCTATTATTTGATCTATTTGCTTTATCATTTTTCCACCTTTATATAAAAACTGAACAAAGCATGGATTACTTTCAGGATTTGTCAAATACAATTCCCCATCTATACGGACTCCAATTTTATTACCAGACCAATTTTTATGAGGTATAAAAGTCATTATTGGATCTACTGACTCAAAAGTCATAGTGTATAAATTCGGTTTAAATTTAATTTCATTTTTAGGATGGTTTCCTATTATATGATATTCTTCAAAATGAGTCATCCAACAAAATCGATTATCAGTTTTCAAGAAAATACTCCAAAATTTCTCCTTGGTCATTAAATCATAATGCAATATATTCTTATTGAACTGTATTTGAAGTATTTGATAAAAATAAATCACACACACAGCATATAAAAAAACGAACGATTTTACCACAGTATGAATTGAATTATAAAACAATGCTATTATTAAAATAAATAAACTGGTAAAATCAACAAAAGGTCGCATTCCTAATCCTCCACCGTACCACCAACACCACCAAGAAGAAGTAAGATAAGTAATCACGATAAAGAACAATAAAAATCCAAATATCAAATAAGTTCGCTTAATAAGACCCAATACAATCGCTGGTAATAACAAAATTAGAATTGGATTATAAACAAAGAATCCTTTTCCATAACCAAATAGCACTTCGAACCATTTAGGACTCAATAAAAAATCAAAATGTTCATTTGAATAAGTGTTTAAAGTCCATTTACCAATTTGACTATGCACATTGAAAAATTGTAAAAAAACCAATCCTGAAAAAAGTAAAAATGAAATTAATATTTTCGATTTATTATTTTTAACTAACTCAATTACAGATGTTTTAAATTCAAAAGAATTATTAAATAAAAAAGGAATAATTAAAATGATAAAAATGTTAGTTGGACGGATTAAAAAAATAAATCCTAATAAAAATCCAAGGTAAATAACATATTTTGATTGACCTGTACTCACCCATTTTTTGGAATAATACAAAAACCAAGTAATAGCACAAAATGAATAAATATGTGAAAATGCAGGATTGAAAGAAGCATAAAAATTAACACTCGTACCATTAGATGTAAAAACAACCATTAAAGCGATAACGGAATTCGAAAGCTTGAACAGCTTTAAAAGCTTTATTAAACCAATAATTCCTACTAAAGAATAAAATAAAGCTGCAATAAAAATAGAAAACTGATAAGATTTAGAATATCCATCAAAATCCTCACCTTCAATTCTCTTTATTAAATGAATTGTCAAAAAAAATGGAGAAATACAAATAGAAGTACCAATAAAATATTTACTATACCCTTCATTTTGACCAATATGCAAACCCGAAGCAAATTTGGTAGAATTATATTTTTTACAGATTTTTGGAACAAAAGAAAAATGTGGAGAATCAGGATATATAAACCATTGAGGTAAATATGCATAATAACCAGAACCATCCGAATCGATTGTAAGAGTATGCTCTGGCACTGTATTTTCAGGATTCGTCCAACCGAAATATCTGTCACTTTCCGTAAATTGAGTATAGAGACAGGAAAAAACAATGATGACAAGAAAATACTTGTGATTTAAAAAAGTTTTGATAAATGATTGAATATTCTCCATTAAATCAATTAAATTCTCGCATTATTCCTCAAAACAAAATCCAATAAAACAATTGCAGCCATTGACTCTACAATCGGTACTGCTCTTGGCACTACACATGGGTCATGTCTTCCTTTTCCTGTTACAAGAATTTTATTCCCGTATTTGTCAATCGAATCTTGCTCTTGAACAATTGTCGCAACTGGTTTAAAAGCTACTCTAAAATAAATCGGCATACCATTGGAAATTCCGCCTTGAATACCTCCACTATGATTCGTTGCCGTCGTACCATCTTCAATAAAAACATCGTTATGCTGTGAACCTCGCAAGCTAACGCCAGAAAAACCAGAACCATATTCAAAGCCTTTAGCAGCATTGATTGATAACATAGCCTTACCCAGATCAGCATTTAAACGGTCAAAAATTGGTTCTCCTAAACCAACAGGAACACCTTTAATTTCACATCGAACACATCCACCAATTGTATCTCCCTCTTTTCGCACTTCTCGAATTAACTCTTCCATTTCCAACGCTTTAGAAGGAATTGGACATCTTACAGGATTTTTTTCAATGGTATCATAATTCACATTTAATAGTTCTTCTGTAGACAGTTGAATACTCCCCACTTGATCTACAAAAGCTTGAATTTTAATATTTTGATTTAACAAAATTTGTTTTGCAATAGCACCAGCAACTACACGGCAAGCAGTTTCACGAGCACTTGATCGGCCTCCTCCTCTATAATCTCGATGACCATATTTTTTTTCATAGGTAAAATCGGCATGTGAAGGACGAAAAGAATCACTTATATGTGAATAATCACCTGATCGTTGATCATCATTTGGTATCAAGAAACCAATAGGTGCACCAGTCGTTTTTCCTTCAAATATACCTGATAAAAATTGAACTTTATCCGATTCTTTTCGTTGAGTAACAATTGCTGATTGCCCCGGCTTTCTTCTATCTAATTCATTTTGAATAAATTCAAAGTCAATAGTAATATTAGAAGGTACTCCATCGATTACACCTCCGATTGCGATACCATGAGATTCACCAAATGTAGTGAGTTTAAAAATTGTTCCGATTGATGAACCTGCCATACTATTATGTTATTAACTTATAAAAAAAAACCGTACATACTCAATTAAAAGAGATTTGTACGGTTTAAAATTTATTTAAAAACGAAATTATTTACAAATCGTTTCTTCTGTCATTTTTAGAATCGTACGAACTTCTTCCATAGTTGGTGCTTCTGCGTATGTTCTCAAAACGGGCTCTGTTCCTGAAGGACGAATCATCATCCAACGATTTTCATCAAAGAAATATTTGAAACCATCAATTGTTTTCACCTCATCCACTTTGTAAGTTCCAAAAGACTCATATGAATTATCTTTACATTTTGCTATGATAGATTGTTTCAACTCTTCTGTAATATGTAAATCACTTCTTTCGAATTTAAAACCTCCAACGATATCGTAAACTTCGTTAATTAAATCATCCAATGTTTTTCCAGACTTCGCCATAAACTCCCATACGATTAATCCCATCCAGATACCATCTCTTTCAGGTATATGCCCTTTTACAGCAATCCCACCAGATTCTTCTCCACCAATTAAAACATCTTGTTCAACCATCATACTAGCGATGTATTTGAATCCAATTTTAACAACTTCACTATCTAAATTATAATGATCTGCTAATTTTTTAACACGTGGAGTAGTACTAAAAGCAGTAACCACCTTTCCTTTCATTCCTTTGTATTTCACTAAATAGTGCATCAACAAAAGAATAATATGATGAGAGTCTACAAACTCACCTCTTGAATTATAGAGACCGATTCGATCAGCATCTCCATCAGTAGCTAAAGCACAATCGATATTGCCATCGGCTTTAATAAATGCTTCTAATTCTTTAAGATTTTTCTCGATCGGTTCTGGAGCTTGTCCATAAAATGACGGATTATACTCACAATGAATAAAATGTGTGTTAGGTAAAATGCGTTTTAAAACATTTTGTCCAGCTCCATACATTGCATCATAAGCAAAGCGTAATCCTGAATTTTTAATTGCTTCTAAATCAAAATTTGCCTCTACATGTTCAACATATCTTGTTTCTAAATCAACAATTTCAACAGTTCCTGCTTTTATCGCGTCCTCAATTGAAACCGATTCCCAATTTAGAGAAACCGATTCAGGAATAATATCTTCTATTTCTTGAACTTGTTCTGGAGAAAGTGGTCCTCCAAAATGTCCTTTCAACTTATATCCATTGTATTCTGGTGGATTATGACTTGCAGTCATAACTACACCTAAAGAACATTTTAATTGAACACAAGCCAATGAAATCATCGGAGTAGAAATAAAATTCCTTGCTAATTTCACTTGAATACCTTGACTAATAAAAACTTTCGTAGCAGTATTTACAAATAGTTCACCTGCAAAACGACAGTCGTGACCAATAACAATACTAGGCTTTTCGAAATTTTCTTTTACCCAAACACTTGTTGCAAGAGCTACTCTCGCTACATTTTCAACAGTGAACTCTTCAGCGATAATCGCTCTCCAGCCATCCGTTCCAAATTTTATCTTATTTGCCAATTTCAATTTTTTTAGTAAAACAAATATAAGAAAGAAACTGAATCTTTGTAACTACATTAAAACAAAAAAGTCGCCACAACATTGGGGCGACTTTAAATTCTTCGATTTTTGAAGATTATTTCTTAGCAGGCTTTTCTTCTTTCATTTTAGCATCTTTCTTCATTTTAGAATCATCTGCTTTTAAATGTTTTGTATCAGCCTTCATTTTTTCCTTGTCAGCTTTCATTTTTTCTTTTAATCTAGCTTCTTCCTCCTTGTTTTTATCAGCCTTCGCTTTAGCTAACGCTTTTTCATCTGCTTTCAATTCTGCAGCGTCTTTTTTAATTTCTGCTTTATCAGCCTTTAAAGTCTCTTTATCTTCTTTCAAGATCGTTTTTTTATCTTTTTCCTGGGCAAACATAGTTGTACTTAAAAACATCAAGGCAACTATAAGTAATGATCTTTTCATATTTTCCAATTATTAAATGTTATATCTAGTTAAACTTAATATATGAAAAAAGGTTTCAATAAATACCATTAAATGAACAAATTAGAGTTTTTATCGATTTTTAATACGTTTTTATCGAATAAAAAATGAATTGTCGTAACTTTTAGACATGAAAAAATAGAGTTAATTTCTAATTATCGCATTTTGAAACATTTACACTTAACATTCAATACTTATATCTAAAAAATAATTATTTTCCTCTCAAAATAGAAAAATAGCACAAAAAAAAAGCGAGAACTTTGTTCTCGCTTTTATTGTGACCCCGTTAGGATTCAAACCTAAAACCTCTACAGCCGTAATGTAGTGCTCTATTCAGTTGAGCTACGGAGCCTTTTCGTGGTGCAAAGATAGTGACTTTTTTCTTTTATACAACTTTTTAAAAGCTTTTTTAAAGTAAAAAATTAAACCTATCTTAATTTAAAATTAATTTCTAGTTAAAATTATTGAATTTCAGCAGAAAGACCTCTCTCCAATAAAGCTGTACACATTGGTTCAAGCTTCTCGTACATTCCTCTTTTCACTTGACATTTACCATTGTGATGAATAATCCAAGTACATTGCTCAGCTTGAATTTCAGTGTGCTTACAAACTTTTATTAAAGTTGCAATTACGTGATCAAATGAATTTACATCATCGTTGAATACAATTAAATCTTTTTGATCAATTAATTCCTCTAATAATAATTCTTCAGTACAAATTTCAGTTTGTGTCATCCTATTAATCTATTTTATACAAAGGTAAACCAATAAAAGTTTACACTCAAATCTATTTATCTAATTTTTCTAAAATTGAGTCACCATTTGTCGACAACAATTCTTTTGCTTCAGCAATAGTTATACGTTCTCCTTTATAGTATGCAGTAACATATGCATGTTTCACTCCTTTTTCTAATATTTCCTTACGTTTTGGTTCTGCTGCTTCGATTGAAGAATACATACCTGAAGAATAACGTAATTGACCATTTGGTAATTTTTTAGTAATCAAAGGCGTCACAAAATTCAATTGTTTTGAAGTTGCTGGTTTGCTGTATACACCTATCTGAACTGTGAAGAACAAGCCTAAATGCGCCTCAACTGCTTTTGCAGGAACAGCTCCTGGTGCTTTATTGTAAGCTGAAACTTCTTCTTTAGTTGTTGTTACTTTTGGAGTTGTTTTAGCAACCTCAGCCTTTACAGTTTCCTTATTACTAACAGAAGCCAAAAGTTCAGTATCAATTTTCTCTAAAATACCTTCTCCCTTTTGTTTCAATAATTGAGAAGCTTGAGACAATGTCAAACGCTCACCTTTATAATAAGCAGTTACAAATGCATCTTTTACACCTTTTCCTCTTGCCTCATCTTTTTTAGGTTTAGCTGCATCAACAGAACTAAACATTCCAGTTGAATAGCGAATTTGTCCATTTGGTAATCGTTTCGAAACTATTGGATCGATGTTTTTTAATTGATGTGGTGTTGCTGGTTTGTTATATACCCCTACTTGCACAGTATAAAACAATCCTAAATGAGCTTCTGCTGGTATCGCTTTTGCTGCACCTGGTGCATCGTTGTATGATAAGTCATTTGTATTCGTTTCTTTAGAAACTGGTGTTTTTGCCATTGCAATAACAAACTCTCTACTATCTGTCGAAATACATTGACCTGACAACTCTAATTTACGAGCATCAGCCAAAGCAATTCTTTCATCATCACAATAAGCTACAATAAATGCATCTGCATATCCTAATGCTTTTACTTGAGAAAAAGCTTCATCTACAGTTTTACTATTATTGAAATAACCAGCCATATATCTCGTTACACCACTCGCCAATTTTTCTCCAGACACAGGGTTAAAAGATTTATACATGTCTTGAGGTATTGGTTTAGAGAATGCGCCAACTTGAATTCTATAAACTAAACCTGCAGGATTTTTAATATTTACAGGAATTGGATTTGATGCTGAATAAGTATTAATCGGAGTTGAAGCTTCTACTACTTTTAAGCCAACAGCAGGTGTTCTTTGTTGTTCAATTAATGCTAAATTCTCATTGAATTCTGGTTCAACACCTCTTTTAACTAAATTCTGCATTTGAAGAGCGGTAGTTGAATTTTTCGCTAAAACATCGTTTGCAATTTTTTGTTTTTCCTCCAATTCTGCCGTTAACTTCTTAAGTTCTTCCTCTACAATTTTAACATTATCAACACTTTGTGTCACTTCCGCCTCTGATACATTTGAAGTCTTATCTAACGACATGCTTATCGTTTCTTTAGCTGACTGACGTTTTTGTGTCAATACAACTTCTGTTTCAGCAATTTGTTTTTCAATTCTCAATGCTTTGTTCGCATTAATTGAATATTCTAAATACTCTTTTGAGGCAATTAATTGTTTCTCTTCACCAAAAGTAACTGGTTGCTCTAATGCTTTTTCACTTACTGTTTTTGGAGCTTTTGGAGCTACAGCAATTTCAGTTAATTGTCTTTCAATTTCTTCCAATTGTTTTTCAATTAATGATTTTTCAGAAACCAATGCATCTTTTTTCTCAACTAGTGCTACTGCTTTTTTAGGTTTTAATCCTGCAATCTGAGTTTCAAGTTCACCTACTTGCTTATCAATTTCTTCAATTTCAACAGTATAATTACGTTTTTTCTCTTCTAATTCTTCTTCAGAATCCAACGTCATTACTTTATCTTGAATAGCTGCTTTTGTTACATTTTCTTCTAAAGCGGCTACTACAATTTCATCTGCTTGGGATTGTTTTTCAATTGCTTGAGTTAACAATTCATTTTTGGCAATTGGATTTTTCGTTTTATCAGATTTAGCAATTAAAGCATCAGCTTCTTTAGTCAATCTTTCATTTTGAGAATCTGCTAAATCTGCATTTACTTTTGAAATCTCAGATGTACTCGCTAATTTTTGTAATTGTGCCGATTTTGTTTCGTTATCTGCTTTACGAACAGTCAAATTCTCAGAAATTAATTTATTTGACTCTATGCTTTTATCAACTTGAACTTTTTTCAATTCTTTTTCTAAAGCTGATTTCTCTTTCTTAGTCAATGCTGGATTTGCCAATTGTTCTTTCAACAAATTCTCTTTATCAATAAGTGCTTTCAATTCAGGACTAGTCAATACAGAATTTTCAGTTGAATTTTCAAGATCATTTATTTTAGCGACTATTTTTTTCAACTTAATATCAGCTATTTTCAATTCTGAATCCAAAATTGTTTTTTGATCTTTTAAATTTTGATCTTGAGGATTTGATGCTAAATCTGAATTATTTTTCTCAATCTTCGATTTTAATACATCTGTATAAGCATTCACTACATTTTCTTGCGCTTTTAAATCATCAATTTCTGTGTATTCTTTTTCCAATTCACCTGCTGACTTTCCTAAAACCTCAGTTCTTAAAGCCAATGCTTTTGGATCTACAGAATTTGTTGGAACAGAAGTTTTACCATTTTGGTATTGCTCCTCTCTCTCTTTACTTTCCTTGATTTTTTGAACCAAAATTTGATTTTCAGCAGCTTTTTCTAAGTTAAACTCATTTGCTAAACTTTTTTCATTTTCAGAAACTTTCGCATTTAATTTTTCTTGTAATTTAACTTCTCTCGCTTTTAATTCTGAAGATTTTGAAGTAGAATTTGATAATTGAATTGAAAGTATTTCTGATTCAAATGTTGGATCTACTTTTGCCAATAATGCAGATTGATCAATATCATGAGCTTCTAAGGTAATCGCCTGTTTTGTTAAATCATCTAATTTAGATTGACTCTCTAATTTAGTAGCAATCGCAACATTTAATTTTGTTTTTAAAGCTTCGTCTGAAGGTGCCTTTGTTACTTCTGATTTTACTTTTGCTTCATTATTAGTCAACGATGTAACCAAACTTTGTTCTTCTTTAATTAATTCTTGCAATTCTTTAGCATGATCATATTTCGCATCTTTGATTTTATCTACATTCGAAATGTAATCTGGCTTAACTTCAGAAATTAAATCTTCTTTTTGTTTTTCAGTAACCGAATTCGCTTTTAAAATTTCAATTTCTTTAGTTCTTTCTTCTATCACATTTTCAGCTAAAGTTTGTAATTCAATCATTTCAGTTTTTGATTTCTGTAACTCTTGATCTTTCGATTTTTTCTTTGCTGCAGTTGTTGTTAATTTAACTTGCTCTTTAATCTGAACCAATAATTCTTGATCTAATTTCTGAAGTTCTTCTAACTTTTGAACTTGTGAATTTAAAGCGTGACCATTTATCTCTTCAACTTTTTCATTATAGTCAGGACTAAATTTTTCAATTACACCTGCCTTTTTAGCTAATGCATGATCTAAATCTGAGGGTGAAATAGACTTTTCTCTTTCTGAAATTGATTTCGCTACATCAATTTCAACAGCTTTTAAACCTTCTAATTTTCTTTTATCTAAAGCATTTGTAGGATTTTCTGCAATTGACTTTTCTAATGACTGAATTTCTGATTGAACTTTCGTTAACAAATCTTTATCCAATTCTTGTAATTGAATTGATTTTTCTCCGTCCAACAAATATTCATTCCCTTTAATTTCAGATACTTTTTCGTTATATGAAGAAGAAACAGATTCGATTAACTCTAATTTGACTTTTGCATCAATCGTTGAACCAGAAGAAGCTATAACACTTTCTCTAGATGCTATTGAAGCTTCGATTTCAGATTTTACTGCATTTAAATTTTCTAATTGACTCACTGATGCTTTGTCATTTGGATTTTTCACTAATGCTTCTTCTATCGATTTGATTTCTTTATTTAAACCTTCAATTATTGAATAATCCAATTCTTGCAACTTGTTCAATTTCTCAGAAACAGATAAATCAGTGTTATTGTTTATAGAGGCTACTGTTTTATCATATTTTGAATTTATCGACTTGATTACATCCGCTTTTACCTTCTCATCTATAGGCTTCTTAACAGATGCTAAAATAATATCTTGTTGAGCTATTTTATTATCAAGTTCAGATTTCAACTCTGATAAATCAGCTTCTTTTTTACTTAATTGTTCATTTGAAGGATCATTTTTTAAAGAAGACTCCACTTTTGAAATCTCTTTTGCAATTGAAGTTACCAAATCTTTATCTAAAGCTTGAATTTCAGCTGTTTTTTCAGTTGATGAAAGAATTGAATTAGCATTTATCTCATCTACTTTTTCATTATAAGTTGAATTAATACTTTCAATTAAATTTGATTTCTCATTTTCAGATAAAGCAGTATTTTCAGTTGAAACAGCAACTTCAGAAGATGAATTTAATTTAGTTTCTAAATCTGATTTGATTGTTTTTAAATCTATTTCTTTTTTCAATAAAGCAGCGTTTTTAGAATCTGTTTTTAAAGATGCTTCCACTTTATTCAACTCAGAATTAACCTCATTTAACAACCCCTTATCTAATTTTGAAAGTTCATCCAATTTTTGAGATGTCGATAACGAAGTATTTGAATTTATAGAACTTACATTTTCATTGTACTTTGAATTAATTGACTCAATAATTGCTTCTTTTTCTTTTGATGTCAACGCAACTGCATTTAAAGTTGGTGTTGAATTAGATTCTCTTGCAGAAATTTGAGATTCAAGTTCAGATTTCACCTTTTTAAGATCTGATAAATCTCTTATTAACTGAGGATCAGGATTGTTTTTAATGTTATTTTCTAAAGCTAAAATTTCCTTATTGATAAGTGATATTAACTCTTTATCCGCTTTTTGTAACTCTTCAGTCTTATCTGATTCTGCTAACTTTGAATTCGATTTTATTTCAGCAACTTTAACGTTATACATCGGACTTAATCCATCAATAATATCGTTTTTAGCTTTTTCAGATAAAGGTTGATTTGAAGCTAACAATGCATTTTCTCTTGAAGAAATAATTGTCTCAACATCTGTTCGAACAGCTTTTAAATCAGTTTCTTTTTTAATCAAATTAGCATCCGAAGGATTTTCTTTAAGTGAATTTGAAACACTTGCTATTTCTTTGTTTAAATTGGCTACTAATTCCTTATCTAACAACTGAAGCTGGTTTAATTTTTCAATTTCACTTAAATTTTTATTCCCATTAATCTGATTTACTTTTTCATTATAAGTAGAATTAACGGATTCAATTAAATTCTCTTTACCTTTTGAATCTAAAGTTGAATTAGAAGTTACTAATTTAGAATCTGAAGATAATTTAGATTCTCTATTCCCCATTTCGATCTCTAATTCAGAACGAATAGATTTTAAATCAGAAATTTTCTTTTTTGCTAATTCATCTGTAGGATTTAATTTTAAATTATTCTCATTTAATGTAATCTGCTTATTTATGGACAATACAAGTTTTTCATCCAATTGTTGTAATTGAGTCAGTTTTTCGTTTTCAGAAAGTGAAGAATTTGATTTCACCTCTGCAACCTGCTCATTATAAGTTGAATTAATTGATTCAATTATCGTTTCCTTTCCTTTTGAATCTAAAACAGTTTCAGTTGTTACAGAAGTGGTTGGATTTGAAGTTGAAGCTGTTACAATTTGAGATTCTCTTGTATTTACTTTTTCTAGAATTTCAGATTTAACAATAGACAAATCTGCTAGTTTTTTAGATAAAGATGCATTTGCAGGATTTTGCTGCAAAGAAGTTGAAAGACTTGCACTAACCTCATCTATAGAGTTTAATAATGATTTATCTAGCTGTTGAAGTTGGTTTAATTTTTCACTTGCTGACAAATTCGAATTCGAATTAATTTCAGCTAATTTTTCATTATAAGTTGAATTAACAGATTCAATTAACGATTCTTTAGTCTTTGAATCTAACACTTTCGGTGTCTCTGGCTGATTTGATTTTACTGGTGTATTTACATCTGAAGAATTTGAAGTTGTTTTTGCGCTTGAAACATCAGGATTCGAAGCATTTGATGCTATTAAAGAAGAAAGTTGTTTTTCTCTATTAACTACTTTAGCTTCAACTTCTGTTCTAACAGTTTTTAAATTTTCTAACTTGTTTAATAAAAGTGCATCTGTAGGATTCGTTTTTAATGCTTCTTCAACTGAACCTATTTCTTTATTTAAAGCTGAAACCAATGATTTATCAGCTGCTTGTAACTGATTTAATTTTTCAGTCTCTGATAAATTTCCGTTTGAATTAATGGAAGCTAACGTTTCGTTATAAGCTGAATTGACATTTTCAATTAAACTCTCTTTCCCTTTTGAATCCAATGGTTCAATACGTGTATTAGCAGTAGCAACAGAAGATTGATTTGTATTTTCAGTCGCTCCATTCTTTTCAACGATTGTCTGATTAGCAGGAGTTTCAATCGATGTGGATGAATCAACTTTCGATTGATTAGTAACATCATTCGAACTTGAATTCGTTTGCTGACCTGAACTCGAATTTGCTAAATCATCAGCAATTATAGTTGAACCATCATCTCCTTCTGGTAAGTCTAATGAAGAAGAAACTAATGTTTTAGCAGTTTGAAGAGCTTCTAATTTTCTAGCTAATTCAGGATCATTAGGATTTGATTTTAATGCTTTTTCAGCATTTGTTATCTCATTATTAATTGAACCTAATAATTCACGGTCTAATGCTTTTAAACGATTTGCTTTTTCTTGTGGTGAAAGTGTCGCATCCGCTTTAATTCTATCAGATTTTGTTCTAGAATTTGATGCAACTGGTCCCAAATCTTTTTCTAAATCCTCGTAATCAACCGCTTTTACATCTGGACTTGTAAGAACCAATTGTGCAATTTGTTCACTTATTTTTGATCTTACTTCAGAAGAATTAGTTGAATTTGATGATTGTAAAGCAGCATCCAACTCTTCTTTAGTAATAACTTTAGGAGTTTGAACTGCATAAATCGCTTCTAAAATATCTACTTGTTTTCTAATAGAAGATCTTTCCTCAACTTTATCTTTTAAACCTAAGCCATTGAAATTTCTTTCTTCAGCAATCATTGTACGTTCATTACGTTTTGCTTTTATTGTAGCATCAATCTCTTCGATTTGTTTCTTTTTAGCTCCTTCTTTTGAACGTTCTAACTCACCAATTTCAGAATCAATTTTTCTTAAATCACGATCATATTGGTCATCTTTTGGTTGAAGTTTAGCAATTTCTTCATCTAACAATAACCCTCTTTCAATTAATTCTTGAAGAGGATCTAAATTTTTAGTTTCTACTATACGTTTAATATCATCTTTATTATCAGCTAAATAAGCATAGGCCTCTGCTTGCTTATTTTCTTTCATTAAGTCATTAAAATGTTCTGAAAATTTAGCTATTTCAGCTGTAACTTCTGAAGACCCCTTTGTTGTCGTCTTTGAAAGTGAATCTGCTAGATGCAAACTTTTCACATTCAGTGCTTTTAATTCTTCTTGAATTTTTAAAGAACGTTCTGCTTCTTTTAAATATTTATATTTCCTTTTGTCGTTTGGAGCAGAATTCGCTTTGTCGATTTTATCTTTAATTAAGCCGTCTAATCGTTTAATTTCTGTTGTATGTTCTATAACCTGAGCATAAATTTTATTCTCTATGTCTTTTGTTCCTCCTTCTGCTTTTTTAGCGTCTTTGACTTTCTCATCCAATAAATAACCAACCTCAACTAAAGATAATTTATCTAAACCTAATACTTTTAAAATTTCCCTATCTTTTAACTCTTTATCCATTCGAGCCAACTCTTCGGCAGAAACGTTTGGTTTAAGTTCAGATTTCATTTTAATCACTTGAGCAAATACTCCTTGTGGATCTTCAACCTCTTCATTAAACAAATCGATAACTCTCACGTTTTCAGCATCTCCTTGTTGTTCGTGAATTATTTTTTGTTTTAAAGGTTTGAATTCTTTTTGGAACGGAATAGAAGCTAGGTATTTAAACTCTTGTTTATTTTCTCCAACTTTAATTGTGAATTCATACTTACCCCCTTTTGGAAAGGTAATCAAATAAACCCCTTTTTCATTTGAATTGAAATTTCCGATAAATTCACCATTAGAATAATCTTTCACATCAATAAAAACCTTTTTCATCTGTGGATTTATAGTTGAATTAAACTCACCTTTAATTACAGACATATTTAAAGGTACACGATCTACTCTTACTTTATAGACAAATAATTTTCCCTCTTCACTTTGCCTGTTGGATCCGAAATATGCATTTTTATTCAAAGAATCGACAACATAGAACAAATCATCATTTGGTGAAGAAACTGCAAAATCCATATTTTCTGCCTTTCCAAACATATCCGTTTCTGCATCGTATTTACATCTAAAAACATCAAATCCTCCCATCGAATTATGACCTTTTGAACTGAAATATAAGTACTGACCATCCGGATGCATATATGGATAATCTTCATCAAAATTTGTATTTACATCTCCTTTTAATGCTTGAGGCAATCCCCAACCTCCGGTAGGAAGTCTTCTTTGCACATAAATATCTTTACCAGTTTTACCATTTTCACCATAACTTGAATAATAAATAACGGTTGGATTTGCAGGGAAATGTATTAAAGGCACATGGGCTTTCTTCTCATCAATTTTAGTTTGAAACTCAGCTGTAACCAATAGGTTTCCACCAATATCACTTAAATCATAGATTCGAAAAAACTTATCTTTTTCAATTTCTTTTTTATCTAAAACAATCATTTCTGTAATTGTGGTAATTAATTTTTTACCATTTTCACACATTTCAATTTGACGTTTTACATCAAAAGATGGTTTAGCTTTATCTGCAGCTTTTGTTTGATATATTTTATAGTACTTTATAGCATCATTAAATTGAAAATTTAAATGAAACGCTCTACCTAAAAAGTAATTTGCTTGAGCATCAACATTCGGATCTGTAACAGCGTAATTCAAATATTTAAAAACATCTTGAGATTTACCAGAATTATGTAACAAACAAGCTCCATAATGGTAATTAAAATTATGATCTCTTGGCTGAATAGCTAACAACCTTAAATAATATGGAGTAGCTTCAATGTATTTTTCTTCTTCAAATAAATCGTCGGCTATTTTTTTAGTTTCTTCAATATTTTCTTGTCCAAATGATATAAAACCAAATGATGCAATAAAAAGCAAAGTGAATATATATTTAAATTTCATCTAAAAATCTTAATGTTAATGTATTCTGTTTTATGTTAAATTATTTTTTAAAAAGCTTCATTTTGCTTTCTTCACCTCTTATTAATCGGCCAATGTTTTTTCTATGTGCTAAAATGACAACACTTCCTAAAATGATACTAAAAATAATTAACCACATATTTTTCACCTCAAAAACGAAAACAATCGTTAATGGAAAAGCTATAGAAGCACAAATTGCTCCAAGTGAAACATAGTTAAATGAAATAAATACTATTAAAAAAAGTAATAAACACAATAATGCAGCAGGTGGATGAATACCAATAATCACTCCTAGGGAAGTTGCTACTCCTTTGCCTCCTTTGAAATTTGCGAAAATTGGAAATACATGTCCTAATACAGCTGAAAAAGCTCCAACTATTTGCATATAGATAATGTAATCATTCGAAACAATTCGACTCGAAAAATATCCAGAAAGACTAAAAATAACAGGCATTGAAACAGCTAAAAAACCTTTTATTATATCAATAAGCAAAACTGTTATTCCCGCTTTTTTACCTAAAACTCTAAAGGTATTTGTTGCGCCTGCATTTTTACTTCCATGCTCTCTTACATCTATACCATGCCAAGTTCTCCCTATCCATACAGCTGACGGAATAGATCCTAAAATATAGGCTATGCATCCAAAAATCAATAAATCAATCATCTTTTATTTTCCAAAATAACGCATAAACTTACTCAAATAGATACTTCCAGTTTCAATTTGATATTTAAAGTTTTTAGACTTACGTTTATCCTCTTTTATGTTATTAACAGCTGTTACGAAATCAGGATCACCAGAAAGAATTCTTAATAACCCATCTTTCTTCTCCATTGTATAATCAAAATAATAATCAAGTGTTGGAATATTGATGTAAAATCCAAATTTATCAGCACCACTCTCAGAAAATGATTGTTGGAAAAACGCTTTAAAAGGAACTTGTTTAAACATTGGCTTGCCATACATAGTTATAATCGATGCCATCTCAGAAGTCGAAATCAATCCTTTTTCTTGCATGTTTTTCACGTCAAAGGAACTTAATTTAATTCCTGTAACCGTTAAAGCAGACTCCATTTCTTTAGGGATTTTCATCTCTCCGTTAATTGTGTATGCTGATTTCATTTTATCTGCTTCTTCTCTACCTGCCCATTCAACAGCTGCCTGCTCAATTGTAGTCGAATTAAAATCCAGTGGTTTTAAACCTTCAACAACAATTAATTTTTCAGATAAATTTTGCATCAAATTTTTATCAAGCGGCATATTAAATTTGGCTGTAATATTCATTGTTGTCTCTCCTTTCTTTGGATCGTAATTAACGACACCCACTGAATTAACCGAAACATCACCATAATCCATACCCAAATTTATTTTACCATCTCCATTCAACATACATGTTTCGGTATGTAGAGATAAATAACTACCAACCTCACCTCTATTTAATAATTTGTCTACTGAACCAATTTGAAATTCTTTTGCATCCAAATTATATTGGAGTAAACCTGTTGCTGACATTACTACTGGATCAACTTGATTCTGAAGAGGTGATAAAAACACAGGATACATCTTTAAACTATCCAAAGACCTTGAATCTCGCCAAGCAATTCCTGCCAAAACTTCTTTTCCTTCAATATTTTTCATACCTGCCTCTATTGGAATTTGAATATTAGCAGGATCAATATTAGCACTCAAAGCGATCCAAGATCTTGGGAACTTAATACAGTTATGATTCATACGTGTTGAACCATTAAAGATGATCGTTGGTAAATAAGCAATTACTTGAATATCACCATAGTAATCAAACTGCTTACTCAAGTAGAAATTGGCTTCCTTTCCAATCTTTCCTTCAGCTACTGTTTGTCCAGTCGAATCAAGATAAATACGATCCATCGTAAAATCGGTCTTCAAACTATCTAGATCATAATATGGATAAATTCCTTTACCTGTATACATTCTTCTAGCAGTAATTGCTACACCACAATGTAAAAAGGTATGATATTGTGTAATATAATTGGCAACAATCTTCGCGTCAACAAATGGTTCCATTCTCGCTTTTTTACGAATAGTCACTTTTGAACTATCAGGATAAATACGCGCATCAGCAACATCTAAATAATATACCTTAGAACAAAAAATTGATTTTTCTTTCAAATTAAACATCGCTTTTGGCGCCCTAAACTGAAGAGAATCTTGATCTGGATGTGCCGAGAAAAAGTTAGGGCCTAATAAATCCAAATCTGCATTCGCAACATCGTCTTCACCACCTTTCGCTTCTACCTCAATAGACTCTAAGTCCATGAACCATGTAAACTTATCCATTGTACAGAAATACTGATTAATTGGGAAATCAAGTCGAGCTTCACCATTATTGGATTTAAACTCTCCTTTTCTTTCTTTAAAAGAAACATGACCTTGAACGTTATCTGTTTTTAATGCAATCGGCTCTTCATCTTCTTCTAAATACTGATTTTTTAAACTAAAACCAGTTGTATCCGCATCCATTTCCCAACGCTTAAACTCATAGTCATCAGATAACATGGTTGCATTTTTAAAATTCATCAAGCCTGTACCTCGTAAACCAGTTTCTCTAACAAAGGCAGTCCCTCTTAATTTTGCTTCTTTATTAAAAAATAACAAATCATACATTGGAGTTGAAGTTGCTTTTAAAAGGTTTTTCTTTGGAACATAAGTTACATTAGCTGCTTCACATGTTACATCTGGAAATTGAACTCCAACTTCAATCGGTTTATTTGTAAATTTTGCTAAACCAATTGTTGAATCTGGAAAAAAAGTATATCCTTTAGAATCAGAGCTTGAGTGTACATAATTAATAACTCCGGCACCTTGTAATCCATTATTTGATAAAATAATTTTATTATCGTATTTAGAACCCGCACCATAAAAATCATAACCGCCTGCTGGCGCCTTAGTTGAAAACCCAAACGAATAATCAGGCATAATGGTTAAATTTTCTCTAAATTTAGGAAAGATCCCAGCTGAAGTAAGCTCTCCAATAACCCTAAAAGATTTTTCTTCAAAATTATCTAAACTATCAATAAAGAATGGGTCAACTGTATAATAAAATCGACTACTATCATATGTCCCTCTATATATTGCTTGTGAATTATAATAAACAAAAGAAGGTCTAGTAACTTTTAATTGTGGATAATCAGTAAACTTTGGATTTTGACCAGAACGATTAGTCGGATGATCAACAAATAATTCTCCAACAATACCATTCAAACTACTCATCATTGCTATACGTTTCTTACCATCTTTTTCAGATAATGGTTTAACTCTAAATAATGATTTATACGTTTTTTGTATAGTAAATTTATACTCTTTGTAATTAAAAGATGATGCTAACACATTTAGCTCCATTTTACCAGAATTTATCCATCCAACGAAATCAAAATTTCTATCTTTTTTCAAGATTACTTCTTTATTTGTTGGAAATATTACAGTACTTTGAGCATCTGATATATTAATAAAATCTATCGCTTTTAAATTCAACTCCATAGAACTTAGACTCATTTTTCCAAATTCAGTCATCATTCTTCGAGCTTCATTTTCTTCTACATATTGTTTTTTAATATATTGTAAATTTTCATCTTTTTCAATTTGGTCTTCAGTATAGCCTTTAAGTTCTTTTGGTCTTAAATCAATATTAAAAATTAAATTGTCAAAATCTTTTTTTCCTGATTTTGAAAATACAAAATTATCTAATTTTGGATTCACCGTAATCATCTTTGCTTCAGTGTCATAACTAATAAAACCATAATTAGCTAACTCTAAAAGCATTGGTTTTGCTTCCTCAACTGTTTTATGTAATGCAGTAGCAACTTTACCTTCTGCCAAAATATATTCATCATTTTTAAAACAATAATTTGAAATAGCAACTAATGGATGAACAGCTTCCATACCTTGTAATTTATCAAATAATTGAGCATCAAAATAATTTTTAGATTCAAATCTAGCTACTCTTTGTTCTTGACTTGTACCTATTTCATATGCCATAATTAAATCAGTAGACTCTGTATTCCAAGTTAATTTAGGCATATACATATCAACTTGATGATAAGAGTTAAAAAATGGTGCTTGACCGTTACCAGATTTCGTTCTAGCCATTTCAACTGACTTTCTATCAAACACATACTGAAAATCTACACCAGGATGAATAATAGAATCGTTATTTCCATTACACATTAGTTTAATAGCTGTATTTACACCGTGAATTCTAGTCGGTGAAACAGTAAATTCTTGTGAAGTTGCTGTTATAAAAGTCTGACCATTTCTTGAAATCATCATGGATGCAGGTTCTTTAGGAAATCCAATTCCTACGAAACTTGCCCCTTGAAGCGAAAATCCCCCATCATAATCTACATTAGGTTTTATTTGTTTAATTGGTAATCTTCTTTCATAAGAAGTAAATTGAGGATATATTTTATCTTCATCTCTATTGACCTTAAAAGCTCTATCTGCAATTCTACCTTTAATTGTTTTAGTAAAATATGGTGTAGTTAAAATTACTGAATCAGCTGAAAAATTTGAAACTCGAGTTGATACTTCATACGTTTTTAATTCAGCAGATGTCTTAGATCGTGCTAAACCAACTTTTTCCCATGTAACTGTACCACCATTTCCTAACCATTTTTTTGCAATTGGATCGTATATTCCACTTGTGTTCCAAACAACAATACTATCAACATAAGGATGTTCTTTCTTTGTATCGCTATTCGTGTTTGTAACTCTACAAGCTAACTGACCTTTAGCGCATTTGAAAAATGGTTTATCAGTATATTCAAAAGAATATTCTCCTCCAACATAATACCAATCAAAATTTGCGTTATCACTTAAAATATTCCTTGAAAAATATAAAGCTGAAAACCCAATAAAATCTTCAAATTTCTTAGCATTTTTAGATTCTAGCATTTTATCAATAGCATTGTGCCAAGCTAAATAACTAGCTTCTGATTGTTTCCCATTAAATAACGAATAAACTGAAAAAACATAATTATAGATTTCTGTATAACCTTGTATTTTTTTAGAATCCATAAGATTACAGGTCCCAGCCATTTTCTGAAAATATTCATCAGGCAATTCTTTAGATTCTAATAAAAATTCAGGGAAAATTTTACCTGCAAAATCTTTTAATTCATTTATACCACTAGGGCTTATTGTTTTTTCAAAATCCTTTACAAATTTTTCTCTATGAAAAGAAAAAGTCTGACTAAAACTAAACGAACTTATTACGGCGAAACCGAAAATTAAAACAATTTTTCTTGTCATAAAATAATTATTACTTAAATCTTAATCATTCTTACTGAAGCCCATGTTTCCTTAGTTAATACCGTTACCATTTTTAAATGATAATCACTTGCAAATTGAATCATTTCTTCTACATCAGATTCAAAAAAACCACTTAACAAAAGTGTACCTCCAACTTCAAGAGTTTTACTATAACTTGGAATTTGAGCTTTTAACACATTCTTATTTATATTGGCAATAATCAAACCAAAAGTTTTACCTTCAATCAATTCAATATCACCACAATATGTGTCAATATTAGAACAATTATTACGCTCTGTATTTTCTTTTGCATTCACTGCAGACCAATCTTCAATATCAATAGCAATAATATTTTTAGCACCTAGTTTTTCAGCGATAATTGCTAAAACACCTGTCCCCGTTCCCATATCTAGAACTGAATTAGGAAGTTTACCTATTTCGAATAAATATTTAGACATCAACCAAGTTGTTTGGTGGTGTCCTGTGCCAAATGACATTTGAGGTTGTATTTCAACAACCATTCCTTTCTTATCTTCTTTGGAATGAAAAGGTGCAACAATTGTCAAATAATCTTCAACCTCAACTGGATGAAAATCAGATTCCCATTGAGCATTCCAATTTTGATGAGGAATAACTGTCTTTTCTATCTCTATTTTGATATCTTGATTATCAGACGAAAGTATCGAATTTTTAACAACTAAGTCAAAATCAAATCCCTCAACAGGTGCGTATGCTTGAATTCCTAATTCAGTATCAACAAAACTATCAAAACCCAGTTCAGATAACTCAGCTATCAATATTTCAGACCAAGGATTTCTAGGTATTATATTAATTGTTAATTCGATATAATCCATTAGAATGAATTTGCAATTTGTAAAAAAGCTGAGCTATCTAATGCTGCCCCACCAATTAAACCTCCGTCTACATTTGGACAAGAAAAAAGTTCTTTTGCATTTGCAGCATTACAACTTCCACCATATAAAATCGAGATTGAATCAGCTACTTTATTTGAATATCTTTCAGCTAACCATTTTCTGATTTCTTTATGCATATCTTCTGCTTGTTCGATTGAAGCAGTTTTACCTGTGCCGATTGCCCAAACTGGTTCATATGCTATAATACATTTTTGTATTTCTGTTTCATTTAAATGAAATAAACTTTCTTCTAATTGTTTCTTAACATAAGTCAACTCGTTGTTAGCTTCTCTTATCTCTAGTGGCTCTCCACAACAAAAAACAACACCCAAATTATATGAAAGTGCAGCATCTACCTTTTCCTTTAAAAAAGATGATGTTTCATTAAAATAAGCTCTTCTCTCTGAATGACCTATTAAAACTTGAGTCAATCCTAAATCTTTAACTTGAACAACTGAAATCTCACCAGTATATGCTCCTTTATCTTTTGGATAAAAATTCTGAACTCCAATTTCAATTTTAGAATTACCCTTTTGTATCAATTGAGAAACATAAAGTGAAGGAGGAAACACCATAATTGTAGGGATTAACTCTTCAGATAAACTTTCTGAAATTGAATCAAATAATGAATTTGCTTCTGAAGCAACTAAATTCATTTTCCAATTTCCTGCAACTATTTTCTTTCTCATTTTTTATATAAAATATTCGTTTTTAACCAATCAAAGGTTGGTAATGCTCTATGAGGATACTTTCCTTTTACAACTGCATTTTTAATCACCAATAAAGTTGGATTTGATCGTGAAATAGCCATCAATGTCTTTTCATCATTTACAAAAATGGGAACTTTGAAATTATATTTCTTTTTGAAATGATTGATTTCATTTCGTGATGCATTACAAACAATAACGAATGGGATTTTAGCTTTCACACTTCCATAATAAAGGGATTTTAAACGCTCAATTTCATTCATATGTGCCTTTGATAGATTTTTAGAAGAAACCATTAAAATAGTTTTACTTTTTAAAATCAAATCTTTGATATATAACTCAGCCGTTTCAGGTCCAGAAGCTAATGATTGTTTAACAAACGGTAAGGTCAACTCATCTTTACCAATCTCATCAATATTAATAAACGGATCAAAATCATTAATAGAAGGCAATTTTGTTTCAATGATAGCTTTTTGAACCATACTTTTATATACCCAATCTTTTTTCTCCCAAATTTTTGAGTCTACATATTCTTTTGATGTAGATGAATATTCTTTAGTAGCACCCGTTTTTTGATTCTTGTATACTAATAAACTTTCATATTTTCCCTCTACTCCATCATGCATTTTTTGAATTAAGTTATTTCCGACTGCATAAGGTCTGTAGTCCTTTAAAGGTTCATACATCAAAACATAGGTAATAAAAAGAACCGAAATTAATGTCACTATAAATGCAGCTCCACCGTAATTCCCTAAAAATTTACCACCAGCTCTTACTATCCATAACGCTCCCAATAAAACTAAAACACCAAATAAAATTGGGAATCCCCATCCAAAAACCCATGCAAAAAACGAGATTAAAATGATAGATGAAACTGAATAGATTAGGTTTTGTTTTCTTGTATTAGGTTGAATAATCCATTGACTCAAAAATATCCAAAGAACTAGATAAACTAAAATTATATCTTTCCATAACGATTCCTTTGGAGTCAATGATCTTCCAACTGAACCTTTCATAGCATCTCCAAAGCAACCACAATCATCAACACATTGAGGTGATTTTAATTCATCAACTACTAAATTTTCTGCCGTTTTCAAATGAATTTTAACATCTTTATTCGTCTTAGCTTCTTCCATTTTAAGCAAAGCTAAATTATCAGACATTGAATACGTATCTCTATCTATAAACTTTTTATTTGGATCACAATTTGCTGTATGCCAAGTTAAAAATGTAAAAAACAACATCATAAACAATGTTAAGTATGCTACAATTTTAATTTTCCCTCCTATAATTAATAATACTCCTAATACTATTTCTGCAATACAAACGATAACACTTAATGGTAAAGCGAAATCAATTAAAAACTCTAATGAAAATCCAGGTGAGTGGAACCATTCTTTAATTCTATAAGCTAACGCACCATCCTCAAAATATTCAGCTAATTTATACGAAAACCCGACTGGATCATTAGCTTTAACCAATCCTGAAACAACACATAATCCACCAACTAATACTCTTGAGACAGCTGACATCATCAATCTTCCATGAAAAATAAGAAGACCAACAATTGTTGTAATCATTAATAAAGCTCCTATCGAAATAAAAACCAACGAATTTTCTTTGAAATTATCATGAAATCCAATTGTTACGAAAGTTAAACCTGTTAAGTTTAACAAAATAAAAAGTGAATTAAAAAGTAAAGATCTACCTTGAATTGTTATTGGCTGATTCATATGTTTAATTATTTAAATGAATTAATGAAAATGCTGAATAATTCAACATATCAAAATAATTTGCATCAATACCTTCACTGATAAGTGTTGCTCCATTATTATCTTCAATTTGTTTTACTCTCAAAATCTTCATCAAAATCAAATCGGTCAAAGAACTTACACGCATATCTCTCCAAGCTTCACCATAATCATGATTTTTTTTCATCATCAAATCGAAAGCTTCTTTTGAATATTTATCATATAAAGAAATAGCCAAATCTGGATCTAAATCAATTTCCTTTATTTCAATTTCGCGAACCTGAATAATTGCCATTATACAATAATTAACAATCGCAATGAATTCATCGTGAATACTTTCACCCACTTTATTCTCTCCTGTAACTTGAATCGTCCTGATTCTTTGAGCTTTAATGAAAATTTGGTCCGTAAGCGAACTTGGTCGAAGTATTCTCCAAGCAGTTCCATAATCTTTTGTTTTTTTCGAGAAAATTTCTCGACAAACATTGATTACATTTGTATATTCTAAAGAAGTATGACTCATTTATTAAAAATATGCGCAATTTAAGGGTTGAAGATACATATTTTCCGACAATTAATCAACTTAGGTTAAAGGATAAATTATTTGATTTATCAAAACCAAAAGTAATGGGGATTATAAATTGTACCCCTGATTCATTTTATACCAAAAGCCGAATAAAATCTGAAAATTCACTACTCATTCAAGTTGAAAAACAAATTAATGAAGGTGTTGATATTATTGATATTGGAGGATATTCTAGTAGACCAGGAGCAAAAGAAATCTCTATATTAGAAGAAATCGAACGTGTTTTACCAGCAATACAATCAATCAAAAAAGAGTTCCCTGAAATTTCATTATCACTTGATACATTCAGATCTGAAGTGGCTAGAATTGGCTTAGAGAACGGGATTGATATTCTGAATGATATCAGTGGTTGGAGCATTGATCCTGAACTTTTTAAAGTTCTGGACAAATACAAATGCCCTTACATATTAATGCACATGAAAGGAACACCTTCAACCATGCAATTTGAAACAAATTATGAAAATTTATTCACTTCAATTGCTAGTTTTTTTTCTAAAAAATTAAACGAATTAAAATCAATTGGAGTAAACGATGTTATTTTAGATCCTGGTTTTGGGTTTAGTAAAACTATAGAACAAAATCATACTTTACTTCACGAAATGAATCAACTCAAACTTCTTGGTAAACCTTTACTAGCCGGAATTTCAAGAAAATCTATGATTTATAAAAAATTAAACATCCAACCATCAGAAGCTTTAAATGGTACTTCTATTTTAAATACAATTTCACTTCTAAAAGGAGCTTCTATACTCCGAGTTCACGATGTAAGAGAAGCCAAAGAAATTATAAATCTATTAACTTGATTTAGGTTAACGTTCTAACTGTTAAACCGAAAATTATAGTAAAAAAAAAGGGTTGTAAATTTACAACCCTTTTTCTTAAAACTCTTTATAATTTTAATTTGCAACAGAGAACATACCTACACCACATCCTTTTTCACCATCTTCCATTTCGAAGAAAATATAGAAGGATCCTGTAGTTCTACAAGCAAAATCAATAGTTGGATAATGTTTCCCTGTAGTTTTATTAAAAGAAGTCGCTAACATCATTCCTTTTTGTTGATTCATGTAAATTGACATGATCATTTTTTTCTTATTATCAGGGTTTTGAATAGGTAAAAAACGGTACTTAAGACCAGCTTTTAAGGAAATCATGTAACTTGGTGCATCATCTCCAGCCTTCATACTTATTCTATAATCTTTAATTAAAGAATAAGCACCTAAACTACCCAATCCAACTGCATATTCATCATCTCCAGAACATTTAGAACCACCTTTCGGACTTGATATAAACGAAACAAGGCCTCCCAGAGCAATGAATGCTATAATTATATAACCTTTCGTTTTCATGACATTACTATTTTAATAGTTGGTTTCTCAATTTAACTGTCTCATTGATAATCTCTTGAACAATACCTTCTGGTTTTATGATTTTAGTTTCACTATTATCAATGAAAACTAATTGTCCATCTACCTCTTTCATTTCAGGTTCTCTCATGATTTTTTCAATTTTAACCTTTTTATACAATTCAGCTAAAGGCTTCAATTGTCGGGCCAAGTTTGCAAAATATTTATCAGAAGAAGCTGAAACTAAAATTTCATTGATTTTTTCAACACTTTCTTTTTGTTCAGCTACACGATTTTGCATCTCTTCTGACAAATTGTCATTTGCAATATAAGATACGATATAAGCTCCTTCCAACCAAGTACCAAAAACAATTAATACACTTAATTCATCTCTTCCTTTTTCACGAAGATATTTTTCCATGTTATTAAAACTTTCAGTTGACATTCTTTGTAAAGAATCTATGTTACTAGAACTTTTAGCCATACGAATCATATCTTCAAAATCAAAGAATCTATCAATTTCAAGATCTACTGACAATAATCGAATTGCAGCCAAATAATCAATTGCCACAAACGATTTTTCATAGATATTGATATATCCCATATCACCTCCAAAAGCTCCCATAGCCATCGCTTTATCGTAACTTGAAACAAAACGATCTAGTTTTTTTGTTGGAATTAATAATTCACTACTAAAAGCATTTCCTGCTTTTTTAATAATTATTGAAGTTTCTATTGGAGAAGGAAAAGATTGAATTAATTGATCAATTGACTCTTTACTTACCTTTATTTTAGATTCCTCTTTCTTGTTCATTTGATCTTCGATTGAATTTTCAGAGCCTCCTGAACATCCTGTCATTATTATTGAAGCCAATAATAAACCTACGAAGAAAGTTGTTGTTTGATTTTTTTTCATGCTGATGTATTTATTGTTGTAATCTAAAATTTTTAAACTGTTTTTTTATTAAATAAATTTATTGACATTATTTTTTTAAGTACATCAAAATATAATGAAATAAATAAAATAATGTTAAATAACCATATTATTAAGATGTTATACCAAAAAGTTGGAATTTGGTTACCAAAAATCGATTTTATTGGAACAAACATAAAAGATCCTTCTAATTTATAGTCTGGATTCAAATGATCTCTCAAGAAAATGTGGTCATAATTTTGATATACCATATTATTTTCAACAAAGTATTTTTTCTTCGTTGTAGAATTTTGAACTATATCTGAAGAAGCATCATTTTGAAAACCTCTCTTCATATCCATCAGCGAATTCTCTCCTAATTTTTTATTCAATGCGATTACTTTCTCATCTTTTAAACGAGATAATTCATTTTGTTTATCTTGATATAAATTAGTTAAATCATCAATGAATTTTTGTGCGTTACCAATTGACTTATCATTTAAATCATAAGTTAACATACTTTTCGCAATTGGTTTTGTAGCCTCAAATTTCAATGTGTTATAAACTGTATCTGAACATTTGTTTTTTTCAATAACCTTTCCAGTTAACTGATCATTTAAAACATCTGTTAAATAAGGATATAAATAAGATGTTCTATAATTATATTCACTCAATAATTGTTCATAATCAAACACTTCACTTTCGTATTTATTTTGAGAAAATTGAGCGACCATAATTCCTTCATATGCCCATTTTGAAACCATTAAGTTTGAAACAACTGGGATATGATGCCCACCGCCCATTGCTTTATTTAAATTTTCAAATTTGAACATTGCACCTCCCAAAATCATTTGTGGAATGACGATTAAAGGTATGATAATGTAGATAGTCACAATTGTTTTAAAACTAGATGAAAGTAATAAACCAAGTATATTTCCAAATACAAAAACAGAGAAGATTAACATCCAGTAGTAAAAGAAATTATCGTATAATTCAATAATTAAATTACCCACTGCACATAATAAGAAAGATTGAACAATAGATAACAATGTTAAATAAACTGCCTTTGATTTTAAGTAACTCAATCGAGATAACCTCAAAAACTTTTCTCTTTTCAGAATTTTTTGATCTTTAAAAATCTCTTCTGCACTAATCGTTAATCCAACAAATAAAGCTACAATTATTAACATAAAAATATACGCCGGTACATTTTCGTTCATACTAAAAGTATACTCATTATCAGTATTATTCGAACTTTTAACAATAAAACTTAAAAGTGCAGCTAAAACAGGAGCTTCTAATAAGGCAATTAAAACATATTGTTTATCATTGAACCTAGAAAGTATATCTCTTGTAAAAAAAACAAAAAACTGTTTTAAAAGACTTGGAGGATTAATAGTTACAAGTTTATCAAACTCTTTGTCTTTAGCAACTTCTTTTGGAGTAAATTTTTCTTTAAAGTATTTATTCCAAGTATCAGGCTTAATTTTTCTATGAGGAGTGTAATTTCCAAAATCATCAATCTCTTTATCTTCAAGAGTATCGAAAATTTGCTCTGGAGTTACATTACCACACGTTCCACACTCCCCGATTTCATGATTAATTTGGTTTGTAATTGTTTTAAAATAAATTACAGCTTCAATTGGGTTACCATAGTAAACTGGTAAACCTCCAACATCCAAAATAAATAATTTATCAAACAATTTATAAATTTCACTTGCAGGTTGGTGAATTACAACAAAGATAATTTTACCTGTTTGTGCTAAATGCTTTAATAATTGCATTACATTTTCAGAATCCTTTGAAGATAATCCAGAAGTTGGCTCATCAACAAAAAGAACCAATGGTTCTCTGATTAATTCAAGTGCAATATTTAAACGTTTTCTTTGACCTCCAGAAATCTTTTTATTCAATGGATTTCCAACTGCAATGTCTTTAATTTCAAAAAGACCTAATTCTCTTAAAACTTTTTCAATTCTTTCATTCAACTCAACTTCGTTCCAAGTATCGTTCAATAACTTAGCATTGTAATATAAGTTTTGGAAGACTGTTAATTCCTCCATTAAAAGATCATCTTGAGGAATGAAACCAACGTTTGCTTTCGCTTCGTTTGTTTTTATATCATAACCATTCAATAAAACAGTCGCCTGATCAGTAGGTTCAATACCAGAAAGCACATTTAATAATGTTGTTTTTCCAGCACCAGAACCTCCCATTATTCCAAATAAAGTCCCTGATTCTTCAACAATTTTGAGTCCATCTAAAGCAACTTTTCCATTTGGGAAAGTATATTTAGGAATTGTAGCATCAAAAAGTATATTTTCAGAAGTCCCTTTTTTACGAATATTAGTTAAAACCTCACTAAAGAACACAGAAGATTTCGGAGTTCTAATAGTAGAACCATCGTTAACTACGTAGGTTTTATTTTCTTTAATCTGTAGACCATTTAGATTTACAGTGATATCACCAAAAAATCTAAATAATACAATACCAGCAGACTCAATTAAACAAAAATAAAATATCGCATTTAAACCATCTTTATTATAAACACGGGCATCTTCAACATTGAAATATTCCTTGTCTAAATAAATTTGGAAATCTTCATTACCAATAACATCATCTAGTGATTTAGCAGCTGAAAAAGCTAAGATATTCTCTGATTCTTTCTTTTCAATTTTAAAGACCTCGCTTATTGTAGCAAGTAGCTCTAACCTTAAAGGAGAAATTGTTTCCGTAATATGAATAAATTCAGTTATACGAACCAATACGATTGATTTCTGCTTTTGAGAAAGTGTTTTATTAATTCTTTTACATATAGCTAACGTTCTAACAGAATCTTTTACTGAAGTTCTTTTTACTTCTCCAGTCTCAGATGACTCTGCATGAATATATTCTGTATACTGATCGAAATAAGTGTCAAATCTCTCACGTGAAATTTGTGAAAGCAAAAACTCCCTAACATAATTATCTTGAATCTCTTCACCACCTGTATCTTGTTTATAGATAATGGCGAAAAGTTGCATCAGCGCCTTTAATATTTCCTCACTCATATTTTATAGTTTAAAATGACTTTATGCAATAAATTCATTCTGTTAATCTAATAATTTGTTTTTGAAAATGCAAGTAAAAAACAAACCTTATAAAATAAAACATCCCCCTTTTTTCAAAGGAGGTTGTTTTGAATTTATGTTAATTTAGAATTAAATTCCAACGATTTGAAATGGAACTTCAACTAATTCAGAATATTCTTCTGCAGCTTCTTCCATATCTGTATCACGTTTATCGTAGTTCCAAATAATTTCAATAGTATTACTACCTCCAGTATGTATATCTTCTAATCTCATTAAAATGTCTAAGATTAATTTTGAAGATGCCGTATTAAAATACTCTAAGTTAACGATGAATTTAAATGCACCACTTGGAGTTTCTTCTAATTCATCTAACCATGCTAATACAGGAGCATAAAAGGTTGTAACATCTTCTGGTAAAGATCTACCACTAATTTTCATCTCTTTTGTTCCAGGATTGAAATCGATTTCTGGAGTATCATCTGTTTTCGCAATTACTAAGTGTTCCATTTTTTAATTTTTTATAATATTTACTAATAATAAGATTCTATTTTTTTACAAAAGTAAGAATGATTTATCACTTTAATTACTCGATAATCTTATTAATTTGAGTTTTTAATGTGAAGTATTTATAATTTGCTGATTCAATGTCATAAAAACCGAAATCTAATTTGTTTTCAGTTTTTCTAGCTACATCGATAAAACCTAAACCGGCTCCACCAACTTCAGAAATTCTTGAATTTAAACGAGCTTGTTTATATAAATCTTTTAATTCTTCTGCATTCAACGAATTCACTTGGTTAATTCTATCCGTAACCATTTGAATTGTATCGACATGAATTGGGTTACCTGTTACCAAATTATAGTAGTGTTCATGCTCAATTAAAACAAAACACGGTTGAACTACTTGTTTATCTTCATCAGTGTATTGGTGTTTTGTAATATTTTGAAGTTGTTCAACCATTACATTGAAAATCTTTTTTCTAACTAAATCATCAATACCTGAAGACTCTAATTTTCCTTCAGTATAATTTAACATTGATTTAACTATATCTTGGTTAAATTCACCAGAATAAATTAAAACAGCATTTTCATCATTCATAATTGAATGAATCTGCTTTAGAGGTGTTTCCATAGGTGCCATATCTTAATTATTTGAAATTTCTATTTCGATTATTAAAAAACAATTGTCTCCGTTTTCACCATCATAGTGATATTTCACTTTCCCAGCTGAACGGATAAACATATCAATTAAAGCTAAATTTTCTTTTTGAGTCTCGTCTAAATCTGCTCTAGTAGAGATAATACTTTTCTTTTTAGCTTTTAATTCATCCAAAGTAGAACTTGAAATTTCAGCCAAAATGATATCTAAACGATCTTTTCTTTCTTGATTCAACTTAGTACCAACCACAATTTTATGTCCTTCATCAATTTTATTCAGTAATAAAATTGAATTCTTTGATGTTGAATGAGCAGTATCATTAGAACAAATATTTTGAACACATTCTACAACTACACTAAATATTCTATTTTTAATATTAACATCTACATTGTCGTTTTTCATTTGACTTTCAACAATTGAAAAAACTGACTTTGATAATAAACTTTCAAAGTTATCGCGAATAGCCAACAAATAGTTGCTTTTCGCCATTAATCTCTGTAAATTAAATGTATACTCCATATCTTAAATTTCTACTCCAATTAATAATACGTCATCAACTTGTTTGTGATCACCTTTAAATTCTTCAAATTTTGTGCTTATTTTTTCTCTAAAATCTAACATCGGCACATCTTTGTTTTCAAGAATAAATTCCTTCAAATTAGCCGTCATTAATTTCATATTTTCCTCCCCACCTACTTGGTCAATAATACCATCTGAGAATATATAAAATTTATCACCTTCTTGTAATTTGATAATATGATCCGAATAGGTATTTCTATTTCGATATTGCATACCTCCTACTGGGAATTTATCTCCTTTGTAAGTCTCTAACTCACCATCTCTTAAAAACAACATTGGCAAATGCGCTCCTGAAAATAGCAAATCTTTGTTTTCAAAATCTATACGACATAATGAAGCATCCATTCCATCAGCCGCTTTATTACCTTCAGCATCTTGCTTCAATGTTTGCACGACTGCTTTATGTAATTCAGCTAATATTTCAGAAGGTGTTTTACACTCATCCCCATTATGCACAATTGCATTTAGTAATAAATTACCAATCATAGACATCATAGCACCAGGCACTCCGTGTCCAGTACAATCAATTGCTCCAAAGTAAACATATTTTCCTTTTTTTAATAACCAAGGAAAATCACCACTAACAACATCCTTTGGTTTATAAAAAACACAATGTTTATTTAAAGCATTGGCGAAAATTTCAGCAGACGGAATAATAGATTGTTGAATTCTTAAAGAATAATTGATACTATCTAAAATCTTTTTACTTTGAGCTTCTATCAACGCTTTTGTAGCCTCTAACTCTTGCTTTAATGCTCTTTCTCTAAAAGTTGCAGTAATTAAATGAGCATTTGTTTCAGTTAATTCTTCTACCTGCATCATTGCCATTGACAACTCTTCTTTCAAACTACCTAAACTTTTATTTACTTTTAAAAAAGCAGATAAAGCGGTTTCAATAGTCGCTTTTAATTGATGTTCGTCGAATGGTTTAATTAAATAACCACTAGGCTCTGTATGTAATGATTTATCGATGATTTCAGCATCTAAATCAGCTGTAATATATAAAACAGGTACATCACTTTTCTTTTTGATAGTTGTAACGACATCAATACCTGTCATCGCTCCTTCTAATAATATATCAACTAATAATAAATTAGGCTGATACTTTTCAAAATATTCAAGGGCAGTTTCGCCGTTTGGAGCAACGTCAACTATCGTATACCCCCATTTTGAAAGATATTCTCTTAAAAGTAATGCTACAAAGGCATCATCTTCTATTATTAATACTTTAACTGAACTGTTATCCATTTTTTCGATTTTTTTTAATTATCAATATTCAATGATAACTTAGGCTTCTTGTGCCGCATAATTTTTAATACTTTCAATAAAAGTATTATCAAACAACCAAACAAATTCAGGATTAAATTGAACTTTAGCTGATTCAAAACTAGTTTTAAAACTGATCAAATAAAGTTCTTGATTTACTTCTCCTGAAATAAATTCTTCCATTTCCTTAGATGTTACTTTTTTCAAATTAGGAACACCCCCGTGAATTTTAACCTTCAGAAGGTTTGAAAATTGAGTAATTACGGAAGCTGAAATGATATTATCAACTTCTAACATAATTCCATCACTCATCTCCTCCATCATCTCAGGACTATCAAGAATTTCTTGAGGTAAAGCTGCTTTTCTTAAATGATCAGCTTCTTCTTCTGAAAATATCAAACAACAAATACCTTTCATTTCACCAATAACTTTAGTTGTTAATAGGTGAATGTTATTTTCATCTTTCTTTCCTAATTCTAAAGGTGGATTATCTAAGTGTTTCTCAGCATCAAAGTCCTTTAATGTAATAGTTTCATTCATAAAAAAAGAAAGTGATTCAGCCGATTTTACTAAACCTGCTGAAATTATTCTTTTTGCAACATCTATCTCGTTTGGGGTTAAATCTTTCATCATAATGATCGTCTTTTGAAGATTTTAAATTAAGCAAACAAATTGTCTACTCTTTCTACTAATTGCTCTGCTGTAAATGGTTTTACCAAATAGTCTTGGGCACCATTTGCTTTTCCTTCTGCTACAACATCATCTTGCCCAACAGCACTAACCATAATTATTTTCGAAGTAATCCCTTCAGCTCTTAATTCTTTAACGATATCAATACCAATCATATCGGGTAAAATATTATCCATAGTAATCAAATCTGGCTCAAATTCTAATGCCATTTCAATCCCTTGACTTCCAGTACCTGCCTGACCGATAATTTCATATCTTTCAGTTGCTGTTAATGATGTCTTTATTAACGTACGCATGTACATTGAATCGTCTACTATTAATACTTTTTTCATCGTCTATTTTTTATTCTGTGTTTCAAATTTTAGTTTAAAATAGTTATTTATTTTAAACCAATTATATAATTTTTTATTTTTTAATAAAAATATATTATTTCACTTTTGACATAATATATTTTGAAATTTCTGTCAATGGCATAATTTTATCAGCTCCTCCTAATTTTATAGCTTCTTTAGGCATTCCAAAAACAACACATGAAGCTTCATCTTGTGCAATTGTATGAGCTCCAGCTTCTTTCATTTCTAACATACCTTTTGCACCATCATCCCCCATCCCTGTTAGTATTGCTCCAACAACATTTTTACCAGCATACCTTGCTACAGAGCGAAACAATACATCAACTGAAGGTCTATGTCGATTTACTAAAGGACCATCAACTATCTCTACATAATAAAAAGCACCACTTCTTTTCAACATCATATGTTTACCACCAGGTGAAAGCAAAGCATGTCCTCGCAAAACTTTATCACCATTTTCAGCTTCTTTTACATTCACTTTACAAATTGAATCTAATCGTTGAGCAAATTGTTTTGTAAACATTTCAGGCATATGTTGAACAATAACAATACCTGGACAATCTGATGGAAAACCTTCTAATAAAACTTTTAAAGCCTCTGTACCTCCGGTTGAAGCTCCAATTGCAATAACAGTTTCAGTTGTTTGAACCATACTTGCAGAAGTTCTTTTACTTAAAACAGCATCTGCAGATAATTTTGGAGCTACTTCTGATCCTACAGGTCCTCTAGCTGAAAAAACACGTTTTTTTACATTTGCTAATGCAGCAGCTTTTACTTTATCACACAATTCGATTTTAGATTGCTCAAGTAAAACTTTCGTATTTACTTTTGGTTTCGCTAAAACTTCAACAGCACCATATTCTAAAGCTAATAATGCTGAATCTGTACCTTTTTCAGTAAGCGTAGATATTACAACTACAGGGATTGGATGTTGTGACATTAACTTCTTAAGAAATGTAAGTCCATCCATTCTTGGCATTTCTATGTCTAATGTAATCACATCTGGAATACATTCTTTAATTTTTTCAACTGCAATATATGGATCAGCTGCAACTCCAACTATTTCGATTTGTGGATCTGATTCCAAAATTGAAACCAACGTTTGTCTAACCAAAGCTGAATCGTCAACTACTAATACTTTAATTTTATCCATCTATTTATGATTTCGTTAGAAATTTCATCATTACTTGTCCAGTTCCTGTATCGTATCTTAATTTTCTACCAACAGTTCCTCCTGTATTTTCAGCAATGATTTTGATATTATGATTTGCTAAAATTTCTTTTGCTATTTCAATATTTCTATCTCCGATATTCATTGAGCTATCCATTTGATTTGCTCCACCGAATACCTTTGCTACCATATTCACTGTTGATGAACCATTTTTAATCATTTTTTCAATTAACTTTTCGGTAGCAATATTTCCAAATTTTGGGGAAGCCAAACCATTTCCATTCCATAGTGGGAGCATATAATGATTTATTCCTCCAATTTTTAATTTAGGATCAAATAGACACACGGCAACACACGATCCTAAAATCGTGTCAACCCAATGTGGTTCTCTTTCAGCGAAAAGAGCGGATGGGTATAAATAATGTTTACCTTGTTCTTCTTCCATTTTTTAATTTTATTCTGCTTTAATTTTTAATTGTAGGGATAGGGTATTCCTTATCCCTACAATTAAAAATTAAAACAACATATCGTCTTCGTCTTGATCAAATAAGAAATCATTTCCATCTGATGAGAATGTGTCATCATCACCATGACCTGTACCTAACTGATCTACAACAATTGTAAAAGTGCTACCTTGACCTAATTTACTTTCTAATGAAATTTTACCTTCAATAATTTCAAGTAAAGCCTTTGTAATACTTAATCCTAATCCGTGTCCACCATAAGTTTTTGTAGAACCTTCTTCGATTTGGTGAAAACGATCGTAAATTTTATCTTTTTGTTTTTCACTGATACCAATACCCGAATCTTTAATTGCAACAACAAGCTGATTATTTTCAATTTTACTTATTATTTCAACCGAACCGCCTTGATCGTTAAATTGAATAGCATTTGCTAATAAATTACTAATGATTAAATGTAATTTCTCTGTATCAGTTTTAAAAATCGTATTCTCTTCAATTGAGTTATTGAAAGTAAGCTGAATTCCTTTTTTTGCAATTTTATTATGAAAAGAATCAATAACGGTTTTAATTAAAGATAATACATCAACTGATATTACAGAAAGAGGAGACTCACCTGCTTCAATTTCAGCTGATAAAAAAACATTTCTTAATTGAAAATCTAAATCAAATGCTTCTGAGAAAATAAGAGTTCCAAATTTTTTCATCGACTCAACATCCATCTGACCTTCGTAGATATTTTTTGCCAACTCCAAAATTGAAGCAATTGGATTATTAATCTCATTTCTAATATTCGATAAGAAATTACTTTTCAAATGTTCAGAAGCCAATAATTTATCATTAACTACATTTAATTCTGCAATTAATTTTCTTTCTTCTTTTAACATCGCATCGCTTTCCTCGAAACGCCGTTTCAATTCTGCTAAAATTTCTTTATCTGTTAATCTGTTTTTCATATTTTTTATTTTGTTGGGACAGGTCGCGACCTGTCCGTACTAAATGTGAATTCTCCGCACGCAATTATATTTTTTGAAACATTGTAGGTTTAATTTGTTTCA
>CANCEQ010000003.1 GCA_947375085.1 Flavobacteriales bacterium
AATCATTTGGTAGCAACTTCAATAAAAACAGAAGAGGCTTCCTATTTAGGTGAGGATCAATCAGAATAAATTTTTTAAATAAAATTAAAATAGAGGTTGATAAAATAAATCCTTTTGTTACATTAGCAAAAAGAAGCAAACAACATTAAATATCATTCAAGATGTCTACAGAAAATAATAAACCAATTAAAGGAGGAGAGTTTTTAATTCGTTCTACTCAACCAAATGAAATTTTCACTCCGGAAGAATGGACAGAAGAGCACCAAATGATTGCTCAAATGTGTGATGATTTTATTAATCAAGAGGTTTATCCTGTGATAGATAGAATTGATGCAATGGAAGAAGGTTTGATGGTTTCTTTGTTGGATAAAGCTGGAGAACTTGGAATGTTAGGTATGTCTGTTCCAGAAGATTTAGGTGGAATGGGAGTAGATTTTAAAACATCCCTTTTAGCAACTGAACATTTAGGAAAAGGTCATTCATTTTCTGTTGCTTATGGAGCACATACAGGAATTGGTTCTTTACCTTTATTATATTACGGAACTGAAGTTCAAAAAGCTAAATACAGTCCTAAATTAGCTTCTGGAGAATGGAAAGCAGCATATTGTTTAACTGAACCAAGTTCAGGATCTGATGCAAATTCAGGAAAAACAAAAGCGACACTTTCAGATGACGGAACGTATTACTCAATTTCAGGTCAAAAAATGTGGATCACTAATGGTGGGTTTGCAGATTTAATGACTGTTTTTGCTAAAATCGGAGATGATAAAAATTTATCAGCATTTTTAGTAGAAGCGAAATGGGAAGGAGTTTCTTTGAATCCAGAAGAGAAAAAAATGGGTATCAAAGGTTCTTCAACTCGTCAGGTTTTCTTCAATAATGTAAAAGTTCCAGTTGAGAACATGTTAAGCGAACGTGAGGCTGGTTTTAAAATTGCATTGAACATCTTGAACATCGGGCGTATTAAATTAGCGGCAGGTGTTATGGGTGGAGCAAAAGCAACGATTGTAGATTCTATCAAATATGCAGGTGAACGTGAACAATTTGGCCGTTCAATTGATAAATATGGAGCGATTCGTTACAAATTAGCTGAACAAGCAATTCGTACATTTGTTGTAGAATCAGCAACGTATAGAGCAGGTCAAAACATCGATGATGCGATTAAAAGTCACATCGCTGATGGAATGGACAAAGGAGCTGCGACTTTAAAAGGTATTGAAGATTACGCAATTGAATGCGCGATTTTAAAAGTAGCCGGTTCAGAATGTTTGGATTATGTTTCTGATGAGGCCGTTCAAATTTATGGAGGAATGGGGTATTCAGCAGAATCACCTGTTGAAAAAGCATATAGAGATTCAAGAATCAACCGTATTTTCGAAGGGACAAACGAAATCAACCGTATGTTGATTGTAGATATGTTGCTTCGTAAGGCGATGAAAGGAGAATTAGACTTATTAGGTCCTGCAACGAAAGTGGCAAGTGAATTAATGAGTATTCCAGAAATGGGAGAAGAAAAAGAAGGAGTTTTCGCATCAGAGCATAAATATTTAGAAGGATTTAAAAAATCAATTCTTTTAGTAGCTGGTTCAGCGGTTCAGAAATTGATGCAAACATTATCAAAAGAGCAAGAAATTTTAATGAACATTGCAGATATCGCTATTTTAATCTATCAATCAGAATCAGCTCTATTGAGAGTTGAAAAAATGATTGGGTTAAAAGGAGAAGAAGCTTCAGCTGCACAGATAGCCATCGTTAAAACTTTCTTCTATGATGCAGCATCGAAAATTGAAAAAGCAGGGAAAGATGCTTTAAATAGTTTTGCAGAAGGAGATGAATTAAGAATGATGTTAATGGGCTTAAAACGATTCACAAAAACAGACGCATTCAATCCGAGAGATGCACGTCAACAAATTGCAGTTAAATTAATAGAGGCAAATGGATACTGCTTCTAATAGTAAATAGGAATTCAAAAAAAATGCTTGAGGATCTCTCAAGCATTTTTTTTTGATGTAATTTTTTTATTTCAAGAAGTTATCATAGAATTCTTGAAGCTTGTAAGAGTTATTGTCTGAATTAATTTCTTCAACACCAATTGAAGTTAAAAAACGGATGAGTATATGTCTGTTTTTTTCATCGTTGATTTTCATAAGAACGATTAATTCGTTTTTTTTTGAATTATATTCTACGGAAAAAGAGGTAGAATAATAACTGCTCTTTTTTTCGATTTCTTCCAAGCTGATGTTTTTAGATAAAGCAAACGAAAAGTGACCATCTTTTTTGTTCTGAAGTAATTCAGTTTTCCCTTTCGTTATAGCATTTACATTATATTCTTGACTTATTGAATTAAAACAAATCAAAAATGTAATTAGATATAAAAAGTGTGTCATGTAGATATTAATTAAATGATAAATTCAAATTTTAAATATGTGTACAGTTAGTGTTAAATTTACAATAAAATTGCCATCTTTACATTTATGGAAGCACTTTTTTCATTTTATAACGAAAATTTAACTGAAGCCGGATGTGATGAAGCTGGTAGAGGTTGTTTGTCTGGACCTGTAGTTGCTGCAGCGGTGATATTGCCTAGAGACTTTAATCATGAATGGTTAAATGATTCAAAACAAGTTTCAGAATCAAAAAGAAAAATATTACGATCAATTATTGAAGAGAAAGCAATTGCTTGGGCAGTTGGTATTGTGGATGAGAAAGAAATTGATGAGATAAATATTTTAAAGGCGAGTTTTTTAGCAATGCACAGAGCGATTGATCAACTTAAGGTAAAACCTGAGTTTTTATTAATTGACGGAAATAGATTTACCCCATATGAGGGAATTGAACATGCTTGTGTCGTAAAAGGAGACTCTAAATATTTAAATATTGCTGCGGCTTCAATTTTAGCTAAAACACATAGGGATGATATAATGGAAAAACTTCATGAAGAATTTCCATATTACGATTGGGGAACAAATAAAGGATATCCAACAAAAAAGCATCGTCAAGCAATTCGTGAATTTGGTGTTTCAGATTACCATAGAAAAACGTTTGCTCTTCTTCCAAAAGAAGGGAATTAATTTTTAATAAGAATGTAAGTTAAATATCAATTAATATTTAAAATAGGAGATGGTCAGTCGTTATATATTGATTTTATTAGGGGTTATAAGTTTATTCTGGATTGGTTATGTGGGTGTAAATCTAATTGACACGAATGATGAGTATAATCCTGACTGTTTTTTTGGTCAAAAAGATGGTGAAGTTTTAGTAATTAATAGATTAGATGAATTTGATGTTGAATCTATACAGTTTCAAGCTTCAAAAAATGGTTTGAATCTTTTTAAAGAAATTAAAAAAAAATTAAAAAGAGGAAATACGGTTTACTTAAGTAAACTTCAAAATCAATTTTTAGTTGTCAAGAAAGACAAATGGACTAAAGATGAGGTTGAAAAACTATTTTTGAATTCTACTTTTAAAATTGAATTTTTGAATAATTCAAAATTTAAAATTCAAAATTTCACAGGGGATTTTAATACAACTAATCTACATCTTTATGAAGATAATGTTCAGTATCCAAAAAAATCAAATTCAGCTTGGATGACTTTTGATCATAAAGCAAGTGCTTCTATTATCAAATTTAAAAATGGGCAAAATAATTATTCAATTAATGATGTTTATGTAAACAAAAATGGTTCAATTGAATATATCACAAAGGGAAATAAGCTGAATGAAGGAAGGCAAATAGATGATGAAGATTTGTTTTCTCAAGCTTTACCTAAAAGCGTTCGTTCGTATCATTTTTACGAAAAAAATTATTATTCAAGTTTAGATTTGAATTATAAAAAAGGTCCAATGCATTATTGGATTGAAAGTGGTTTTGTGGAACTTATTTATGACAATGAAAAAGTATTGATTACAGATTTTGTAGATAGTAAAGATCCATTTTTATTGTTAAATGAGATTAATAAAGATGAAGATGAGGAGGTTGAAGAATCTAGTACCTACTTTAAAAATATTAGGTTAACTAATGATTTTCCAGAAGATGTAGAAAAAGGGTTTTATATTTATAAAATGGATGATTTTATTGTTCTTTCTTCTTCAAAATCAATTTGTAATGAAATTTTGATGTCAACAAAAAAAACGGAAGCGACAAATGATTCGACCAGTTTCTTTTTAAAAGCACTTCCTAGAAAAGTTTCTGAGCGATTTATTTCTAAAGATCATAATTATTCAAAATCTATTTACAAAAACAAAATCATTGAAACGATAATAAATTGATTTATGTGTTTGTCGAAGTAAATTAATCTTTTGTATACTAAAAGTTAATATTTAAACGAGAAATTCGAATTTAAAGTTCTAACTTTGTCAAAGATTTAATTTATTACTCAATGAATAAAAGATGGAATTTTAAATCAATATTCTTAAGCTCATTTGTATTAGGTATATTGATTTTAGGATGTAAAAAACATGATTTAAATAAAGTTACTGGGATAACTTTTGATCAGAATTTAGCAGCTCCAATTGGTTATGGTGAATTTGGAGTACATGATTTGCTTAAATCAATTGATAGTACGATTCATGTCAATCCTTCAGATGGAGGTATGTCATTGGTTTACCACAAACAGTTAGATACTATTTTCGCAAAAGATGTTGTTACCTTAAATGATTTTAATCAAAATTTTAACATAGTTCCTTCAAATTTAGTAGGAAATGTGAGTGGTTCATTTAATGGAACAATCAATAATTCAACTTCTCAAAATTTCACTTATGCAACTCAAAATGGAACAGAGTTACATGATTTAAATTTTCAATCGGGTACTTTAGCGTTGAATGTTTCTTCTAATATTAAACACAATATCACATTGGTTATTACATTTCCAGATCTGAAATTGAATGGAAATGTTGTAACTAAAACGATTACAATGATTTATCCAAATAGTGTTCCACAAACAGGAAGTGGATCGATTGATTTATCAAATGTTTTAGCTGATTTTACGGCTAATAATACAGCAACTAATACTTTAAGAGTTAATATAGATGCAACTATTTCAGGTACCGGACAACCGATTGCTGGTACAGAGAATCTTAATTTAACAATGAATTTAACTAATCTTAAATTTAAAAATATTACAGGTTACTTCGGACAACAAACATTAGCAAGTTTTGCAGATTCAATGCTTTTAAAAGTGTTTAATAATCCAATTCAAGGTAGTTTAAGTTTTACAAATCCTAAACTTACTTTTACGGTTGAAAATTCATTTGGAATTCCAATTACAGTGAATTTTAATAACCTATCTACAGTTAATACTTCTACTAATCAATCTACAGTTATTGATTTTAACAATCCTCATCAATCTGTAAATATTCCTTCTTCTATGGGTGCTCCAGCTGTTTCTACTTCTTTTGAATTAAGTAATGCTACAACAAATAATACAATGACCAATCTTGTTGATGCAACACCTAAGTATTTGAAATATAATATTTCTGCTACTTCAAACCCAAATGGAAATGTGGCACCTCTAAATTTTATAGAGTCGACAAGTAAAATGATTGTAAAGACGGATATTGAATTACCATTTGAAGGGTATGCTTCGGGTATGGAAGTGAAAGACACATTGAAATTTGACCAATTATCAAGTGCTCCAGATCAAATTGAATCAGTATTATTTAGATTAAAAGTGGACAATGGTTTTCCATTAACATTTAGTGGTCAGGCTGAATTTGTAGATGCAAATTACCATCATTTGTTTAATTTATTTGATTCTCCGACTGATATAATTAGTGCAGCGCCAGTAAATCCAACGACTCACATCGTTAATGGAACTACTTCAAAATCAACTGATGTTGTTATTAGCGCAGCTAAAGTTGCCTTGTTAGATAAAGTGAAATTTATTATTCTAAAAGGCGAAGCAGAAACAACGAAACCTACAAACACAGTAGTTAAATTACTCGATAGCTATAAAATTGGACTGAAATTGTCAGTTCAAGTGCAATTAAAATAATTAGAAATCGAATAACTTTCACAAAATGAAATCAAATAAAATATATAAAAAATTACATTTACTAGTGTTTTTATTAGTAATGTCTTTTACACAACAAGTAGTTTTTTCGCAGAAGAACTTTACGCTTTATCATTTAAATCAGACTTCTCAAGCAAATTACTTAAATCCTGGTTTTAGAAATAAAAATAGAGTGTATGTAAGTTTACCTATTGGAATGCAAACCATTTCACTAATGCATTCAGGATTTAAATTATCCGATTTAATTGAAACGAGACCACAAGATGATTCATTAAATTTAAATATTAGTAATGCTATATCAAAAATGGCTAAAACAAATTATTTAAACATGGAAATGTCAAATGAATTGTTAGGGTTTGGATATAGAATTAAAAAGAATTTCTTTTCATTTAATGCTACAAATCGTTTTCAATCTAGATTTACTTATCCGAAAGATTTATTTACACTTGCTGTTCAAGGAAATGGAAAGGATTTTTTAGGTAAAAGGGCTTCTTTTGATGGATTAGGTTTCGACTTAATGTCTTATGTTGAATACGGTTTAGGTTATAATAGAGATGTAAATGATAAATTGACTGTAGGTGGTAGAATTAAACTTTTATCAGGAATAGCTAATATTCAAACAGCCAAAAGTCAATTAGGAATTACAACTGATCCTACAAGTTTTGATTTGACAATTGATGGTGGGATGAGAGTAAATACTGCTAATTTGGATTCAACAGCATTGAAAGATCCTTCTTTAATTGCGCAATCTGCTTTTAGTTTTAAAAATTTAGGTTTAGCTGTTGATTTAGGAGCTTCTTATCAATTAGCAAAAAAACTTCAATTAAATGCGAGTTTATTGGATCTCGGATATATTCGTTGGACTACAAACGTCACTAATTATGTATCTAGTGATGTAAATTATACATTTAAAGGAATTGATCTAAATGATAGTTTATCTTCAAAACATTTAGGAGATACGATTGAAAAAGTTTTTAATCAACACCAAGAGCATAATGCATATACAACTAAATTACACTCGAAGTTTTATTTAGGTGCAAAATATGAGTTCAATAAACATTTTTATTCAAGTGCTTTATTATACAATGAAATTGTAGCTTCTAAATATACTGCAGGTTTATCTGTGGCTATTAATGCAAGATTGAGAAATTGGTTATATGCAAGTTTAAATTATTCGGCATATGGAAGATCATATAACAATGTTGGTTTTGGATTTAATATTAAAGGAGGTCCTATTCAATTTTATGTGATGTCTGATAATATTTTGGCATTTATGAATCCTGAAAATGCGAAACATGTCCATGCCAGTTTTGGGATAAATATAGTTGTCGGTCCAAGAAGAGATAAAGACGAAGATGGTGTACCTAATAAAAAAGATGATTGTAAGAACATTCCTGGTTTAGCTCATTTAAAAGGTTGCCCTGATAAAGATAATGATAGTATCATCGATATGAATGATGAATGTCCGGATGTGCCAGGAGTGGCTTATTTGAGAGGATGTCCAGATAAAGATCGTGATAGTATTACAGATTTAAAAGACGAATGTCCTGATGTTGCTGGTTTAGTAGCCTTTAAAGGTTGTCCAGACAAAGATAAAGATGGAATTAAAGATAGTGAAGACGCTTGTCCTGATGTTGCAGGACCGAAAGAAAATCAAGGATGTCCTGATACTGATAAAGATGGGACTTTAGATTTTTTAGATAATTGTCCAACAGTTTCTGGACCAAAAGAAAATGCAGGTTGTCCTTGGCCAGATACAGACTCAGATGGCTTATTAGATAAAGATGATAAATGTCCAAACATCAAAGGTCCAAAAGAAAACAACGGTTGTCCATACATTGACACTGATGGTGATGGTATTCTGGATAAAGACGATGAATGTCCTTCTGTAAAAGGTGTTTCAGAAAATAAGGGATGTCCTAAAATTGAAGCCGCAGCTCAAGAAATTTTAAAAACTGCTTTCGATGATTTAGAATTTGTGCCAGGAAGTGCAGTAATTAAAGATGCTTCAAACAGTTCTTTGAATGATTTAGCAGGATTGTTATTGAAAAAAACAGAATGGAAAATTCAAATCTCAGGTCATACAGATAATGTTGGTAATGATCAGACGAACTTAATTTTATCAAAGAAAAGAGCTGAAGCAGTAAAAGCATATTTAGTTTCTAAAAATGTTCCTGCTGATAGAGTAAAGACGTTGTTCTTTGGAAAAACAAAACCAATTGCATCGAACGATACTGAAGAAGGTCGTCAGAAAAATAGAAGAGTTGAGATGAAAATTATTTTCGAATAAGATTTAACTTAAATAAAAAAAAAACTCCTTGTTTACGAAAGTAGGCAGGGAGTTTTTTTTTGAATTTTACTTTAACAATTCTTTACTAATAAACTGAGTTCGATTAATAATGTTTAATTTTGTTTTATGTTAGAATTGACTAGATCCAATAGATATTTATTGAGTATTCTTTCTGGAATACTGATGGCTATTTCATTTCCGTTCACAGGTAGTTTAACACTTCTTGTTTTTATTTCATGGATTCCACTGTTATTTGTTGAAAGAAATGTTTTTAATAAAAAGTATCGATCTTCAAAAATCTATATTCATTCTTTCATCACTTTTTTTCTTTATAATTTAGGGACTACTTGGTGGATTTGGAATGCAAGTCCAGGTGGTGCCATATTTGCAATTGTTTTGAATGCACTAATTATGGCATTCGTATTTTATTTGTCCCACTTAATAAGAAAAAGGTTTAATAATAAAATTGGTTATTTAATCTTTATTTTAGGATGGATTTCATTTGAGTATTTGCATTATTATTGGGAGTTGTCTTATCCTTGGTTGACATTTGGAAATGTTTTTTCAATAACGCCATCTATAATTCAATGGTATTCTATAACGGGAGTATTAGGGGGGACTTTATGGATTTTATTAATCAATATTCTTTTATTTCATTTACTTTATTCAATTTTAGTTCAAAAGAAAAATTGGAGAGATGATAAAAGATTAGTAGTATTGTTTTTAGGCGTATTAATAATCCCTTTAATGTATTCTTTAATCGTTTATTACAAGTATGAAGCGTTAAAAAATCCGATTGAAGTAATAGCGTTACAACCTAATGTCGATCCGTACAATGAAAAGTTTAGTATGGATTTAAAAATGCAGTTGGATAAATTGTTTCAAGAAGCAGACAGTCAAGTTACACCAAAAACAAAATTCATTCTTGCCCCAGAAACTGCTATAAGCGCCTCTTTTTATGAAGATGATTTGAACTCTTTACCTTTTTATCAATACCTTTTAGAAAGAAAAAAGAATTGGTATACTTCTTCATTTTATGTTGGAGCATCAACTTTAAAAGTTTTTGATTCGAAACATTCATCAGCATCTAGAAAGATGGAGGGAGGACCTGGATTTTATGAAAGTTACAATACTTCTTTATTGGTAGATGAATTTAACACCTCTTCTTTTGTTCATAAATCTAAATTAGTTTTAGGAGTCGAAAAGATTCCTTTTTTAACAATGATACCTTGGTTAGGAGATTTAGCAATAGATCTAGATGGAGCTTCAGGTTCATTAGGTATTGAAGAAGAGCCAAGAGTTTTAAAAGGATGTCAGACTGTTTTTGCGCCGATTATTTGTTATGAATCAATTTATGGAGAATTCATAGCTCAGCAAGTTAGAAAAGGTGCAGAAGAAATCTTTGTGATTACAAATGACGGATGGTGGGGAGATACTCCTGGATATAAACAACATGCCAGTTTTTCTCAGTTAAGAGCAATTGAAAATAGAAGAGATGTAGTTCGATCAGCAAATACCGGAATCAGTTGCTTTATTAATCAAAGAGGAGATGTACTTCAAAAAACAGAATGGTGTAAACAAACAGCAATTAAAGGAATTGTCAACAAAAACAAAGAGTTGACCTTTTACTCTAGGTATGGAGATTTGACAGGTAAATTAGCTAGTCTTATATTCTTAGTTTTACTAATTTATCAATTTGTTGAAAGAATTTTAAAAAGATTGAGAAAAGCTTAGAAAACGAAAAAGGTCAGCCATTTTGACTCACCTTTTTCGTTTTATTAAATTTAAAATTATTTTACTAATTGGATACCAGTATAATTTTGTGGGGATATTGCTTTAAGTTCATTTTTAAGAACTTCTGTAATTTCTAAAGTATCAACAAATGAATGTACTGTAGATTTAGTAACCGCTTCATTTTTTCTAGTTAAACCTTTTAATGCTTCATAAGGTTTAGGAAAACCTTCTCTTCTTAAAACAGTTTGAATAGCTTCAGCAACAACCGCCCAATTTTCTTCTAATTCAGCTTCAATTGCAACTTCATTTAAAAGTAATTTATCCAAGCCTTGAAGGGTAGATTTTAGAGCGATAAAAGTATGAGCGAAAGGCATTCCAATTGTTCTTAAAACAGTTGAGTCAGTTAAATCTCTTTGAAGTCTTGAAACAGGAAGTTTTGCTGCTAAATGTTCAAATAATGCATTTGCAATTCCAATGTTACCTTCCGAATTTTCAAAGTCGATTGGATTTACTTTATGAGGCATTGCAGATGAACCAACTTCCCCTTCTTTTAATTGTTGTTTGAAATAGTTCATAGAGATGTATGTCCACATATCTCTATCTAGATCTAAAACGATTGTATTTATTCTCTTTAAGCAATCAAAAAGAGCAGCTAAATTATCGTAATGGTCAATTTGAGTTGTAGTTTGACTTCTATCTAAACCTAAATTGTTGTTTACGAAGTTATTTGCGAAACCAACCCAATCATGGTTAGTAAAAGATACATGATGTGCATTGAAATTTCCAGTAGCTCCACCAAACTTTGCTGAAAATGGAATTGTTTTTAATGTTTCGATTTGTTTTATTAATCGTTCAGAAAAAACTTGAATTTCTTTACCTAGTCTAGTAGGAGATGCAGGTTGACCGTGTGTTCTAGCTAACATAGGAACATCTTTCCAATTGTTTTGAAGAACAACTAGTTTTTGAACTAATTTACTAATTAGAGGTAAGTACGCCTCATTTACAGCTTCTTTTAAAGAAAGCGGAATAGAAGTGTTATTAATATCTTGAGAAGTTAAACCAAAATGAATGAATTCTAAAAAGCTATCTAAACCTAAAGAAGTCATTTTTTCTTTTAAGAAATATTCGACTGCTTTTACATCGTGATTTGTAACTTTTTCAGTGTCTTTGATCCATTGAGCATCTGTTTCTGAAAAGTTAGTGCAAATAGCTCTTAATTCTGTGTATTTTTCTTTAGGAAAAGATTTTAAAGGATCAATTCCAGATTCTACAAGTGCAATTAAGTATTCCACTTCAACAATTACACGGTATTTTATTAATCCAAACTCAGAAAAATAAGGTTGTAATTCTTGAGTTTTACTTTGATATCTTCCGTCAATTGGAGAAATTGCAGTAAGTGCGTTTAATGTCATTTTTGTACTTTTTTGAAAAGATTTTTAAGAAAAGCCAAAGATAGCAAATCTTAAAAGAATCTCTGCTTTTAAGGGTTGAAATATTATTATTGACAATTATTTCTACTTTCATCAATCAAATGTTAGTAAAAAAAAATAATTTTAGATAATAATTCAAGGAATTAGTTATTTCTTTGTGTTTCGTATTGTTCAAATATCAATATTAAAAAATTATAGATGAATTTAAGATTACTTTTCCTACTTGTAACACTATTGCTAACTTCATATTCGTTTTCAAAGAATAATTTGGACAAAGGTACTGTGCCTCCTGATTCCACTACAAATATCATTGACAAAACTACTGCTTTGTACATGTTGGAAGAAGGGAAACGACTTTATTCTGAAGGAAAAGTAAGAGATGCTTTAAATCAATTTAGAGCAGTTTTGTTAAAAGATCCAAGGAGTTGGAAACCAGTGTATTGGATTGGGATTTGTCATTACGCAATGTCTAATTATGGTTTTGCCTACAAATATGCTCACGAAGCGATTAAGATTAATAAGGAAGATGTTGATAATGAGGTGTATGAATTGTTAGGTAAAATTTATCACCATGAAGGAAAATTAGATTCAGCGATTATTAATTATGAATATGCATTATCTAAAATTTCCCCTCACAGAGCTAAAGATTTAGAAATTGCTTGGAAATTAGAACAATGTAAATTTGCACAAGCGGAAAAAGCTAGTGGAAAAATGAATAAAAGAATTCACTTGAAAGGGCATGTTAATAGTGGATTTAATGAATATGCTCCTTTATTATCTCATGATGGGAAAATGATGTACTTCACTTCTAGAAGAAGTGATACTAAAGGTGGTAAAGCAAATCCTGATGATCAAGAATTTTTTGAAGATACTTACAAGGCTTATTGGAATTCTGAAAAACAAGAATGGGATAGTATTACAAATAGTGTTGATCGTGTAAATTCTGAAGGGTTTGATTCTTTTTCGCATTTATCTCAAGATGAATTGTTTGCTTTAATGACTGTGAATACATCTGCATTGACAAATAAAAAAGGGACAAATAGTTCAGATATTTTTGAGGTTGCTTTTTCAAATAAAGGAAAATGGTCTACACCAAAAAGAATCAATAACAAAACAATCAATACTAGTTTCTTTGAAGGTTCTCCTACTATGACTGGTGATGGAAATACGATGTATTTTGTTTCTGATAGAAATGGAAATAAAAAATCAACTGATATTTATGTAGTACAAAAAGTTGGAAAAACTTGGGGTGAAGCAATGCCTTTAAGTGATACTATTAATTCAGCTGGTGCTGAAACGACTCCTTTTATTACTTCAGATGGAAGGTATTTATTCTTTAGTTCAGATGGTCATTTAGGTATGGGAGGAATGGATGTTTTTGTATCTGAAAATTTAGGAAATGGATGGTCTAAACCAGTAAATTTGGGAATTTCAATTAACTCTGTAAATAACGATACGCATTTTAAATATTATCCTGCGTTGAATAAAGCTGTTATGGCAGGATTTGAAATTGTTGGTCAAAAGTCAAGTATCGATATGTATGAGATTGATATGACTGGTTTTGAATACCCTGTTGTGAAATAAATGCAACGTTATTTCGTAGAGCTTTCTTATAATGGATCTTCTTTTTTTGGATGGCAAAGACAGCCAAATCAAATATCTGTTCAAGAAGAGATTGAAAGTGCTTTTACGAAATTAAATTCAAATATTCCTGTTTTTGTTGTAGGTTGTGGAAGAACCGATACCGGTGTTCATGCTAATCATTATGTACTTCATGTTGATTTTGAAAAACAACAAGGTATAGATCATTTAATTTTTAAATTAAATAGGATACTTCCAGATAGTATAGTTATTCATTCTTTGAAAGAAGTAGATTTAGATTTTCACGCTCGCTTTCATGCTGTTTCAAGAACTTATCGATATTATCTAAATTCAAAAAAGAATCCTTTTAAAAAAGGTCTCAGTTGGACAGTTACTCAAAAGTTAGATTTTGAAGCTATGAATGAAGCTGGTAAATTTCTTATAGGGACACAAGATTTCACTTCTTTTTCTAAATTAAATACTGATGTTAAAACCAATATTTGTACCGTTACAAAAGCTCAATGGGTGAAAGTGGATGATTCAAATTATTATTTTGAAATCACTGCAGATCGATTTTTGAGGAATATGGTTAGAGCAACCGTAGGAACGCTTATGGAAGTTGGTGAGAGAAAGATTAAACCACAAGAAATACGCACTATTTTAGACGCTAAAAATAGGGGGGCAGCATCTTTATCAGTTCCTGCACATGGTTTGTATTTATGGGAGGTTTGTTATTAAATGGATGATAAAAGTCATCCACTTAGTTTTATCTCTTTCAGTTTCAAACCTTAAAAAAATCATTTCTTTTTCTAACTTTGCATTCGAAATCGGTCATCGGTTTTAGGTATTACTTTAAAAATAAATAAAATGAGTATTGAGAAAGATTTAATAGCTCGCAGTGGTTCGAAATGTGAATTATGTGGAGCAGAGCATGAGTTAACGAGTTATGAAGTAGCACCAATACAAAACAATGGCCGAGTAGATGATTTTATTCAAGTTTGCGGAACTTGTAAAGGACAAATAGAAAATCCAGACACTGTTGATGCAAATCACTGGAGATGTTTGAATGATAGTATGTGGAGCGAAGTGCCAGTAGTTCAGGTTGTGGCTTGGAGAATGCTTCAAAGATTACGTTCTGAAGGTTGGCCTCAAGATTTATTGGATATACTTTATTTAGAAGATGATACGTTAATTTGGGCAAAAGCTACTGGTGAAGGTGAAGATAAAGAAGCTGAGGCTTTCCATAAGGATTGTAATGGGGTTCGATTAGAGCATGGAGATTCTGTTGTTTTAATTAAAGACTTAAATGTAAAAGGAGGTGGTTTTACTGCGAAAAGAGGTGCTGCTGTAAGAAATATAAAATTAGTTCATGATAATCCAGAACATATTGAAGGGAAAGTTGAAGGACAAACAATAGTTATCCTTACGCAATATGTAAAGAAAACATAATTTATTCTTTAGTAGATTAAACAAAAAAAGTCTTCAATTTATTGAAGACTTTTTTTGTTTAATTCATTGATTTTAATTTGGTTACAAGTTTTTTGAAGAATGTCACAAACTTCTATTACTAGAAATGTTAATTGTGTTTTGTATTCTTTTGATATTTCACTAATTTCAATTTTTTTAATCGTTTCAAAGAGTGATTCAATTTTTAAATTAGATATCATCGGTTTAAGTTTATGAATAATTTTTCTAATTTTTTCGTAGTCTTTTTCTTTTAATCCTATTTTTAATTCTTTAATATTTTCAGGTATAGTTGAGATAAATAACTCGAGCATTTTTACAACAAATTTAGAATCACCTCTACTCATTTCTTTTAATATTACTAAACTGTACAATTGGGTAAATTCACTTGCTAGTTTTGAGTTGTTTTTATCGAGTAATTTATTTATTTTTTCTAATAATTTTTCCTCTTTAAAAGGTTTAGTGATATAGTCATCCATTCCATTTTCTATGCATTTATCAATTTCAGATTGAAATGCATTTGCAGAAACACCAATAATAGGAGTTTTTAAATTTAATTCATTTCTTATGATTTTGGTTGCTTCAATTCCATCCATAAAAGGCATTTGCAAATCCATAAGTATGATGTCGAAATTACTTTTTGAAATTAGTTCTATTGCTTGATTTCCGTTTTCTGCTTCTGTAATATTATCTGTGTATGGGGTTAAGAAATTATTTACAACTAGTCTGTTCATCTCATTATCTTCAACAACGAGAATTTTAGTGTCTTTTTTTAATAAATCTGCATTTAAGTTATTTTTTTCAGGAAGAATGATTGAGTTTGAAATTGGAAAAGTTAATTCTATGGTAACTTCTGTACCTATATTTTTTTCACTCATAATGGTGATTTTCCCTTTCATAATATCGATTATTTGCTTTGAAATAATCATACCTAAACCACTTCCTCCATATTTTCTTGAGCTAGAAATATCTTCTTGATTGAATTTAGTAAAAACTTTGTCGAGAAATGAAGGGTCCATACCTATACCAGTATCCTTGATGTTTATTTGAATGGTTTGTGTTGTTTGTGTTGATTTTAATAGATTACAATTTATTGTGATTTTACCTTTTTCAGTAAATTTCACAGCGTTTCCAATAATATTGATTAAAATTTGTCTAAAACGAGATTTATCTGTAATTAAATTTTCATTTATTTTTGGAGAAATGTTTAATTCGTAACTTAGTTTTTTTTCAGCAATTTGATTTTCTAGTATTTTAATAGAGTCATTAATAATTGTTCTTACACATGTGTCTTTTAATTCTAATTTGAATTCACCCGCTTCAATTTTTGATAAGTCTAAAATGTTATTAATAATGGAAAGTAAATGGTCGGAAGCAGTTTGTGCATTTTCAACATATTTTAATTGTTGAGGAGAAATATTTTCTTTATTGAGTTGGTTTATCATTCCGATAATCCCATTCAAAGGGGTTCTGATTTCATGACTCATATTGGCAAGAAATGCTTCTTTAGCTATAGATGCTGCTTGAGCAGATGCTAATGCGTTTTCTAATTCTGTGTCTATTTTTTTTTGTTTTGTGATATCAAGGTGAATTCCAATTGAACCTATGATTTTACCATTTGAATCATATTTTGGTCCGCCACTGATTAACCACCATTTAGGTTCTTTGTATTTGTTTAATACTAATATTTCGTAACTGTCAGAAATCCCTTTCTCCCGTTTAACAGTGCTTTTGTTTATTGTGGGGAATACGTTCTGGTTGATAAAAAGGAGAGATGCATTTTTTCCTTTTAATTCATCCAATGTATATCCGGATATGTCTGTAAAACTTTGATTACAAAATTCAATCTTTTCATCTAGATCGACTTCAAGTAATCCTAAATTCATATTTGCAATGATGTTTTGGTATTTTTCTTCTTGAAGTTTTAATTGTAATTCATTTTTTTTACGTTGGGAAATATCTCTGGAGTTTGCAATGATATACCCTTTGTTTTCAACCTTAAAGTAATTAACGTAAACCTCTACGTAAAAATGTTCGCCAGTTACTAGATTTTCATTCTCTCCTTCAATTGATAACTGTGTTGTTTTTTTCAATTCTTCAACGTGTACATTCCAATCATCAATATTAGAAAGTGTTTTTTCGAATTGACGCACATTGAACTCTTGACATTTTTCTGGAGCGATACCTAATCTTTCACTAGCAGTGTTGTTAATGTATACAAGTCGGCCTGATTCATCTGCAACTTGAATCGAATCGGATGAATTATCTATTAGATTTCGAAATAGTTTTAATTGTTCGTTGGTTTGACTTATTTTTAGCCTTTGTTCATTTACTTTAGTTAATGTTTCTTTTAATTCAATGTTTGATATTTCATTGTGTTTCAAAACTAGAAGAAGATCGCTAATGGAGTCGTGAATAGCAAAATCGCTTATGGATAAATTGTTTTCAATCAATTGATCGGAATTGTTGAACCATGGAGAACCTAAAAAGATATAATTATTTTCACTTTTAATTTTCTCAAATTGGCCTTTAAATTTTAATTTATCATTTTTTTTGTTGCTAATAACGACCAGTTTTCCAGTAACTGAATCAAAATGGGTGTTTTCTAAAAATAAGGGTCTGTCAATTTGCCAATTTTCAAAAAAAGGTTCATCCTCCTGATGATTTGTGAATAAAACTTCTAAACTTCTTCCGTAAGATTCTATTTTTAGATCTACTGAAATTAGAATATAAAAGGGAAAAAGATGACCAAGTTCTTTTATGCTGATGGTTATATTTTTATTGTTTTTTAATCCCATTTGACCAAAAATATTTCATGTGAAGCTCCATCATTTCTCTCTTGTATTAGAGTGATTTCTGTATTAATATCGTACAATTTTGACAAGCCTTGTAGAAGTCCTCTTACAAATTCTTGTAACCCTTCTCTTTTTGAATGATAATGGATTTCAATTTCATTGTCAGCTATAACAATTGTTTGAAATTCAGGAGGAGTTAACTTAGGATAAATCAACATTACTCTTGTATGAAAGTCAGGTAAATGAATTAAGAATTCTCTGAGAGACTTACCTCCGGTAGCTAGAAGTGAGCCATATTTTTCTTTTCCAGTTTTTAAAATCCACCATTCCCCAAAATTGATCAGTACATCAGAAATTTCTATGTTCATCTCAGTTGAAATTGTTTGGGCTAATTTATAGGTAATAGAATCGTCATATGGTTCAGTACTGATGAAATAATCAATATCGATTTCGCTTTTTTGCTTAATGATTTCCCATTTTTCTTCGCCAAAATTAGCTATCACTAATTCTTCAATCCCTTTATTCACAATTCCATACATACTATTATATTTTTAGATCTCCTGATTTTATTAAATTATAGATTGTAGACTTTCCAATATCTAGACTTTTAGACGTTTCAATTACATTGTTATTATTTGATTTTAAACGTTGTTTTATAATTTCTAAAGTAATGTCTTTTAGTGTTTTATCTGAAAAATCACAACTTTCATTTTGGTTTATACTATTAAAAGTGATGTCGTTTTCTTCTATTTCTTTGTTGTCGCTCAATACGCATGCCAAATCAATCGTTGACTTTAGTTCACGAATATTTCCTGGGTAATTATGCGAAAGAAGTTTTTTCTTAGCTTTTTCTGATAGTGTTTTTTTGGCGATTTTGTTTTCGTTTGTGTATTTCTCTATAAAGTAATTGGATAAAATTAAAATGTCTCCATCACGTTCTTTCAATGTTGGAAGTTCAATTGGAAGACCTATGATTCTATAGTATAAATCTTCTCTAAAATTTCCTTCTTTTACTTCATTTGCTAAATTTTTATGAGTAGCAATAATTAATCGTGCGTCAAATTTAATTGTAATATTTCCGCCTACGCGAGTAATTTCTCTTTCTTGAAGTGCTCGAAGAAGTTTACTTTGAATATTGATATCAAGTTCACCTATTTCATCTAAGAAGATGGTTCCTCCATTTGCTTCTTCAAATTTTCCTTTTTTTCTTGAAGTTGCACCTGTAAACGCTCCTTGTTCGTTACCAAAAAGTTCACTTTCAACAAGTTCTTTTGGAATGGCGGCCATGTTAACTGCGACAAATGGTTTTTTACTTCTTGAACTATTAAAATGAATTGCCTTAGCAACTAACTCTTTACCTGTTCCCGTTTGTCCTGAAATTGAGACGTTTATATTGCTTTTTGTAGCTTTTTCAATTAGTTTAAAAGATGCTTTTAATTTATCACTTTGACCTACGATGTTTTTGCTTACATCGTATTTTATTTCTAGTTGATCTTGTAAAGTTTCAACTTGTTTTTTTAAAGAAACATTTTCTCTGATTTTAAGAATATTATTCCATAGAATTTCTTTCGTATTATCATCTTTCAAAAGGTAATCGTAAGCTCCCTTTTTTAATAAATTTAATGCGATTGAAATATCTTCCTGTCCACTAATAATTATAACAGGAATTTGATTGTTATAATTCCGAATTCGTTTTAATAATTCTTCTCCTGTAAAGTCAGGTAATTGAAAATCGACTGTTATTAACTGTGGGTTTAAATGCAAATTTGCTAAACAGTCTTTTGCGTTTTCAAATATATGTATTTCATTATCAGGATTAAGAGATAAGTGGTGCTTTAATATTTCTGCATACCACAAATTATCTTCAACTATGAATATTTTAAAGTTTGTCATTTATTTTGGTTTTAAATCATTTCTGATTTTTATTTCAATTCTCTAAAAATACCATTAATAATTGGAATAATTTCCATTTTTTGGAAGTTATTCCATTAAAAATTCATATTCACCACTTTGTTTTTGGATTAAATATTTGATTATTAATTATTTAATAAAACGGCAAGATTTTAGTCATTAATAATCAATTTTTCAACTATGAAAGATAAAGATATGCTACTCAATTTTGTTCGCTATCAATTTTTGCAATTGGTATGGACTTTTTTTAAGTGAATTCTCCTAAGAATGAAATCAAGTAGTATGATAAGTTATTATTATAAAGTTGAATGTAAAATAAAATTATTATGAAAAATTCAATAACATATTTAAATCTAAAGGTATCTAAATTAATCACTGTTTTTTTAGTGGTGATTTTTATGTTTTTTAACTTTAAAGTTTTAGGTCAAGCTGCTTCTGCAACATGGTCATTGAATACGACATCTACAAATACGCCAACAGTTTCAGGGGCTGTGACTGCTCAGAATTTAACAAATGATTGTTCTTTCACAACATTTACCTGGGGTGGGACAACTGATCAAAATCTTTGGGTTAAGAATTGGCCATCAGCAAGTACTATTGATTTTACTAAGTATCTTGAATTTAAAATGTCACCAACTTCTGGAAACTTATTTAATTTCAATTCATTGTCTTTTCAACATCTAAATGGTGCTTCTACTGGTGGAACTTGGTATGGTGTGGTTTATTATAGTTTAGATAATTGGGCTACAAGTAATATCATTGGTTCACAATTTAATGTTACTACAACTTCAACAACTTTTTCAAATTCAAATCTATCCGTTAGAGTTAATGATGGCACTACATTAAAAGTAAGATTGTATTTTTACAATACATCTGGCTCAGATAAAATTTTATTTAAAAATGTAATTATCTCAGGTACAACATGTTCTCCGTCAAATTATCTTTCTGATGCGCTTAATGGAAACTCCCCTTATGTTGTAGGTACAGGTGGTAAATGGTCTACAATTACAGCTGCACTTGCAGACCTTAAAACATGTATGGTTGGAAGTGTTACTTTAGAACTAGATGATACATATAGAACTTCACAAGAAGCAAATGAAACATATCCTTTAGATTTTTCAGGATTACCAACTTCAAGTTCAAAAACTTTAACAATAAGACCTAAAAGTAATGTGACTGCTGTTATCCCAATAAATGCGACGAGTGTTCAGGCTAAAAGCAAGATATTTGATTTTAATGGTACAGATTATGTGACAATTGATGGTAGGATTGGATCTACTGGGTCGACTTCTTTAATTTCTATTGAGAATCAAAACACTGCAGCAGGTTCCGCTATTTCGTTTTCAAATGATGCAACAAATAATATAATTAGGTATTGTACATTAATGTCTAATTTCGGATCGTCATCTGAAGGAATAGTTAATTTTAGTACTACAACTGGTACAACAGGTAACGATGACAATACAATAACCTATTGTGTTTTTGATGGAACTGCAAGTAATACTGTATCTCCAGCAGCAGCAGGTACAGCTCAAAATGGTATTTATTCTTTAGGAACATTGGCTAATACAAATAGCGGAAATACAATTTCTTATTGTGAGTTTAAAGATATTTTTGTTAATGGTAGTGGAACATATAGTTCTATGATATTTTTGGATGGTAATAATGATACATGGACGATAAGTAACAATAGTTTTTATCAATCAAATCCGCGCGCATCTACAGGTTCTAATATTGCGCATATGAGTGTTGTTGATATTGATGATGGGGATGGCTATACAATTTCAAATAATTATTTTGGGGGAAGTGCAGCAAGCTGTTCTGGAACTTGGACTCAACAGCAATTATATGCTTCAAGCTCCTCAAATACAGGAAGGACTGAATTTTATGGTATTAATTTAGCTGCTAATGTGGGTACAACAACGGCAACATCAATACAAGGAAATAAATTTGCTGGATTTAGTTGGACAACTTATCAGAGTTCAGGTATATGGAATGCTATTTTAGTAGCAAGTGGTACATCTAAATTAAATATCGGTACAACAACAAAAAATATTATTGGTGATACAACTTCAACAACATCTTTAGTATTTGATAATACGGCTTCATCAACTTATTCTATCAATTTGTTTGATATTGCTTCCACAACTACAGTAAATATTTCAAATAATGTGTTTGCAGGAATTAGTACTTCAAACACCTCAGGTGAAGGTTATTCAATTAGGGCAATAAAAACAAGTGGAACAAGCGGTGTATATACAATAAGTTCTAATAAAATCGGCCATGCTACAGGAACAATTGTTTTAGGTGGCTCATCTACTGCAGCTGGTGTTTGTACTTTTTACGGTATAAATAATGCTGCAACAGGTGTAACAACAATTGGTGGTGATGTTTCATCAAATGGAAATACAATTAAAAATATCACTGTATATGGAACTGGTGCATCAATATTATATCCAATATATAATACAGGAGGTGCTACAAACTCAGAGATTAAATACAACACAATTACCAATTTAACTAATGCTAGTTCTGGTAGTTCTGGAATAAACACTATGATTTTTAACTCAGCTGCACCGACTATTGATATTTCTTACAATACAATAAATACAATCACTTGTACCAATGGAAGTTTTATTGGTGTTCATGATAATGTTGCTGCAAGTGTTGACCACACAATTACTTACAATACAATTGGTAATTCTTCAAGTAATATATCAATGGATGGTAGTGGTAATGTCACAGGGTTAGAAATTGGTAATACAGGTACTTACACATGTAGTAATAATACAATTCAAAAAATAACTTCTTCCGTTAACGGAACGATATACGGATTGTCATTCAGTGATGCAAGCACAGTTACAGCGAATTCAAATACGGTTACTAATATTACAACTAACGTTGCTGCATCAAATACAATTATTGGAATTTATTGTGGATCAACAGGGACATATAATTTATCTGGAAATAATCTTACAGATTTTACTAATGCTAGTAGTGGTAGTGGAGCACCTACAATTTGTGGTATTAAGTTTAATGGTATTAATACTTCAAGCACAGTTCAGAAAAATAAAATGACGGGTTATGCTGCTAATTTAACCTCCACACCTAATCTATATGGAATTTGGAATAATTCTACAGGAACGGTATTATTATACAATAACTTGTTTATTTGTTCAAACGGATCTTATACAAACAATGTAAATATTTATGGTGTTCTAGATGGTACTAATGGTTCAACTTTAAGTGGTACAGCTGCAAACGTTACATTGTATTATAACACTTTTAGTATTACTGGTTCTAATTCAGGTGCTATTTCGGCAGGCCAACCAAGTTCTGTATGTTATTATCATTCGAATGCAACTGTTTCTAAATTACAAGCTGCAAAAAATAATATTTTTAATAATCAAAGAACGATCTCAAGTGGTACAACTTCACATTACAGTTTTTATATTGGTGGTGCAACAGTTGCTGTAAGTGGTGGGATTGATTATAATTATTATTCTGCACCGCTTGACGCTAATTTTGGTTATCCAGGTGCGGCTAAGACAGCCTCCTCAGGTGCCAACACATTTAATGCTTCAACTCAAGGTTATGGTGGTACAAATAGTAAATATTATAGTCCAAACAGTGGCGCGCAAACAGGTAATTCAAACGCAATAACCATCAACAGTGATGGATCTTTAGACGCAGCGCATGTTACAACAGTTGGTACAGGTGCAGATTTAGATGCTATAACAGGATGTGATGAAGATATTAATAATACAACTCGATCAACTTCAGGAGGTGTGAAAGGTTGTTATGAAAGTATAAGTAATTACTATTCTAAAACAAGTGTGTCAAATACAGATGCAAATACTTTAGCTAACTGGACATCTAGTAGAAACGGAACAGGTGTTGTTCCAACAAATTTCACCACAGCAGCTTCTTTTTATATTCAATCAGGTCATCAATATCAAGTGACAGGTTCTTGGACAGGAAATGCTTCTAGTACAATTTATGTTGAAAGTGGCGGTGCATTGGATATTAATGCTAAAACATTAAGTACTTGGTCGGTTTTAAATGTTGCTGGAACTGGGGTTTCTTCTTCAGGTGCACTGTTAAATTCAAGTACTTCAGCAGCAACACTTTCATTGCCAATTACATTATCGGCGAATGCTACAGTAACCTCTTCAGGAGCTGGAAATTTAACATTAACAGGTAATATTACTACAGCTAGTTATACATTAACTGTAAATGGAAATAATAATACAACTATCTCTACAGGTGTAATCAGTGGAACGGGAAGTGTTTCTAAATCTGGTTCAGGTATATTAACGTTATCAGGAACTAATACACATTCTGGAGGTACAACAGTATCCGCTGGTACCTTGGCAATTGGAAACAATTCGGGTTTGGGTACGGGTACTTTAACAATTAGTGGAGGATCATTAGATGCAAGTGGTGCAGATCGTACGATTACAAATGCTATTACAGTTTCAAATGATTTTGGTTTTACGGGTTCGTATAATTTAACTCAAAATACAGGAGCTATTAGTTTATCCTCTTCTTCTGTGATAACAGTTATCGCAAATAATTTAACTTTAAACGGGAATATTTCATCCCCACAAACTACAACAACAATAACAACAACTGGCACTGGTACTTGGACGTGTCCAGCAAATATTTCAACTGCAAAAGTTGAATGTTTCGGTGGCGGTGGGCAAGGTGCTGGTGTGAATGGAAATGGTGGCGGTGGATTTGGTGGAGGAGGAGGAGGAGCTTACGCTTCTTCAATAATCTCTGTGACACCATCTACAATTTACAATTATTCTGTTGCAGCACCTACTACGGGTGGTGCTTGTTCTGCGGTATCAGGAGCTTCAACATGGTTTAACGCAAATTCAACCTCACCCTATTCATCTTCAGCTATTGTTCCAACTTCTACTTCAAATGGAGTTTTAGCTGTTGGTGGATCTGGTGGAAATTGTTCTTCTGGAGGTGCTGGAGGTGCTACAGCCAATTGTATTGGTACTACAAAATATTCTGGTGGTACTGGTGCGAATAGGAATTGGACAAGTGGTAATGGAACAGGAGGTGGTGGAGGTGGTGCTGGTAGTTCTTCATCTGGAAGTAATGGAGCGGCTCCAGCAGGTGGTGCCGGTGGTACTGGCACTAATGGTTTAGGGATAGGTGGTAATGGTGCGAATGGTTATTCGTTTACATCAAGTCCTTCAACTACAAATGGCAGTAATGGCGGTGTGCCTGGAGGTGGCGGTTCTGGCGCTTATTGGACAGGATCCAATCCGAGTTCTGGTCAAGGTGCTAGTGGTCAAATAATTATCTCGTATACTGTTTCGTATTCTATAACAAAATCCGGTATAGGCACTCTAACTTTGGGGGGTACAAATTCTTTTGTTGGTGGTGTAACACTTTCTGCTGGTACATTAAATATAAATAATGCTTCAGCATTAGGTGCTACCTCTGGCACTTTTACCATTAGTGGTGGCACCCTAGACAATACCAGCGGTTCGTCTATAACTATGGTGAACTACCCAATGTCATGGGCTGGTCATTTTACGTTTACTGGTACAAACGCATTGAACATGGGTACAGGTGCTGTTTCAATGAGTGCATCAAGACAGTTAACGGTTTCAGCAAGTACTTTAACTATTGGAGGAGTAATTTCTGGATCAACTTTTGGCTTAACTAAATTAGGTGCAGGTACACTTACTTTATCTGGTGTAAATTTATATACAGGTACAACAACAATCACAGCAGGAACATTGACAATGGGTGCTTCAAATGCTATTCCAGTTGGAGGTGCCGGTGTTGTAATGAATGGTGGAACTTTAAATACGGGTAATTTTTCAGCTGGTTCAACTACTACCAATATAGGTACACTAACCTTGACAGATAATTCAACACTTGCATTAGGGATAGGTACATTATATTTTTCAGGTAGTACAGCCACAACTTGGACAGCTGCAAAAACTTTAACAGTTAAAGGTTTTGTTTCTACAGCAGCTAGTACTGCCGGGACAGGTGGTCGTCTTTTTGTTAATTATAGTTCAGGGAATACATGCAGTAATTGTGGATTAACTGGTAGTTCAGGTACAAATCAATTAGGTTTAATTTCATTTAATACTGCTACAATTGGTGGTGTTGCGGGTGTTTATGGAGCTACACAATTGATTTCAGGTGAGATAGTTGCTATCTCAAGTTCAACGATAATTACTTCTGGCACAATCACGGCTTTTACTGCTTGTTCGGGTTCAAATTCAGCAGAAAAGACATTTACGGTGAGTGGAACAAATCTGAGTGCTAATTTGGTAGTTACTCCACCTCCTGGATTTGAAGTTAGTGAAACGAGTGGAGGTGTTTTTTCTTCAAGTATTTCGTTTACTCCATCTAGTGGAGCCGTTAGTAATAAAACTGTTTATGTTCGTACTACTTTAAGTGCAACGGGTACACTGTCTGGAAATATCATATGTTCAAGTTCACCTGCAATATCTCAGAATGTAAGTGTTTCTGGAACAATTACCACATTGCCAACAGCAAATATTGCTTATTCAAGTTCATCTTTTTGTAAGAGTGTTACAGCAGGTCAGGCAGTTACGTTAACAGGTACAACAGGTGGTATTTATAGCGTTTCGCCAAGTGGTTTAACAATTGATGCTTCTTCAGGTTCAATTACACCAAGTACAAGTACAGCAGGAGTTTATACAGTGACATATACTATAGCTGCATCAGGAGGTTGTTCTGTAGTTACAGCAACTGCTTCGGTAACAATAAATTCATTGCCAACAGTAAGTCTAGGTTCTTCCCGTGTTTGTGTAGGAAGTACGGTAGCTCTATCTCCATCGACATTAGGTACATGGGTAAGTAATAATACATTATCAGCAACTGTTGTCTCGGGAACAGGAATAGTAACTGGAGTTTCTTTAGGTAGCCCAACGTTTACATACACACAAACATCAACAGGTTGTTCATCAACAACTTCAATATTAACAGTTAATGCTTTACCTACAGTAAGTATGGCTTCAAATAGTGTGTGTGTTGGAGCTACAGTTCAATTATCACCTACTATATTTTCAGTTATAGGATTATGGTCTAGTAATAATGCAAATGTTGCAACAGTTAATGCTGTTACAGCTTTAGTTACAGGAGTTTCTTCGAGTAATACCGCTTTTACTTTTACACAAACTTCTACTGGTTGTGTGGCATCTACAACAGAATTGACTGTATATGCAATACCGACAGTTACAACAACAGCAGGCTCACGATGTGGTGCTGGTACTGTAGCTATAGGGGCATCTGCTAGTTCAGGTACAATCAATTGGTATTCCGTATCAACAGGAGGTTTAACTTTAGGGACAGGAACAAGTTATACAACAGGATCAATCTCAAGTAGTACAACTTATTATGTTGATGCAACAGCAAATGGTTGTACAACAGGTTCACGTTCTTCAGTTTTAGCAACCGTAAATGCAATACCTACAATTACTTCAACAACAGCAGGTTCAAGTTGTGGTTCAGGAACGGTAGCTTTAGGAGCTGCAGCAACTGCTGGTACAATCAATTGGTATTCTGTATTAACAGGAGGCTCAACTTTAGGAACAGGGACAAGTTATACAACAGGATCAATTTCAAGTAGTACAACTTATTATGTTGAGGCAACAGCAAATGGTTGTACAACAGGTTCACGTTCTTCAGTTTTAGCAACAGTAAATCCAATACCAACAGTAAGTATGGCTTCATCGAGTGTATGTGTGGGTAATACAGTTGCATTATCACCTTCTACTCTAGGTACATGGACGAGTAGTAATACATTATCCGCAACAGTTGGGGCAACTACTGGAGTTGTAACAGGAGTTGCTTCCGGTAGTCCAACATTTACGTATACTCAAACTTCTACTGGTTGTACAGCAACTACAACATCACTTCAAGTAAATTCCCCTCAAGTTTCTGTAAATACTAATATAACACAAGGTCATTTAGTATGGATTGGAGCTGTTAGTGGAGATTGGACTAATCCTTCAAATTGGTTGTCTTACGGATCTACTGGAGTATATTCTATACTCTTGATCGCACCCGCTACGACTTCTTCTATTATTGTTCCAATTTCTGGAACATGTGTAGTGAATTATCCATCTATATCATCTTCAATAGTTTATGCAAAAGATGTTGTGATTGAAACAGGTGCTGTCTTATCAATGGGGTCAGGAGGAGTTTTAAATATTGCAGGAAACTTGACTAATAATGGAACGTTCACAGCTAGTTCAGGGTCTGTTATTTTTAATGGAGCTGTTGCTCAAACAATATCCGGAAATGCTCCTACATTTAACAATTTAACGATTAATAATACTTCAGGGGGAGTCACTTTAGGAGTTTCAACCACTGTTTTGGGTACATTGACATTATCGTTGGGTAAACTAAATACACAAGGCTTTACCCTAACAATTGGATCATCAACAACAGATGGAACGATCAGTGGAGGTAGTTTATCTTCTTATATTGTTGCTTATGATGCAGGTACTACGGTTGGATATGTGAAACATTTTGTAAATGCGAACAATGTGTTACATTCATATCCAATTGGTGATTTAACGAACTATTCACCTCTTACTTTTACGCTTACTGCAAATAGTGGTTTGTCTGGTGCTTATTTTACAGTGTATACTAAAAATGTAAAAGTGCCTGGATTGAATGTTTCATTTTCATCTTACTTAAAAAGATATTGGGATGGAGTTTCAAATGGAATGACTTCACCACTTACTTATACAATTTCTTATGTATATACTGATTCGGATATAGCTGGATCTGAAACAAATTTACAACCAATAAAAAAATCAGGTTCTACTTGGTATAAACCAGTTGGAGCGGTATTTACTAATGGTCAGACTCAAGGTTCCTCAACTATAAATACATTGGCTAATACATTGACGTGGTCAGGTTTGACTTCATTTAGTACGTATGGTGGAGCAGGAGATCAAATGGTGTCCTTGCCAATTGAAACAGTCATGTTTAAAGGTGAGAAAACAGCTCAAGGAAACAAATTAGCATGGAGAACAGATTCTGAACACCAAAACGATTATTTCACAATTGAAAAAACGATAGATGGTCAAGTTTTTGAAATAGTAGGAAAAGTAGACGGCTCAGGAAATACGAATAAAGTAATAGAATACACCTTAATAGATGATAATTTCATTAATGGGATAAATTATTATCGCTTGGTTAAAACAAATTTTGATGGCTACTCAGTAAAAACGGATTTAATTTCAATCGATAATAGAAAAGAGGATTCAGCAAAAATAGTAGCTTATGAGACAAATATTTTAGGTCAAGAGATAAATGAGTTTTACAGAGGATTGGTGATTGTTGTTTATACAGACGGAACAAGCTTGAAAGTGATTAGGTGATTCCATTATTTGGAATTTATATTCCTTAAAATGGAAAAAAAGCAACTAACATAAATTTAATTCATTGTTTTTTAAGTGTTTGACTATATGGACTTGTTTTTGGTATAGCCCTATCAAATACAATTTAAGATGAGAATCAATAATAAGGATACAGAGATTAATTATGCTTTAGATAAGTTGGGTAACAATTTACTTGATTTTCATTTAAATACTTTGGAAATGTTGGTAAATGTCAAAACAAGTGTTAAAACAATTGACTTTTATTTTGATTCTATTATGGAAAAGAAGGGGTTAAACAAAGATCAATTTGAATTGTTGTTTTTTTTGAATTAAGAAAATGTTAAAGTTAGGCTTCATATTAATTAGTTTTATTTTATTATTTGGATGTGTTTCTGAACAAAGAACAAACACACCAAATTTTAAGATTGGATTAAATAGATATGTAGTGCCTAGTATCGATTTAGATCAATATAATCGTTCGTTAATTGTAAATAATAATATTCAAAGATGCATCTATTACAAAGCAGATTCATTATCCAATGATACTTTGTCAAGATATAAAAAACATTGGGCATTGAATTTTGATAATTCAGGAGAAATTCTTTCAAAGGAATTTTATTCAGATGAATACAAAGATGATTTTGAAACTTTTGATACCAGGTCTAAACAAATCATTTTAAGGGATACGTCTTATTGGTTAGGTAATAAACATTATCTTGAATTAGTAACTGATAAAGAGAGAATATTGCATTTTTCTGAATATAGAATCAAAAATAATGTAGGCGAAAAAGTATACGATTCAACATTTAGCATTGATAGAAATTGTAAAACAAAATTTTATGTTTTAAAATATGATTTAGAAAAAAATCAAATTTTAGTAAATGCAAACGGTAGAAAAATTAAAAAAGTCTTCACATATAAAAAGGGTAAAATTGTTAAAATTGATCATGAATTAATGAATTCGAGATGTGTTAAAAAGGATTTGTTTTTTTATAATTCGGAAGGACAGTTAGAGCAAACATTACATGCTTTTAACAATGTTTTAAATGATGATATTTCAACGGTTAAAAAATATATTTATAACAGTTATGGTCTTATTAATTACATCAAATATTATGATGTATTAAGTGGAGATTTAAAATCTTTGGATTCAAATAATTTAGATTTAGTAGAATTGAACCGTATGACGGAGAAATTCGAATGGATTCATAAATGAGTTGTTTGCTTAAGGTCGTGTTTGGTTTTGGTTTCGATTATCCGTCTATTATAGTTTCTGATACTCGACACGGCTTTAAGTTTTTTTGAAATTAATTAGTTTAAAGTTGTTCATTAATTTTTATTGTGATGAATGCGAATGATAATAGCAGATATTCTCTATATTTTAAAAGAGAATTTGTATGTGGAAAATGTGGTTCCACAGAGTTTGTTTTAGGGAAACAAGCTTACAGTAGGTGTTGTGAAAAATGTGGATCTGATGAGGTGAGACGAAATGTTAGAAAGATATTTAGGTCTTTTTTTCAAAAAACAAAACAATTGGTTAGTTCATTTTTTTTATAGGTACAAATAGCAATATATATTTTGATTGAAAATACAATAAATTCAAATGATGTTTTACTTGAAATTACGTTTGATAAAAAAGGTGAAATTACATTTGTCAATGATCATTTATTGAATTTATTTTGTTTAGAAAGAATCGATTTAATATCTTTTTCGATTTTTTATTTTTTAAATGAAAATCAAAAGACGTTCTTATTGAAAAATTGGTCTTCATTATTTAACGGAGCTGTTTTTCAAGTTATTTCAGATTTTCAATTTTTTAAAGAAGCACCCAAAACATTGTTGCTTAATATTTCAACCATAGATGTAAACCGAATTTCTATAAAAGCATATGATTTATCTGATTGTAAGGAAATTCAGAAGTCAGCTTCTGTGCTAAATAAAGTATTAAAATTGATAGGAGATTCCAACTTTTTTTATTCTAACCTTAAATTAGATTTAGATATTTATTATTCGAATTTGATGAAGATAAAAATCATTTGAGGTATTAAAAAGAAAGCTCTGTATAATTACAGAGCTTTCTTTTTAATATTGATTTGAAATCGAATTATTCTGCGATCAAAATATAATTTGTTTTCTTTCCTTTTCCGATTAATACATATTTATCATTAATTAAATCGGCTACATTAATTGTAAATTCTTCATTCACTTTTTCTTTGTTTACAGAAATAGCATTAGAAGTTAATTCTCTTCTTGCTTCACCATTTGATTTTAAGAAGTTAGTTTTACTTGCTAAAGCATCTACAATTGAAAGTCCAGCAGAAATATCTTCTTTTGCTACAGTTGCTTGTGGAACTCCATCAAAAACAGCTAAAAAGTCTTTTTCTGAAAGTGATCTCAAATCTTCTGAAGTAGATTTTCCAAAAAGAATATTTGAAGCAGTAATAGCCGTTTTAAGGGCTTCTTCACCATGAACACGTGTCGTTACTTCCTCAGCAATCGCTTTTTGAAGAATACGTAAGTGTGGAGCTTCATTGTGTTCAGCTTCTAATTTTTCAATTTCTTCTTTTGAAAGCAAAGTATAAAAACGAACTAGTTTTTTAGCATCTTCATCGCTTGCGTTTAACCAAAATTGGTAGAAAGCATAAGGTGAAGTTTTTTCTGGATCTAACCAAACCGTACCAGATTCTGTTTTTCCAAATTTACCACCGTCTGATTTAGTAAGTAGAGGACAAGTAAAAGCAAACGCTTCTCCACCTGTTTTTCTTCTGATTAATTCAGTTCCAGTTGTAATATTGCCCCATTGATCAGATCCTCCAAATTGTAATTTACAGTTGTGTGTATTGTATAAATGAACGAAATCGTTTCCTTGTAATAATTGGTATGAAAATTCTGTAAAAGATAAACCTGTATCGATGCGTTTTTTTACTGAATCTTTTGCCGTCATATAATTGATGGTGATGTGTTTTCCAACATCACGAATAAATTCAATGAATGACATATTTTTCATCCAATCGTAATTATTAACCAATATGGCAGCATTTTCACCGTTTTCAAAATCTAGAAAATGTTTTAGTTGTTTTGTTTGACCAGCAATATTAAAACTTAACGTTTCTTCGTCTAAAAGATTTCTTTCAGCTGATTTACCTGATGGATCTCCAACCATTCCAGTAGCCCCACCTACTAAAGCAATAGGTCTATGTCCTGCTAATTGCAAGTGTTTTAATAACATGATTGGAAGTAAATTCCCAACATGTAAAGAGTCAGATGTAGGATCAAAACCAACATAACCTGTCGTCATTTCTTTGGCTAATTGTTCTTCCGTTCCAGGCATAATGTCCTGAATCATTCCTCTCCATTGAAGTTCTTTGATAAAATCTGTTGGCATTGTCTTATTGTTTATTTTTCCACAAAAGTAGCGGTTTCTATTTGATTTTAAGGACTTCTGAAACAAAAAAAGCGGGAAGTGTTTATCTCCCCGCTTTCAACTTTTCAAAAAGTATTATTTTTTATCTTTTTCAGCTGCTTTTGGAGCTTCTGGATTCTCGAAACTGAATAATTCAACTTCAAAAATCAAAGGCATATTCGCTTTAATTGGACCTTGACCTCCTTGTGGTGGATTTGCTCCATAAGCTAATTCTTCAGGTATAAAGAATTTATATTTTGCTCCAACCTCCATTAATTGTAAACCTTCTGTCCAACCTTTGATTACTTGATTTAAACCAAAAGAAATAGTTTCACCTCTATCAACTGAGCTGTCGAAAACGGAACCGTCAGGTGTTGTCCCGTGGTAATGAACAGTTACTTTAGAAGTAGCATTTGGTTTTTTACCAGAACCTTTTTTCATAACAATGTACTGTAATCCGCTAGGTGTAACAATTACATCTTTGTTTTTTTTGTTTTCAGCTAAAAAGGCCAATCCTTCTGCTTTGTAATCTTTAGGAATAGAAACGTTTACGACTTCAATATCAAAAACTAAGTCTGAGTAGGGAGGGATAGCACCTGGACGACCTTGTTTACCATATGCTTGATAATAAGGGATTACTAATTTTGCTTTACCACCTTTAGCTAACATAGCAATGCCTTCTTCAAATCCAGGAATCATTTGATTTGTTTTGTAGATAAAGTCCATTGGTTGACCTCGATCATACGATGCATCAAATTGTTTTCCGTCCGCTCTGAATGTACCTCTGTAATGTAACGATACATTGTTTCCAGCTTGAATTTTATCTCCAGTTCCAGGATTTTCAATTAAATAGACTAATCCACTAGGACTTTGTTGAGCTGTAGGATATTTTTTCTTTAACTCTTCGAACATAAAGTTTTTATATTCGTCTTCTGTCATTGCTCCAATTTTTGCAAATTGAGCATTTTTTTCATCTTCAGTTGCTTTGATTTTGTTGTAAGTCGTTTCAAATGCTTTTGTTGCATCCCATCCTTTCGCTGTTTTACCATATCGAAGAATCACAACCGTTTTCATTGTGTCATTTTGAGCGATTTTATCTACAACATCCTGACCAACAATAACGTGACCAAAAACGGTGTGTTTTCCATCTAAATGAGGTGTCTCTTTATGCGTAATAAAGAATTGACTGCCATTTGTACCAGGACCAGCATTTGCCATTGATAAAATACCAGATCTATAGTGTTTTAAATCAGGAACAATTTCATCGTAAAATCTGTGTTTTGGGCCTCCTGAACCAGAACCATCAGGATCTCCTCCCTGAATCATAAAGTCCTTAATAACTCTATGAAATTTTAAACCATTGTAAAAAGGTTTATCGTAATAATTTCCTAATGCATTGAATTTTCCTTCTGCTAAACCAACAAAATTGGCAACTGTCATTGGAGTTTTTTCATATTCCAATTGACAAACAATAACCCCTTTGTTCGTGTTGAATTGAACATACATCCCATCAGGATAAGGTTGTTTTGAATCTTGTGCATTTCCTATAAAGCTTTGAGCTAAAACAGTGAAAGCAATTGTGAAAATTTTAAAAATGTACTTTTTCATTCTACTAAAATTTAATATAATTCAAATTATCAATTATCAATTATCAATTATCAATTATCAATTTCTCTTGTCCAATCCCCACAACATTTTATTTCGAATGGTATCAAGGAAATTATTGTCTTGGAATTTAATCACGTTAATCATAAAATCTGCTTTTTTAACTGTCACGACTTCTCCTTGAGGGATACTTTTAGATTCACCATCCAAACTAATTAAATAGGTTCTTTCTCTACCTTCAACACTCAATGTAATAGGCATGTGATCAGGAACAACCATTGGTCGCACATTTAAATTATGAGGAGCAATTGGAGTTAATAAATGGATCTGGCAACCTGGAGTTACAATTGGTCCGCCGCAACTTAAGTTGTAAGCTGTTGAACCAGTCGGAGTTCCAACAATTAAACCATCTGCCCAATAGGAATTTAAATAATTTCCATCCAGCGAAGCGTGAACGGTAATCATAGAGGCAGTATCTTTTTTGTGAAGTGTGACTTCGTTTAAAGCGATGTTTTCATCTCCAAAAATGTCACTTTCTGTTTCAATCTTCAATAACGATCTTTTCTGGAATACATAGTTCTTGTTTTTAACAAGTTCCATCGTTTCTTCCAAATTATCAGTTGAAATATTAGCAAGAAATCCAAGTCTTCCTGTATTAATACCAAGAATTGGAACTTGAGAATCTCTTATATAACTAACTGTTTTAATGAACGTTCCGTCACCACCAATACTAAAAGCTAAATCAATTCCAGATTTAAATTCAGATCGAGTTGAAAATTCATCGTAGTTAGAAGCGATACCTACTTTTTTGATTAATTGATCTTTTAATTCTTTTTCTAGAATCGGATTCCATCCAAAATCTTTCAGAATCGCTAAGAACTGAACGTAATGAGCAGCTGTTTGCTTATTTATTTTTTTACCGTAAATAGCGACATTCATATTACTAAAAGTTCAAATAGTTCATTAAAGCATCATATCTAAATTGAACATCTTCATCTCCGCTACTTTTTTGAAAAGAAGCTTTGATTGTATAATCGTACCGTTCAAAAGTTCTGATAATACGATCCAACTCAATTTGATTGATTTTTAATGTTACTTCCAATTTATTAGAATCAGAAGGGGACATAATATAAGAACTTAAAATTTTAGCATTATTACTTTCAACAATTTGAGCAATTTGCGCCATAGAATAATCTACAGCATTCACTTCTAGAACAATAATACCACCACTTTCTTTTATAGATCCAGTGTTAGCTATCTTAGTTATTAAGTTATGAATACTAGTGCAGCCTAAGTATTTTTCGTTGTCATCCAAAATTGGAAGGACGCTCAGTTTATGTTCGGAAATTTTAGCTAAAACTTCGTATATATGTGCATTTTCATTTACATAAGGACGAGGAAGATGATCGAATAATTTATCCAATGTATCTTGCACATCCATTTTATCTAAAATGTCAGATTCGGAAATGACACCCACAAAATTTCCGTTTTTTAAAACAGGTAAGTGAGACACTTTAAATTCATCCATCCATCTTAACGCTTTTTCACCTGTGTCAGTGTGAGTTAATGGCGGAATTTCTTCTGATATGAGTTCTATTGCTTTCATTGTAGTTGCCAAATTAGTAAATTACTTGTTAAGTATGTACTTTTGATCCGTAAAAAGTGTGCCAAATGACAAAATTGAGTGTTAATATTAATAAAATTGCGACAATTCGCAATGCTCGTGGAGGAAATACTCCAAATGTTGTTCAAGTAGCAATCGATTGCGAACGCTTTGGAGCTGATGGAATTACGGTTCATCCAAGACCTGATGAGCGACATATAACGACGAAAGATGTTTATGATTTGTCAAAAATTGTTAAAACTGAATTTAACATCGAAGGATATCCTGACGCTCGTTATATGAATCTAATTAAGGAATTAAAACCAGCCCAAGCAACATTAGTTCCTGATCCTCCACACGTTTTGACTTCGAATGCAGGTTGGGATACTAAATTGCACCAATCTTTATTGACTGATTTGGTGCAACAATTCAAAGAAATGGGGGTTCGTAGCTCAATTTTTATTGATACGAATCTAGAGAATATTGAATACGCGGCAAAAACAGGTGTCGATAGAATAGAGTTGTATACTGGACCTTTTGCTGAAGATTTTGAAGTAAATCCAGAAAAGGCAATAGCTGAATATATTAAAGCTGCCAATTTGGCATCAGAATTAGGTTTAGAAATCAATGCTGGACATGATTTAAGTTTAGATAATTTACAATTTTTTAAATCGAATATTCCAAAATTAGCAGAAGTATCGATTGGTCATGCTTTGATTTCGGATGCTTTGTATTTTGGATTAGAAAACACGATTCAACGTTATAAAATGTTGTTAATGTAAGCTTTATATAAATGAAATCATTTAACGTAAGGGTTTACGGTTTACTTATAAATTCAAACAATGAATTGCTTCTGTCAGATGAAAGAAGAGGTGGATTTTCGTTTACAAAATTTCCAGGTGGAGGATTAGAATTTGGAGAAGGAGTTGTAGATGCTTTAATCCGTGAATTTTCTGAAGAGTTAGCAATTGATGTTTCGGTAGGTGATTTGTTTTATGTGAATGATTTTTTTCAAGTTTCCGCTTTTAATGAAAACCACCAATTATTAAGCTTTTATTATTTTGTGAATTATAATAAATGCGAAGAGATAGGGGAGGAGGCATATCAACTTCCATTGATAAAAGATGGTGAAAAACAACGTTGGGTTGCTATTTCTGACCTAACTGAATCTAATTTCAATTTTCCAATTGATAAAGTAGTGATTGAGAAGTTGAAAAGTTCTGTTCAATAAAAAAGGAAGCTAAATTTCTCTAACTCCCTTTTAATCAATTTATTTCGAATTTTATATCCTGCTTTGATACGTAAACAATTCGTAGTATCTACCTTGTTTAGCAATCAATTCATCGTGATTTCCTTGTTCAGCGATATGACCATTTTCAATAACTAAAATTTGATCCGCTTGACGAATTGTACTTAATCGATGTGCAATTACAAATGTTGTTCTATCCTTTATTAATTCAGATAAACTTGATTGAATCAATGATTCACTTTCAGTATCTAAATTTGAAGTAGCTTCATCTAAAATGAAAATATTTGGATTCGCTAAAATGGCTCTAGCAATCGTGATTCGTTGGCGTTGTCCACCAGAAAGTTTTACACCTCTTTCCCCAATAACAGTATCTAAACCATCATCAAAACGATCAGTAAATTCGTTTACATAAGCTGATTTAACAGCATAATCCAATTCTTCCTGCGTTGAATTTGGTCGTGGAAATAATATATTTTCTCTAATAGTTCCCTGAAATAGAAAATCATCTTGTAAAACAACTCCTAGATGTTGACGATAACTTGATAGACTTACTTTCGATAAATCCTGACCGTCTACCGTAACAGTACCCGAAGTAGGATTTAAAAACGTAGCAACCAACCCGGCAATTGTTGATTTACCTGATCCAGATGAACCTACTAAAGCTGTTACAGATCCGGCAGGTGCTTTGAAACTTATATTGTGGATGACTTCTTTTTGTTCTTCGTAACTAAAAGACACATTGTCGAAAACGATATCGCCTTTTAAATTTTGAATTTGGTTTGGACGTTCATCCGAATTGTCTTCAGGAGTCATATTCATAATCTCTTGCGTACGATCTAGTCCTGCAAAAGCTTCCGTTAATTGACTACCGATATTACTCATTTGAATTATTGGAGCAATCATAAAAGCTAATAAGGTCATAAATTCCAAGAATTCCCCTTTTGTAATTTGGTTGTGAATCATAAAGTAACCACCTAATCCCATAACGATTGCTGAAGCGATTCCTAATAAAAGTGTTGCAGAACTTGTGATTAAAGAAGTAGCAGTTAAACTAGCTTTTACATTTTGAAATAATTCGTCAGCACCATTTTCGAAGATTCTATTTTCTTGCTCTTCTGCATTGAATCCTTTAATAACTCTAACTCCGTTCAACGTTTCCGTTAATCTACCCGTAACTTCCGCATTAAGTTGTCCTCTTTTTTTGAAGATAGGCCTAATTTTCTTAAATGCTTTCATCGCAATAAAAGCAAAAATCCCAATTGGAACAATCGTTGAAATTGTCATCCAAGGATTAATTTTAATTAGTAAAACTAAAGCTACAACCGATGTTAATGTTCCACCAACTAATTGTACTAATCCAGTTCCGATGATGTTTCTAACACCTTCCACATCGGTCATAATACGAGAAACCAAAGCTCCACTTTTGTTATTGTCGAAATAATTAATTGGTAGCGAAAGCATTTTCTTTTGTACTTGAACTCTTAATTGTGAGATCAAATTTTGAGCTTCAACACTTAATATTTTAGTCAAAAAGAAAGAAGTAACCGCTTGAATTGCAACTGCTAAAAACACCATTACAATTAATTCAACTAATTTTCCAAAATCATTTGCAGGAATTACAGTGTCTAATAATTGTTTAGAAGCAATGGCAGGGTATAGTCCTGTTAATCTACTGATTATGATTAAAACTAAACCAAATAACACGATCTTTCTTCTAGGCCAAATAATGCTTTTGAACACAGAAGACAATGTTACTGTTTTGGGTGTTTTTGTTTTAGATGTATCTTTTTTCAAATGTTGCATAATCTAGTTTTTAATCTTCTTTCTCAGAATTTAATTCTTCTTCAACTTTATCCTCAACTTCAAAAATGGCTGGAAAATTCATCAATAATTCAGCTGTTTTTTTCATTCGATCTGTGTACACATCGTTGATCATAATGTATTGACATTTGTTGATGCTTTCTGAAAGTCTTAAAATTTCAGTTTGCAAACCAGCTTTTAAAATGGCTTCAGCATCATCAATAATAATCGTCTTTACTTTGGCTAAATTTAAACCATTGTAAATATACATTTCACACAATCTTTTAGCTGTTCCAATAACGATATCTGCTCCTGTGTATAAAGCATTTCTTTGCTGTACTTTGTGTCCTTTGTCGTGAATGATTTCAGTGATTAAATCCATTCTACGTCCTAAACGAGCGAAGATAGCTTCCATTTCAAGTGTTTTCACTTTGTCGGTAACAATCACAATAGCTCTAGGAGCATCATCTTTAGATTGTTTGTCAAGACGTTGTAAAACTCCTGAAGCAATCGCTGTTGATTTTCCTACACCATTTGGACCAATTCCTATAAAATCTTTTCCTTCTTTAATTTTAGAAATAAAAATCTTTTGGAATTCTGTTTGATTTTCAAAACCTGCATCTATTAAAGCTGTTTGCAGGACTTCATTGTATTTTTTGAGTGACATTTTTTTCTGTTTTGATGAATCTTTTTTGTCAAAAGACTAGGTAAAGATAAGTAATTAAAAGTGATGTGCTTTACTCTTTCAATTTATCATTTGAATGATGTCTGTCTGCATCTCGGATTGTTTTCTTTTCAAGATTTTTTTGCAAAGCACTTTCAAGGTCAATTCCCGTTTGATTAGCTAAACAAATAAGAACAAAAAGTACATCTGCAAATTCGTCTCCTAGATCTTTGTTTTTATCACTTTCTTTCTCGCTTTGTTCACCATATCGACGTGAGATTATTCGAGCAACTTCACCAACTTCTTCTGTTAAGATGGCTAGATTTGTCAATTCGTTAAAATACCTTACACCGTATTCTTTAATCCAATTATCAACGATTTTTTGAGCTTCTTTTATTTCCATCTATAACTATATTAATTGTCTGAACTTTGATTTTTTATGATAATTCTGATTAAAATTGATTCTACGTATGAGATACTCAATATTCTAAATTATGTGTTTTTGTTTTATGTGTTTTTGTTTTCAATAAATTTCTTGTTATTTAATCTTTTAAAATTTAGACTTCGTTCACCAAAATTAATTAATAGACCTATTTCTAAATTGTAAGCTTCTAAATAATTTATTGCTTGAGCAAAATGAATATCTTCAATTTTTATGACTGCTTTAAGTTCAACCGACAAAATACCATCCACAAGAAAATCTACCCTTCTAGTACCTATTTGTTGATTTCTATAAAAAATTGGCATTTCAAATTCACGTGAAAAAGCAATTTCAGCCAGTGATAACTCAATTTCTAATGCTCTCTGATATATAACCTCTTGAAAACCATTTCCTAGTGCAGAGTGAACTCGCATAGCACATCCAATCACTTTTGATGTTAATTCAGAATGTTTGTAGTTAGTATCAATCATATATTACTTTTTTTAAATAAAACTCATCAAAATCACATAAATAAAATGAATCATAAAAAATCACAGTTTAGACATTTTTTTGATTTTTGATACAACAGATTTAGCAACCTGTTCACGACCGTCTGATTTATAATGTTCTGTAGGGAAGTCTTCAAAGAAACAGGAAGAATTTAATAGATTTACATCATTTACAATTTGTACATTAGTTTTTGAAAAATGGTTTTTAAGAAAAGTAACATTTTGTAAGCAAAGCCTTTTCAAATTTTCACCAGCCTTAAGTGACATGCCTTCAAGGTTTTCAGGTAGAATCAAAAATATAATAGGGATATATTTTGATTTACAATAGGTTACGATTTTATCGTATTCCAACAACATTTGATTTTTCACATCTATTTTAAATCCAAAATGAATCACCATTTCTGCTCCAATTGGATCGAAATTGGGTTTGTTTCGAATAGAATCTGTCCATTTTTTGATTGTTTGACAAGAATCTTTAAATGGTAATTTTTTAAATTTCTCATCGTATTGGATCAATTCAGATCTCTCGTGATAGGCTATGTAAGGATAGTTTTTTAAAGATGCTCTGATTTTATTTATAATACCAGGATAGTTATTCCAGTATACTAAATTTCGTTGTAGTGAGTTTTCTAAACCTGATTGAATCCACATATTTCCAAAACTACGTAGATTTAAATCCATCACAATTAATTTCGGTTTATAATCAGTTGGCATTTGTTTTAGAGCGTGTAAGAAGATTCCGGCGTGAATAGCACCTGTATCCATTGCTTCAATTTTATCATATTTTAAATAAGATTGAATTTTTTCAGATATACTTCTTTTATCTATATCTCCTTCAAAATAAGCTGCATTAGGAGATGCTGAAAAGTAAATGATGTCCGGTTTTTTTGAATAGGTATTTTCTCCCATCTTTTTTAGCCAGCCTTCTGATTCAATGGTTTTTGGATATAGAAAGAATTGATAAAACAGCGAAACAACGATAGTGAAAGCTATTAATATTAGTATTCTTGGAATGAAATAATTTACCTTTTGCATATTAAAATTGGAAATAGATGAATGGTAAATCACCTGTATTTGCAAATAATAAGATGAACGAAAATAAAAGCAAATACATTGTCCATCTAGTAAGTATAGATTTGTTTGCTAAAAATTCATCAGGTCTATTTTTTCGTACGATTAATTCATAGACAATAAATAATGCTAACGGAATGTAAAGTGAATATTCAAAATGCACTTCAGAAATAGAATGAATTGTGGATGTGAAAAACAATTTTACTTTTCTCATTTGATCAATTCGGAACAATAACCATCCAAAACTAACTACTGACATAGTGAAAACCCATCGAATTACTTTTTCCCAGAAAGGCAATATTCTCCCCTTTTTGACAGGAAAGACAGCTTGTTCAATTAAATAATAAACTCCGTGTAAAATTCCCCAATAGATGAAGTTAACCATTGCCCCGTGCCATAATCCACTCAAAAAGAAGGTAACAAAAATGGCTAAAAACCATCTGAATTTATTCGATTTACTTCCGCCTAAAGGGATGTAAACGTAATCTCTAAACCAAGTTGAAAGTGAAATGTGCCAACGCGACCAAAACTCTTTAAGAGAGTAGGAGCCATATGGAAGTTGAAAATTGTTCATCAACTGCACTCCAAAAAATTGCGCGCAACCAATTGCTATTAAGGTGTATCCATTGAAATCCGTATAAATTTGAATTCCAAATAAAACAACTGCTAACCATTTTATAAAAATAGAATAGGCTTCTGGTTGCTCAAAAATAGGAGCTACAAATGTTCCGATATTGTCTGCAATGGTCATTTTTAAAAAGAAACCTCCCAGCATTATTTGAAGTCCTGTTCTGAAATGTTGCCAATTGGGTGTGAATTTTTTAAATATTTGAGGATGAAGATGTTCGTATCGTTCGATTGGTCCTGCTACTAATTGAGGAAAAAAGGTAATGTAAAGTGCAAATTTGGCTAAATTCGTTTCGGGTTCAATTCTTCTTCTGTAAACATCGACAGTGTAACTAACTGATTGAAAGGTGTAAAAAGAAATCCCAACAGGAATACCGTATTCGAACACAAACTGAAGCCACATCGCATCATCGTTTGTATTTGCAAGGTGTTTAAACCAAGAACTTCCTCCGATTAGAAAGTGAAAATACTTGAAGAGAATTAAAAGTGAAAAGTTGGAAACTAAACTGAAAGCTAATAACCAGCGTCTTCTGAGTTGATTTTTTGCTTTATAAATTAAATTCGAAGCGAAGAAATCAATTACCGTCGATAGGACGATAAGACCAAGATAAGACATTTTCCAACCAGCATAAAAAAAGTAACTGGCGATTAATAAGAAAATCCATCGATATTTTTGATTAATAGCGTAGTAGCCTATTAATACAAGCGGTAAAAAAATAAAGAAGTCGAGTGTTGTAAACAGCATTAATCTTTATTTTTTGAATCTATTGAAATTGTAACCGGACCATCATTGATTAATGAAACTTTCATATCAGCTCCAAAAACACCTGTTTCTACTTTTAGATTTGTTTCTGATTTTAATTTAGATACAAAATATTCGTACAAAGGAATCGCCTGTTCTGGCCTTGCAGCTTGAATGTAACTTGGTCGATTTCCTTTTTTAGTAGAAGCAAAAAGAGTAAATTGTGAAATTACTAAAAATGCTCCATTTATGTCTTGAATAGAAAGATTCATTTTCCCCTCTGAATCCGAGAAAATTCGAAGTACTGAAATTTTTGAAATTAGCCAATCGGCATCTACTTCTGAATCAGCGGCTTCAATTCCTAGTAAAACAACTAATCCACCATCGATTACACCTCTGATGCTATCATCTATTTTTACAGATGCTTCTGAAACTCTCTGTAAAACAATTCTCATTGATGTTCTACTTTTTTACGGTGAATTTCATTTTCATCCTCCGTCATTAATTGAACATATGTTGTGTAGCGGCTTTCTGAAATCTCACCCGTTTCTAATGCATCTTTAACCGCGCATTTAGGTTCGTTCAAATGTTGGCAATTATTGTATTTACATTCATTCAAAAAATGTCTCATCTCTGGAAAATAGTGAGATATGACTTCTTTTTCAAGGTTTACAACACCGAAAGCTCTTATTCCTGGAGTATCAACGATATATCCTCCAGAAGCCAATTTAAACATTTCAGCAAAAGTGGTAGTATGTTTTCCTTGTTGATTTGCTTGAGATATTTCTCCAATTCTTAAATCCAAAGAAGGATCGAGCGCATTTACTAGTGTGCTTTTCCCTACACCACTATGGCCAGAAATCATCACTTGTTTTCCGTTTATTTCCTCCTTTAAAAAGTCAATATTTTCTTTTTTATCTGCTGAGATTTTGTAACAACGATAGCCTACTTTTTCATACAAATAGCATAAAGCATCAATGTATTCAAGTTCATCTGGTGTATACGTGTCAATTTTATTAAAAAGGATAGTTGTAGGTATTCTAAATGATTCAGCAGAAACTAAAAAACGGTCAATAAATGCTAAATGAGTGATAGGAGCAACAGTTGTAACCAAAAGATAAGCTTGGTCAACATTTGCAGCCAAAATTTGCATTTGTTTACTCAAGTTAGTCGATTTACGAACAATATAATTTCTTCTTTCTTCGTAATCCTCAATTACACGATTACCATCCTCATCAGTAGATTCAGATACAATTACTTGATCTCCAACAGCTATGGGGTTTGTAGTTCG
>CANCEQ010000004.1 GCA_947375085.1 Flavobacteriales bacterium
GAAATAGAGCAGTTAGATAGTATTTCTTATTATTTATATGATACTATTACATCAGATTTAAATATAGGTGAAAGATATATTATTGATTTTCCTAATAAAACAGCTATTTATACAATTTGGGATACTCTAAAAAAATATTGGAAAATAGATTCAAAAGATGTTATTGTCTATAATGATTTTGATAGTTCTTTTTTACAAACTTATTCTTATATTGAAAATAGTCAGCAATTTTTATTGGTAGGTAGAGAGTATCGTAAATCAAAAGGAGGTATTAATTATTTTGAGTCGTATGCATCTAATTCAGTTGGTCTATGGAAAGGACTAGAAAAATCGGAAACAAAAGAAGATTCTCTTGGTTACTTATTATTGAATGCTAATTATGATTGGGATAGTGTTACTAATGTTTGGCTCGGTAATAATAAATTTGAATATCAATATGATAGTGAAGGTCACACAATTTTTGAACAAATATACAATTGGGATAATTTTGCTAAAACCTGGCTGTATGCTTCTAAAAGTGAATATACTTATGATAAGTTTAATAATATAAATTCAAAAGCAAATTATTCCTGGAGCACCGTTTTAAATGGGTGGGAAGGTATTCAGAAATATGACTCTCAATTTGATGTAAATTTCAATGAATTATTCTTTTTAGTTTTTGATTGGAATTCCTCATCCCAAAGTTGGGACAGTTTAAGTCGCACTCAGAGTGTGTTTGATTTGAATAATAAATTAACAGAAAGGATTAAATCTAATTGGGATTCTAATCATAATAGTTTTCAAATTTATCAAAGAAATAAGTTGCTTTATAATGTAGATTTAGATTTGATTTCTGAATATCAGACGGATATTTCAACGTCGATGACTTATTCTAAAAAAGAGTTTACTTATTTTACCCAGGGTAAAAGAAATCAAACAATTTATTCAACCTCACTCGATAGTGTAAGTTGGGTCTTCCTTAAAAAAGACACGATAAAATATGATGTAAATCAAAACCCTTTATTACAAATTAGTTTAAATTGGAATACATTTAATAATAAATGGGAAAATAATCCTAAAATTAATGATATTCGAATCGATTATGGAGTAAATCAAAATGGGTCACAACTAATTACAACATCTGTTTTTAATGGTGTCTCTTTTGATACTATTTCTAAACAAATAAATTTATTTGATAATTTATCAAATTTAATCTCAGAAGAAAATTACATTAAAAATGGGAATAGTTGGAATGGGATATCTAATGGCAAAACAGATTTTTATTACGACAATGGATTAAGATATTCATATGCTTCCTATAACTGGGATTCAAATTCATCAAGTTGGATTGGAGATTGGAAATCAATTCATATTATAAATAAAGCGTTAAATGGATTTTCATCTGAATATATAGAAGTTTATAATTGGGATAATGTAAAAAAAGAATGGATAGGAGCAGAGAAGACTCAATACAATTATGACGCAAAAGATAAACCAACACTTATTTATAATTTTGAATGGAATCCGATCACTAAAAATTGGAAAAACTTTCAGAAGATAGAATATATTAATTCACTTAATTTTGATGACTATATTAAATATGTTTGGAGTTCGACTCAGTATGTTTGGGTAAAATCTGTGAAATCTGAATATTTTGAAAATGATAGTATTCGTAAAACTACTCTATCTCATTGGAAAGGTTCATCGACAGATTGGAGTGTATTTAGTTTGTATACCGAATATTTTTATCAGCCTTTAAGTACTTCAAATTTGAACGAATTTAAAATTGAAAAGAACACGACTATTTTTCCGAATCCCATTAAAGGTCATTTTACTATTCAAAATGCACCAAGGGGTAATTATTCAATTGTGAATTGCTTAGGTCAAGAAGTCAGTTCATTTGAAATAGAAGATTCTCTATCGACTAATATTACCATCGGTTCAATACAAAGTGGATTTTATCTTATTACTCCTAAAAATAGAACTAAAAATCAACAGGCAATTTCAATTATAATAGAATAACATTCGGACTTGAAATTGTAAAAAGTAGATTTTTTGTTGATAATATTCAACTTTTGTTCAACGTTTTCTTCTTTAATGACGCTAAATTTACACCTGCAAATTAAAGATTTACGTTTTGGCTAAAGAAGTAAAAGAGAAAGAAGTGGCGGAAACGCCTTTAATGAAACAATACAATCAAATTAAAGCGAAACATCCTGATGCGATGCTTTTATTTCGAGTGGGTGATTTTTACGAAACATTTGGTGAAGATGCCATTAAAGCTTCTAAAATTTTAGGTATTACTCTAACTAAACGTAAAAATGGCGCAGCAGCCTATATCGAATTAGCCGGTTTCCCTCATCATTCAGTTGATACTTATTTGCCAAAATTAGTTCGGGCTGGTCAGCGAGTGGCTATTTGTGACCAATTAGAAGATCCTAAATTAACGAAATCAATTGTTAAAAGAGGTGTTACAGAGTTAGTTACACCAGGTGTTTCATATAACGATCAAGTATTAGATCAAAAGAAAAATAATTTCTTATGTGCTATACATTTCGACAAAAAGGAACACGGTATTTCATTTCTTGATGTTTCAACGGGTGAATTTTTAATTGCACAAGGTCCGACTGAGTATATAGATAAATTAATCCAAGGATTTGAACCTAAAGAAATTTTATTTCAAAAAAACAGAAGTAAAGATTTTACTGAATCACACGGTTCAGCTTATTACACATTCAAATTAGATGACTGGATTTTCACCAAAGATTATGCGGATGAATCATTAAATAAACATTTCGAAACGAAATCGTTGAAAGGTTTTGGAATAGATAATTTGAATTTAGGAATTATTGCAGCAGGAGCTATTCTTCATTATTTATCTGAAACTGAGCATAGCCAATTAGGACATATTACGACTATTTCTAGAATTGAGGAAGAGAAATATGTTTGGTTAGACCGATTCACAATTCGCAATTTAGAATTGATTCATTCCCCACATGAAAATGCAACCACATTAATTCATATTCTTGACAAAACAAGAACTCCAATGGGAGGAAGGATGTTAAAGCGTTGGATGGTTTTACCATTAAAAGATGAAAAGCCAATTAAAGATCGATTAGATGCAGTTGCTTATTTAAAAGAAAACGATGAAGTAGCAAATGAATTGAGTGATCGTTTGGATGATATAGGAGATTTAGAGAGATTGATTTCAAAAGTTGCTGTAGGAAGAGTAAATCCAAGAGAAGTAATTCAATTGAATAGAACGATTCAGCAGATTCAACCAATCAGAGAAGTTCTTTCGTCTGTAAAAGTAAAGTCATTAAAGAATTTATCAGATCAATTAAATCCGTGTACAGAATTAATTCAAACGATTACAAAAACATTAACAGAAGAACCTGCTGTGCAAGTGGGGAAAGGTTATGTAATTGCGAGTGGATTCAATGAAGAGTTGGATGAATTAAGAGGGATTTCTTCATTAGGAAAAGGGTTTTTAGATGAAATGCAAAAGCGGGAAGTTGAGAAGACAGGAATTCCTAGTTTAAAAATTTCGTATAATAACGTGTATGGATATTATTTAGAAGTAACGAACACACACAAAGACAAAGTTCCGGAAGAATGGATTCGTAAACAAACCTTAGTAAATGCTGAGCGATACATTACGCCTGAATTAAAAGAATACGAAACTAAAATATTAGGAGCTGAAGAAAAAATATATGCAATTGAATCTCGACTTTTTCAAGAGTTAGTTATTTCAATGGCTAAATACATTCAACAAATTCAATACAATGCGGTTTTAATTTCTCAATTGGATTGTTTGGTTTCTTTTGCTCAAGTAGCACAACAAAACAACTATACACGTCCAATTGTAAATGATTCTTTTGTTATTGATATTAAAGAGGGGAGGCATCCTGTTATTGAGAAGCAATTAAAAGTGGGTGAAGAATATATTTCGAACGATGTTTTTCTAGATAGTAATTCGCAACAAATCATTATGATTACCGGACCAAATATGTCGGGTAAAAGTGCGATACTTCGTCAAACTGCATTAATTAGTTTAATGGCTCAAATGGGGTCTTTTGTTCCTGCTAAATCTGCCAAATTAGGTTTGGTAGATAAGGTTTTTACAAGAGTTGGTGCATCAGATAATATTTCATCAGGTGAATCTACTTTTATGGTTGAAATGAATGAAACTTCTAGTATTTTAAATAACCTTTCTGAACGAAGTTTAATCCTTTTAGATGAAATTGGAAGAGGGACTAGCACCTATGATGGGATTTCTATCGCATGGGCGATCGCAGAATATATTCACGAACATCCAAAAGCAAGAGCGAAAACATTATTTGCTACTCATTATCATGAATTAAATGATATGTGTAAACAGTTTGATCGTATAAAGAACTTTAATGTCCAAGTAAAAGAGATTGGACAGAAAATATTATTTCTAAGAAAGTTAGTTGAGGGCGGAAGTGAACATTCTTTTGGTATTCATGTAGCGAAATTAGCTGGTATGCCGAGTCATGTAGTCAACAGAGCAACAAAGATGTTAGCACAATTAGAAGAGTCGCATGAAATAGGAGATAAATCAAATACGAAGGAAAAAATTAAAAATGCGATAACAAATCCAAATATGCAGTTAAGTTTTTTTCAAATGAATGATCCTGTTTTAGAAAACATTAGAGAAGAGCTTATTTCAATCGATATCAATACATTAACACCTGTAGAAGCGTTGATGAAATTAAATGAAATAAAGAAAATAATAGGTGGATAAAAATAAAAATTAAAAAAAAGTTCATTTTTTCTTAACGAACGCTTTTTAATTTAAATAAAGTTTCTATCTTTGTGCCCCGAAGCAAAGCGATGCTCGTAAATACATAACATATAAGCGAGAGTAGCTCAGTTGGTAGAGCACAACCTTGCCAAGGTTGGGGTCGCGAGTTCGAATCTCGTCTCCCGCTCAAGATTAAAGAAGTCCGCTCGGATGGTGGAATTGGTAGACACGCCGGACTTAAAATCCTGTGCCTGTATGGGCGTGCGGGTTCAAGTCCCGCTCCGAGTACAAGTTTGACTAATGATGTCGAACATTGTCATTAAAACCCTAGTTTTTACTAGGGTTTTTTTGTTTCTAATAAGTCGTAGTTCGCCACCTTTTGCCAAATCTTACTCCCTTTTTCCCTCCCTTTGCTAAATTATCCCTTCCAGATTAGTACTTGTTTCTGCTTGCGGAAAAAGTATGTATGAATTTATTAAATCTGTTTGCATCTAATTTTCTGAAAATGACTTTTAACACGTTCTTTTTTTACTGTTTTTGTGATGGTTTTAAATTTTGTGAAAATATTTTAACTTGTAATTGTCTGTGAATAAATGAGATAATGCTTTGAATAGAATTTATTGCCATCTAATTTTCCCTGAAAAACTTGTTAAGTGCTATTAATAGGGAAAATTAATTATTATGAAAACTTATTTTAAAGTAAGACTTTTTCTGAGAAGAGAAAAAGCGAATGTAAAAGGTGAATTTCCTATTTACTTTGTATGTACCTTAAATGGTAAAGAGTTTAAAATGTCGACTGGGGAGTGGTTGCTTGAAAAAGATTGGGATAAGCGAAGAAATTGTCCGAGTGTTAAATTATCTAACTTGAATAGAAAATTGAAACTTCAGCATAGTAGTCTTGATGAATTTTATTATGAAAAAGAAGCTTGTAAAGAAGTTGTGTCTGTTGAGATGATTAAAGCTTTTTATAAAGGAGAAGAAGTTGAAGGTAATAATTTTTATGAGTATTGGGGAAATTATATTAAATCTAATTCTGTAAAAATGAAAGTTAATACTTTGAAAAATTATACGACTACTTTGAATGTTTTGAAATTATTTAAGAGTAAAATTGATATAAATGAATTTGATGTTCCGTTTGTCCGAAAATTCGATAGTTTTTTGAGAAATGAAAGAGGAATGGGAGATGGCGGAGCTTGGAATAGGCATAAAAATTTAAAAACGTTATTAAAAAAAGCTGTAGAAGACGGTTTGTTAAGTAGTTATCCGTATAATGTTATTAAAATCCCTAGACCTAAAAGTAAACTTGATTTTTTAACCGAGAAAGAAATTAATGTTATTGCAAATGTAAAGACGTTGTCTTTTAGTGCCGAAATTGCTAGAGATATGTTATTATTTTCTTGTTATACGGGTTTGAGATATTCGGATGTAAATACTCTTGAATGGAAGCATGTTAAAAATGATGTGATTTCTAAAATAATGGTAAAAACTGATAAGAAAGTTGTTATACCTATATCTCCAGCGGTAGAAATATTATTAGATAAATATAGAGGAAAGTATGGAGATACTGTTTTTCCTAAAATTTCTAATACGAACCTGAATAAAGCTTTGCGTATTGTAAGTCGGGAGTGCGAGTTGGAAGAATTTACGTTCCATATCGGGAGGCATTCCTTTGGTTCGATGTTAGGAAAAAGTAATTTGAATGGTTTTAAAATTATGGAATTAATGGGTCATTCCGATATAAGACAAAGTGCTATTTATGTTCATTCTAATATAAAAGATTTGTCTGATGCGCTTTCTGGTATTGCTCTATTTAATCCAGCGAGTTAAAAAAATCTGAAAGTGTAATTTGATGTATGTCCAATATTTTAAGGAGAGTTTTAAGTGTGATGTTAGCTCCGCTTTCTACTCTCCAATATTGTACTCTGTTTAGCTCGTTATCGTAAGCGAAATTTTCTGCGCTTGAATATCCTTTTTTTGTGCGTAATTCCTTAATCTTTTGAGAAATTACTATGATTCTGTTGTCTGCTATTTCTTTTTCCTCTGCCATAATCTTGGCAAGTTGCTTGAAAAACTTATTTTATGTAACCGCATTAATGCGGATTTATTTCTATTTTCGTTTGTAAAAAAAATAAGATGGGTTTTATAAATATAGTTGAACGTTTGAAATTTTTATTGTCGTTTCTATTTGTTATAATAATATATAATTGCTCTGCGCAGTACAATTGCTGTGATTACGAGAAGTATTGTGATGACGATAAAATGGAAATATTGAGAAATTATACGAATTATGAAATGAATAAAAAATCTTTTCGTGTTGAAAAATATTATGATAAAAAAGGAAGTGCTGTTTGTTTGAAATTAAATGATAGTACTAGCGTTTTTTCTGGTAGTATTTTGATTAATGATACCTTATTTAAAGTATATGGGAGTAAAATAAGCGAAGGAGGAGACTATTTTGGCGTATTATTTTATGATAATTTATGTCAAGGAATAATAAATTGGAACTATTCCGATTTGAGTAAATGTGATTATTGTATTAAGCTTTCTCGAATTTATAAAAATAATATTATTGAATACGATTTATGTGAAAATACTCCACATGTTAAAATTAAATATGATTCGAAGTATTTAGTTAAAAATAATTCTGATACATTGATTTTTGATAAAGAAGTAAAAGTTGTTAACTCGATTTCTTTACCCAGAGTTTTGAATAATAATGAACTCGGTTTTATCTCTCCTGAAGTTTTGTTGAAGATTAATAAATTAATAACTAATGCTCCTCTTTTTGATGATTCTCTAATTTATTGGAGAGAATTTGCTGAATTTGAAAATAAAATTAATATTAGTTTGAGGTATAAAACTAATAGGAATGAAGATTTTTTGTACGGAGTTTTAGAGTATGGAGAAGAAAAGTATAAAATTTCGGGAGCTGAAAATTGGGCTTTTTTATGGAAGGATTCTTTAATTGTTGGTTTTGTAAAATGGAATACTAAAAATAATAATGATGATAAATTAACCGAAAATGAATTGTTTAATATCGGTTACTATGATATTCATATTCTTGAATTAAATGTAAAAGGTAAAAAAATAAGATTTGATATTAGTCCGAGTAATGTTTTTTGTTATAATCGATTTAACGAAAAAGTTGGAGTTCAAAGGGTAAAAAGTAAAAAAAAATATTTTGTAGGTTATGATTATATGAAACTATATAAAAGTAATAATATTGAATTTTCGTATTCGTTTAAAGAAGATAAAGGTGAGTTTGGAAAGGGTGAGTTGAAATTTTTAGATGCTGAAGAATTTATTTTTGAAGTAGTTAATATAAAACTAGTAGATGGTTTGTACTCTGCTGAAATATGGTGTGGCGAAACTTTTAAGGGAGAATTAATTTGGGGAGAAACGGAAGTTGACTCTTCTACTATTTTAGACTATAAATATTGCGAAGAGCCATTTGTAAAAGAATGTATTGATGAAACTTATGAATTAATAAGAAAAGAAGATAAAAGAATAGTACAAAACGGTATAGGTAAGATTGATGTACAATACGATAGAGGTAAGGTTGCTGAAGAAGTTTCTCCTGGAAGAAGAATGATTGTAGATGCTGAGTTTTCTGAAGGAAATCCTGCTGATTATATAGTAGAGAGAATTAGAATTGATGAAAATGATGTTGAAAATGGAAGAATGATAATAAAATTTGATGTCGAATTAAATGGCTCTGTAAGTAATGTAGAAATATTGAAAGGTATAAATCGTGCTATTGATAAAAAAGTTGTTAAAGTTGTTCGTTCTATGCCCAGATGGAGACCTGCTAAATTAAATGGTAAAGCGATAAAGTATAAATATACTTTGCCTATTGTTTTTGATAACTAATGAAAAACCTAATTATCGAACTAATCGAAGATAATATCTCGAATGTAAAACTGATAAATGGGTTGCATAAACTTGGTATTGACGCAAGTATCTACTATTTTAATTCTCCTAGTATTGTTTTTAAGTTGATAGGGATTGAAAACTTGGATAATTCGGACGAATTACTTGAAAAGTATTTTGAGTGGCTTAAAAACGGAGAATCCATTGACTTTTCTGAATCGAGAGGAGAGCTTAAAAAGTATGCTGAAATGATTTATGAAAATCTAAAATATTTCTCTTCTGAAAATTGAAATAACTTTCGTTATTATTTTTTTAGTGAATAAATGAAAATAATTTAGTAAACGTAGTGAGCTAAATTTATTGGAAAAGGATGAAACTAAAAAAATAATAATGAACTAGTTGTTAACATTTTACTTGCTGATTTATAAGTTTTTAACTTTAGTTTTACGTTGCTTTTTGACGATTAATATACGATTGTTAATAATATCTAGAACTTTTTTCTTTGTTAAAATAGGTGAAGTGGTTATAAGTTAAAAAGAGCATCGACTAAATGATGTCTCTTTTTTAAACTTTTAAATATGTTAAAAAAATTAAAGAGTGTGATTTCTGCCCAAGAAATTAGAAAATTTGAAAGAGAGAAATTACTCTTCCAAGAGAAATTAGTTTTTAATAAAAAAGAAACTGCTGAAATGTTAGGGATTAGCCCTCGAACTCTTGATAGAAGAAGAGATGAAGGTGTAATTTTTTCTCTAGATAATGTTGAGAAAGGAAAAGTTCTTTATTCTCGTAATGAAATTTATCGTGTAATTGAAAATCTGAGTAACCATGGTAGATAGGACTAAAGTGTATGAGCGAAATTTTAAAGGTGAAATTTTGTTTGAGAATTTGAAATTTGTTAATGAAGATAAATTTGGAAAAGAAATTTATAAATTGAAAAGTCCATTTAGTGATAAGGAAGAAACTGTTTTTTTATCTGTTGCTATAAAAAAAGATAATGGATTGACTTCTGTCGAAGTAAAAGGTAATTTTAGAAAGTGGTTTTTTGGATTAAATAATTTAGGTGACTTGAGTGGTTCTAATTTTGAAAAATGTATTTCGGAAATTAGTAAAAGACTATTCGGAAATGAAGAAACTTTTTGGTATTTTAAAATAACTCAAGTTGAGTTAGGGGTAACGTTAAAACTGCCTGTTGAATTTGCTAAAATAAGTGATGCTTATGTATCGTATTCTAATTTTAGAAAGATATGGTATGAGAATGAATCTATTTCGTTTGTTGGTGATGCTTACACTGTAACTGTATATAATAAAGGATTAGAGGTTTTGAATGGAAGAAAAAATAAGTTTGGAGCTTCGTTAAAAAATCCTAGAGCGATTGAGAAATTAAATACTCAAAAAAGTTTTATACGTTTTGAAATTAAAATAATGAAGTTGTCTAAATATGTCGAGTTTAAAGAAATGTTTTCTTCGTTAAGAGACTTATACCAGAATTGGAATGAAGTTTTAGATTCGATGCATTCTGTATTTAAAAAAATAAACTATATCGATGTTCTGTTTCCGAATTATATAGATATTATAAAAGGAAAAAGAAATACCATTGTTAGTGAATTCTTATTATGGAATACGATGAAGTTGTTAACTCCTTTAAAAACTATGACATTGTTAGAAAATGTCCATCCTAGCGATAAGAAAAATTGGAAAGTAAAATTTGCTAATTATAATCGAAAATTTTCAGCTTTGAGAGGTATTAATATGGAAGATAAATTATACAGAGAGTTATGTATGAGAATTGATTCGTTAAGAAATAGAAGATTGATGTGAGTATATAATAAGAGGGATATATTACAGGTTTATTAAATGAGATATAATATGAATAGATGTAAGAAGAAATATAAGTAACCTAATACAAGTCTTTTAGAAGAAAGAGAATAAGTAAAGCGAGTTATGTCTAAATTGACTGGAATGTAAAATGAGTAAATTATATTAGACCGATAATTCCTAGACCTATTTGAGAATTTTCTGCTGATTTTTGATTTCCTGATTAGTGTATTTATAAGTTTAGAAAGATGATTCGACTTTACTTGGTTTTAATTGATTTAAGTATTACTTTTAACTTATCTATCGAGAACTAAAGATTTGGCCTTTTTTAATCGTTAAATCGCTTAAAAAGGTAATCGTTCTTATATGGATTTTGGGTTTGTGTTTAAAATGGAATAAGTGGATTGATTTACAAAGTTCCGCCCTAAATACCGCCCTTTAAATGTAAAGGTAATTTTTTTATAAGGAAATACGTGGGTTGTAGAAGTAGATTGAATTCCCGCTCCGAGTACTAAAAGGGAAGAAGGGTCATTACGATCCTTCTTCCCTTTTTTATTTTCCCCTAAACCCTTGTCATCATTGAGAATTAATTTTATCACTTCATTAAAAATTGGTGTTCGATAATGATTTTCTTCAAAAATCAATTTTTCAGAGAATATCGAACTCAGTAGAAATTTTTTAGTCTCTAAAGGTGCTGTTTTATAGTAGTTCCCGAGGTTTTTAAGGATTCCAAAGACAAAATCAACTTGATCTATTAAATCTGTTGTAGAAATAGATTGATTGACTTTTTTTCTTGACAATTCATCTAGTTTTTTCTCATAATTTACTTTTATTGTCTTGTATTCATCAGGAGCAATATCTCCATCTAACATCAATTGTAATGCTTTAGAAATTCTATCTTGAAACTGATTTATTTCTTTTTCAATTTCTACTAAATGTCTAAATTTATCTTTTTGAATATCTTTTAATTCTGCTTTCAATAATTCTTCATAGGTTTCAATTATTTCAACTTTAAATTTAAAGTTATTCAATAGCTTTTCTAATTCATCATTTACAACCTCTGCTTTAATTCTTTCTTTGCATCCATGTTGACAATGATAATAATTGTATAGAACTCCTTTTTTACCTCGTGATTTTGATCCTGTCAAATTTCCATCACACACTTTACATTGTAAAATTGATCTAAGAGGAAACTCCTCTCTTATTTTTCTTTGTTTAGTTGGAAAATTTCTTACTCTTTTATTTAAGATGTCTTGAACATTCCAATACATCTGTTCTGTAATTAATGGTTCATGGATTCCTTTCTTCAATTGCTCAGGTTCATCTTTATATGCTGATATTGGAATTAATCCTGCATACATAGGGTTTCTGATTAATCTATGAAAATTACTCTTACTTAAATTGGCTTTATATTCTATTTCAAGCATATTTCTTACTTGTGCAATATTATGTAAACCTGATTCTAGCCATTCAAAAGCCTTTTTAATGTATTCGCCATCTTTATTTGGTATTATGATGGCTCTACCTTGTTCATCCCTTCCATTTGTATATCCTTTTGGAGCAGAACCAACATATCTACCATCTTTTTTCGCCCTTCGCATCCCATCTAATACATTTAATGATCTTCTATCATTCTCTACTTCGGGTGCTGCTAAATAAAAGGCTAACATCATTTTATTTTCAGGGACAGTTAAATCCAAAGGTTGTTCAATACCTTGTGGTTCAACTCCAACTTTATTGAGTTTACTTATCATTGCGTAAGCATCCCCCGCATTTCTTGAAAATCTATCCCATTTTGTAAAAAGCAATAAATCTACTTGGTGGTTTTTCTTTTTTAATACACCTAGAATTTTATTAAATTCAGGTCTCTCAAATGTTTTGGCTGAATGGTCTTCTTTAAATACTCCTACTACATTAAAGTCTTTCATTAGACAATATTTTTTCAGAATATCTTCTTGATGTCTCTGACTATAACCTTTATCAGCTTGCTCGTCTGTACTCACTCGGATGTAGAGTATGCAATTTTTCTTCTTCATGGTTGATTCGGGTTTTTATGTATTCCATTTCAATATGTACCAGTATGTATAAAAAGTCTCTAATTTTTTCCACTTCTTCATCTGTGTAATTATTACCATTCCTATTAAGCATCTTTTTACATTGTTCAACTGATACTTTTCTTCTTCCTGTTTTCCTGATTTCATTTTCCATATCTTTAGATTTAATTAACTCCTGAAAAATTATTACCATTTTCTAACAGCATTTATCCAAATTGCCTGTTTATGCCAGTTGTGTGCAATTTTATATAATCTTTGATTTGAAATGCCTAAGACTTAAATTCAATCAGAAACTTAAAAATAGATGTTGGAGATAAGACTAAAAAAGAATTGCCTTGTTTTAACTTTTACTATTAAAAAAATCAAATTAGTATAGAAATTTGATGTCTTTTGATGCAATTTCATGTAATAGTTGATGTGTAGGTGATGGAGAGATTGATGTAAAGTCATGCAGACATTGATGCAACATGATGCAACTCCATGCAAAAACTGACAATTGTGATAATTTGTTAATTTTTGTATGGATTGTAATAATTATGAAATTATTACGTAACATATTCTAATAAATTCGTTCTTGATATTATTGTGTTTATCAAACTAAATCAAAGAGAAGACAAAATCAATACCTACTACACTTGAAATTTAATAGGTTAATTTTTCTAATGGAAAGTTCTATATTGAGTTTGAAAGAAGGAATTTAAACTGAATTTACTGTTAACTTAACCTGATATAACTATGTCTTACTCGAACAAACTACCTTTAAAGCCATATTCCTTAATGGAATTATCAAGAATTTACGGTGTTGATTTCAGAACCTTTAAAAAATGGATTGTTCCCTTTCAAGAAAGTGTCGGTATTCGGAATGGTCGTTATTATTCAGTAGCACAAGTGAGGAAAATATTTGATTTTTTGGGAACACCCGGAGTTATTGAAGAATAAAAGAGTTAAATCAAACTTAATATTATATTAACCGAGAGAAACTGCCAAGATCTCTCGGTTTTTTTTGATTTTAAGACCTGATCCCCTTGTTTGTTATTTAAGTATAAATGGTACAGACGATCTTTAATCAAGGTTAATTTCATATCGTTTATAATTATTTATATAATCTTCGTTAAGCTCAATCCTATAAAAAACAGCCAACAAACCTAATGCAAAACTAGAAATACTGTAAATTGCAAAAAGAAGAAAATTACCCTCTTGAATCAATTTAATATTTTCATACGCAAATGAAGAAAAAGTTGTGAAGCCTCCACAAATACCTGTAACAAGAAAAAAACGTAATTCAGGTGTGAACCAATCAAATTTTTCAGAAAGTCCGTAAAAAATACCGATCAGTAAACAGCCTAAAATATTCACAATAAATGTTCCACAAGGAAACGGGGAAGCAAATGCTTTTATGAAATATATCGAACATAAATACCGTGAAATACTTCCGATAAATCCACCAATACCAATTAAAAACACAATTTTACTCATAGCTAATTACTTTAATTCTACTAATATACATAGCTACTCCAATTGCAACCCCCCCACTAACTAAAAAAATCACTGATACGCCAAAAGAAAACCAAATTAACCCAGCTAAAGAACTAGCAAATAAAGTAGCAATACTTTGAAATGCAGTATAAGTTCCAATTGCAGTTGCGGTATTTTCTTTTTTACAAATATTCGTAATCCATGCCTTTGCAATTCCTTCTGTTGCCGAGGCATAAATGCCATACAGAAAAAACAGTAGAACAAATAATGGTTCACTTTTTACATAAGCCATTCCAATATAAACGATTGAAAACAAAACCAACCCTGAAATAAATATTTTTTTCATTCCAATTTTATCTGCAAATATTCCAATAGGATAAGCAAAGACGGCATAAACCAAATTGTAAAAAATATAAATACCAATAATGATTGTATCATTATATCCTGCTTCTTTGATTTTTAAAAGTAAAAAAACATCTGAACTATTAAACAATGCGAATATTAATAAACCAACTACTAATTTTCTATATTCAGAAGGGCTTTCTTTCCAGAATTTTATAAAATCTAAAAAATGGGATTTCGACTTATTTTCAATTGGAGTTTTCTTTTTTTCCTTGATGAAAAATGTAAAACCAATTGCAAGTATTCCTGGGAAAAATGCGATAAAAAAGAGTGTTTTGTAATCATCAGGTCGATACGCTAAATAAATTAAAGCAATTAAAGGACCAAGAACAGCGCCCAATGTATCCATTGAACGATGAAAACCAAATACTGTTGCTTTCGTTTCTGGTGTCGCTTCATCTGATAATAACGCATCTCTTGCACCAGTTCGTACTCCTTTTCCAATACGATCAATTGTTCGTGCAAAAAATATCCAAATGGGAAAAACAAAAAGTGCCATCATTGGTTTAGAAATAGCGCTAAAAGCATATCCTACTTGAACAAATGGTAATCGCTTACCTGTCGTATCACTCAACTTTCCAAAATAACCTTTGCTCAATCCTGCGATTGCTTCTGCAAAACCTTCTAATACTCCAATCAGAATAATCGAAAAGCCAATTGTTTTTAAATAGATTGGCATTACAGGGTATAACATTTCACTTGCAACATCTGTAAAGAGACTTACAACTGATAAAATCCAAATATTTCGAGTGATAATTTTCATAATTTTAATTTAAACCCACCGTTAATTATTATTCCATCAGTAGGTGTGTATACGTCTTTGAATTGTGGATTTTGAGTAGTTCCTGTATACATTGTGTCCCAACGAGATTGTCTTACATCTATAAAGTTCTCAAAATTTACAAATAAACTAAAATGTTTAAACTTATATTCTGATGATATTCCCATCACCCAATAATCTTTTGTTTTCTCTCCTGTATTCAAATACTGTTGACCAACATAAAAAACTTCATAGGCAATTCGTAGTTTTTCATCAATTTCATACATCATGTTTGCATTAAGACGACTTTTTGAAGTCAATGGATTTGTAAAATTCAATCCATTAATTTTTCTAGTTGCATCAATATAGGTATATCCGATATAACATGAAAAGTCCTCAAATCTTATCTTTAAATTAGATTCAAAACCCTTTGTTTCAATATACCCACTTGCGTTACTGTATTCAAAATTTGTAGAATTACTAATTGAATTTAATAGTAAGGGATTTTGAATTGCTGTATAGAAAAATAGTTGATTGACCGAAACAAAAACTTCATCAAATAAGGTGATTTTATAATTCAAATCAGCATTTAATCCATAGGATTTTTCAGCATTTATTTTAGAATAATCAAGTGGCATCAAGTCCTGAAAGGCTTTTGATTCTGAATCTTCTGAAAAAACAGTTGGCAGTTTATATCCCATTCCACCTCCAAATCTTGACGTTAATTTTGGAGTTATCTTACATAAAACAGATAAACGAGGTAAGACAAATATTTTTTGTCTGTTTGTATAATCCAATCGTAAACCACTTTCAATGATTATTTTTTTAGAAAGCGTGAAGTTGTTTTGTGTAAAAGCTCCCAAAACTCCATTATAGTAATCTAATTTACTTGTGAGTTTATTGAGTTGATTAAAATTATCTGTGTTATAATTTAAGCCAAAATTCCATTCTGATTTTTCCTTTGGAATAAGTATATTCATTTCACTAAATGTAGCGATTTGTTCTCCTTCAAATGAGTATGTCTGCCTCTCTATTTTTCGGTTAAAATACCCAATACTGTTTTTTATCGTTAACACGTTCTTATTTGAAAATGTTTTTTCAAATTTAGCTTGAGTTGAATAGCGATTACTATTGTTTCTTTCAAAATAAACATGAGTAGGATCTATAGTACCTTTTATTGCCTGTAAGTCTCCTCCTGTTCTTTTTTCAATACCTGCATTTAGACCGATACTCAAAGTTGTTTTCTCATTTGGGTAATAAAAAAACTTTGGATTAAATGTATATCTACTAAATTCTGGAATGTCAGAAAACCCATCATTATTTTTATCATATATTTTTTGAAAATTCCCTGCTGAATAAACGGTCATTCCTGTTTTTTTATATTTTTCAGAGTAGAAAGCACTTAAATCTAAAGCTGATCTTTGATTTCCATTCACTAAGGTAGAAAATTCCCTTTTTTGTGTCGGTTCTTTTGTGATTAGATTAATTAGCCCAGCAATTGCACCACCACCATATAATGTAGAAGATGAACCTTTTATAACTTCAACTCTTTTCAAATTTAGAGGTGGAATTTGCAAAATACTTAAACCACTTGCAAAACCAGAATAAAGTGGAAATCCATCCTGTAATAATTGAGTGTATTTTCCATCCAATCCCTGAATACGAATACTTGAACTAGCAGAAACTTGTGATGTTTGTTGAGTTTGAATCCCTGTACTTTCTGTTAATATCATTTTTATATTTCCGGGTTGCATAGAAGATTTTTCTTCCAATTCTTCGCCCGTTATGGTTTCGATCCGTGTCGGTAGATTTCCAATATTTCTACTGCTTCTCGTTGTAGAAGTAATAATAATTTCTTCAAGTTTATATTCCTCTCTTTTTAAAAAAATCAAAATAGGAGTTTGGACTGATAAAGGAAATTGAAACTCAATTTCTTTTTTTTCAATTTCCATTCCAGAAAAAAGGATAGTATAATTCCCATCAGGAATATTGTTTACGACAACTGTGCCTGTTGTATCACTATTTGCACCTATTTTAAGTGCTGGTATCTCTACTCGAATACCAATTAATTTTTCGTTCGTTTCGTAATCCTTTAGAACGGCAGTAAATGTATTTTGTGCTTTTAAAAATAAAGGGATTAAGAATATTGTGGTAATAATAATTTTTATCATTTGCTATTATGTATCAATAAAACAATTACAGCCAAAATTATGACTGCCGATTAAGAATAATAAAAAGCAAATGGTTTAAATTACTAATGATTCATAAAGGATATATTTCCGCTGTGGTGGAGATGAAGAAGGATTAGAAACAAAAAGTTTTTCCGGATCAATATTTAACTTAAAAGCAACATCTTTTTGTTCAACTATAACAATTTCAGGATTGATTTTCTTTATTGTTTTGGTACAGTCGAAATTTATATTTTGTTCTTCTTGATGTAGATAGGTATGAACTTCGTTTTCAAAATTTGTTTTTGTTTCCTTATCAGACAACTCAAATATTGTATTGAGATAACAACACGATACAATTAACAATAATATTTTGAAAATAAACTTCATCTTGATTTTATAACACAAACGTACTAAATATTTATTTCTTATCTCTGAAATAGATTACATTGTCTAATAAAATACCATTTTTAAGGTAGCTGGTTAAACGAAAGAGGAAAACACCTCTTTCGTCATTTAGTATAGATAAACTTCCATTATTATTCCTTCTCTGCAAGTTTAAATCTCACTCCAATATAAATTTCTCTTCCTCTCGTTGAGCCCCAAACAGATGAAGTATCAAAATAAGGACTGAATGGGTTTTGCCAACTAATAATTGGTCTGTTCTGCCTGAAATTAAAGACATTTTCATAACCTGATTATTGCCTCTACAAAACCGTCTAATATTTCGATTAAAATAATCGAAAAGCCAATTGTTTTTAAATAGATTAGCATTACTGGATAAAGCATTTCATTCGTAACATCTGTAAAGAGACATTCTAATGGTAAAATCCAAATGTTTTTTTCACACAAGAAAATTAATACATTTTTTGTAATTATGCTATTGTAAATTCTGTCTCCTTAAATTTTTACTTGCAATAATGATCATCATAGCAAGTAAAAATGTTGTTACCAAGGTTGCAGGAATTGTTCCCAAATCCAATCCTCCTTTTGAAATAGGTTTGGTTAATAAATCACCAAAGGTTGCTCCAAAAGGACGTGTAAAAATGAATGCTATCCAAAATAAAAGCATTTGATTAATTTTTGTTAAGTAATGTAATAGTGCAACGATAACAATAATACTAGCCGTTACAAATGCACCATTTATGTAGCTTAATCCCATGTTGTCACTTAAATAATCTCCAAAAGCTGTACCCAAACTATTTGAAAATAAAATTGCAATCCAGTAATATACTTCTACTTTATTGCTAGTAATTGGGTAAACAATTATTTTCTTTTCGTTTTTATACCATAAGTAAAGTGTGATCAATAAAGATGAAAAAAGAATTAACGAACCTAGTGCATATCCTAAACCTAGTGATCTATCCATGAAATCCGAAATTTCAGTACCAACAGTTGTTGTGCCAACAATAACTATCCAATACAAAGTTGTGTTGAATTTTGACAGTTTTAACTGAATAAGTAATACTATTAAAAAAAAGATTGTTGTAATAATTAAACTAACCGAATATCCAATATTTAATGTCATTGAAAGAAGATCACCCAATGTTTCCCCTAATGTGGTCGCCAAAATTTTCATCACCCAAAATAACAAGGTGATATTCGCAACTTTATTTAATTTTTCCATAGTTAAATTTTTAAATGTTAGATTTTAATAAACGCTATAAATATTCTTTTTTTGACAAATTAGTGTTTTTATTCAGTAACCATTTGTTTAACCTATAAGATAACCATGCTGAACCACTTCCAATAATTGCACCTACTAAAACATCACTTGGATAATGGACACCTAAATCCATTCTCGAATAACCTACAGCACTCGCCCACACAAACGACGGAGCAATCACATACCATTTTGGAAATGCAATACTTAACGATGTTGCTGTTGCAAATGCAATTGATGTATGTCCAGACGGAAATGATGGGCTTCCACCTACGGTAGCTTTTTCAATAAATGGATATGTCACAAAAGGACGTTCTCGTTTTACTGTAAATTTTAGAGCCGTAGACAAAAACGTCGACACTAGAAACGTTTCCCCAATAAAAATCCCTAAGCTTTTTAATGTACTATCTTTTTTGACTAATCCTATCGAATAAATTATAACAGGTGCACCAATGCTGATAGGACTTGCACTATTTGTTATGAATCGAAATGAAGGGTCTAACGATTTATTTCTTTTCAGATTTATTTCTTTCAAAAGATCAATATCGATATTTTGGGAAAAGCCATTTCCCAAGTATAGAAACAATACGATTAAAAATAAACAATATCTCACAGTAAATAATTAAAATGAATGACCGAGAGAGAAAAAGAATTGGTGATCTTCTTTTGAAATGGCATAATCAAATCGTAAGATAGTGTTCACATTCCATGCTATACGTAAACCTAAACCTTCATTGTATCTGTAATTTTTAAGTTGTTTTGTGATTTCTCCACCATTATTCCAAACTGCTCCTAAATCAAAAAATGGAACTGCACTTAAAGCAATGTGTTGTTTTAATAATGTAAATTGAGTAAATCTGTATCTTAATTCAAAATTATTAAATTGAGTAAGTCGGTCAAGATAACGACATTGTTTATAACCACGAAGTGTTTTCCCACCTCCTAAACCCTCGATGCTTCCTTCAGAACTCCATTGATCTTGGTATTCTAAAAAGGGAGAATTACCCGCGGTATACCCCATTGCTATTCTACCAGCAAAAATCAATTTCTTAAAAACAGAAGGAAGAATTTTATGGTAATAATTTATATGTGCAAATGTTTTATTGAAATTAAAACTAGAACCTAAAACTTTTAAAGATGCTTCATTGGTTAATTCTGCGAAAAATCCTTTTGACGGATCTGTTTCCAAATCTCGTGAGTCATATATCAATCCTATCTGAGCAAATGTCAGCACATTACGACCTACACCAGTAATTAAGCCAGCATTAAAATCATTTTGAAGCAAAGAATTCCCTGGGAATGAACTCATTTGTAATGAAGCCGCTTCATATCCAATTAATGTTCTAAGACGACCTTCCATAAAGGAATGTTCCAGACTAATATTTATTATAGCTTCTTGTTTTTTATACGTATTATAAAATTGATTTATACCTGTTAGCGATCTTTCATAATCACTATATGAAGCATTTGTTACTAGGGGTTGAGTAACGTCTCCATTTGGATAATAACTTAAACCTTGTAAAGTAGTTTGAGAATTAATTCCAAAATACAAATGATTTGGATTTACTTCGTATGACATTTCACCACGAAAACGCCACTTTGTATCTAATATGTAAGGAATGTCGACCGCTACTTTAATCTCTCTTTGACTTTTGGTTGTATTAAATAAAGCCACATCTATTTTTGCTCTATAAGCAGTATATTTGAAAAATGGATCTGATTTTTTACCATTAAAATAGATTGTTCCCTCAGCACCGTACCCAAAACCGTTAACTGGATCTGAACTTAAATCTGGAACACCTGTTACATATGTACCTTCTTTTTTATTGGCTAAATCTTCTTCTGATAGCATTTTTTCATCATGAATTGCAAAAGGTAATTTTAGTGTATCACTTTTTATTTTCGTTGAATCTTCCTGAGCAATAGTTATTGTTGTTATCGCTAAGAATAGAGAAATAAATGAAATTATTTTAGTCATTTTAGAATTTTAAATTTGATGTGTTATCGAACTATAAAAATTAAAACAAACCACTCATTTTTTGAATGGTTTGTTTTAAATGATTTATTTAATAAACTTCCCGTTAGAATCAAAAAACAAATCTTTTCCTTTGATTTCTGCTTCGTAAGTAATTATATCTTTTGAATCCGTGATTTTAGCAGCACCAATAATCTTTTCATTTGGATGATGTTTTTTTACATATTCAGCTACTGCTTTAGGCAAATCACTTACAGGTATTTCTTTTTCAGATTCTTTGATAGTCCCTTTCTCATCTAATAGTACAGAATTTTTGATTTTATCCACTGTAAATCCAGCTTCATAATATCCATCTTCCTTTTCCCATGTTGTGACTTTCACAGAAGAATATTTCTTTTTCATAGTGGTTTTTACAGCTTCAGGAACTTCTGATTCTTTGATTTCTTGAGCAAAAGACAATGAACTTATTGCACTTGCCATAAATAATAATGCTACTTTTTTCATCTTCGTTTTATTTTAGTAAATAATTTAATAGCACAAAGATGAAATCCAATTTAGAATTAATTCTGAATTTTAAAATTTGATCTCAAAAAAATGGACATTATTTTGAAAAGTATAATTAATCCTCCATTTATTCAATTCGACAATTTTTTTAATAATCGCTAAACCTAATCCATTTCCATGAGTGGAAGGATTTATTTTGGAAAAACGTTGGAATAATTTATTTCCATCTAATGGAGTAATTGATCCTGTATTTGAAAATAAAATAGATGTATTCGTTACTATTACATTAACCAATCCATTTGATACATTGTGCTTTATTGAATTTAAAAAAAGATTACTAATCAATATTTCAACTAAAACAGGATTTGATTTTACTTCAACATTTTCTATTAAATTGATGTTAATTGTTATGCTCTTAGAATTTGCTTGTTCAATAAAAAAATCTAATTGCTTTTCAAAAATAGTATTCAAAATTACTTTTTCATTGTTATGATATTGATTACCATCAATTTTTGAAAGAAGCAATAAATTTTTGTTTAGCCTATTTAATCTACTGGCGGTATTATTTAATTTATCTAATAATTCGGATTGTTCTACAGTAATTTCAGAATTTTGAATAAGCTCTTCAATCGTTGTTTGGAAAATTGCTAAAGGTGTTTGTAATTCATGTGCTGCATTTTCAACAAACTCCCTTTGTCCTTTAAAAATAATTATGTTGTTCTCAATTAGTTTTGATAATGCTTCATTTAACCGATGAAATTCTTCGATTTTAGAATTTGAAAAATTAGGTTTTTTATGTTTGTCAATTTCAAATTGTTCAATTTGGTTCAATGTATCATAGAAAGGTGTCCAAAGTTTATAAGACATTCTTTTTGTAATGATAAATAAACCCAACAATAATAGAGTTATGATTAATGAAAATAAGCCAACAACGCTCATTATTAAATCTTCTGATTCAATTAAGTTTACTCTTAAAATTAGAGTATACGGCTTTCCTTCAATTAAAATAGATGATTTTAATACGTGATATGGTTCATTTTCTGCCGTTATTTTATCATATTTTGTTTCAAAGAAAAGAGAATCTTTTTGTCTAGCAAGCATAGACTTTTCAATTATACCATCATTACTGATTTTATTCCAAACAGAAATTTCGTTTTCTTTCATTTTGGATAATGTAAAATCAGTAAACTGTTTTTTTCTCAGGTAAAGTGTTTCATCAGCATCTTCTAAATATAATTTTTCAGTGATAAAATAGAATAACGGTGCTGAAACCACTAAAACAATTAATGAAAAAATAAGGTATACTCTTAAAGTCGTGTTTAGTAATTTTTTAGTCATTTTGCCATTTATATCCAAAGCCATAAACTGTTTTGATATAATCTCCAGATCCAGCTTCGTTGAGTTTCTTTTTTAAATTTTTTATATGAGCATAAATAAAATCATAGTTATCTAACATATCGGCTAAATCTCCTGATAAATGTTCAGCTATTGCACTTTTTGATAACACTTTATTTTGATTTCCTAATAGGTATAGTAATAGTTCAAATTCTTTTTTTGTTGTGTCAATTAAGGTATTATTTACTTGTACTGATTTATATTGAAAATCAATAGTAATTTCTTGGAAAGTGACAATATTATTACCTTGAAAATTCTTTCGTCTTATTAAGGCTTGAATCCTTACAAATAATTCTGATAAATGGAAAGGTTTTGTAAGGTAATCATCTGCACCGATATTAAATCCCTCTATTTTAGTTTCCAGCGTTTCTTTAGCGGAAATAATAATCACCCCATCTTCTTTATTCAATCGCTTTAATTCTTTTAACACTTCAAATCCGTCACCATCAGGAAGCATTAAATCTAATAATATACAATCGTATTCATACAATGTGATTTTATCGATTGTATCTTTAATTGTTGAAGATAATTCAATTATAAAATCATTTGACTTTAGGTAGCCATGAATACTTTCAGCAAGTTGGGTTTCGTCTTCTACTATTAATATTTTCATTGTGCCAATTTACGGCTCAATTTTGAAGAAATTCTGAATTTTTGGAAAAAAAATCAAATTATCTCAATTGAAAATAATGTTAGAAAATAAAAACGATTTAATTCTTCTGACATTATAATTACTTCCTTTAATTCTCAAACTATAAAACAAATGACAGAAGAGATTTTGTTAATAGACAATAAACTAATTTCACTTGAAAATAATCATCACTTAGAGATGTATTCTCATATTGAAAATTTACATTTTTGTACTAAATCTTCATTTGAAATTTCAGAAAAAATAAAATCTTTACTCATTACTGATAATCAGATTAGTAGAGATGAAATTTTACAGATTACTAGGGATTTAATTGTAAAAAGTTACCAAGTATTTATGATATTTTGCTTAGAGGTGGTTAGGTCTATAAAGAAAATAGACTACCTATTTAATCTTTTCACGACCTAATACCTCTCAATTATTTAAAATATTGCCATTATACAAAAAGTTTTATAAAAACTACCAATCAATTTATATCAATATTTGATAATATTCGACATATATTAATCACTTACAAACAAAGTAGTTAAATCATAATCAAAATGTTTTAGAAATTCGTAATACTAAACATTTAAGCTATGAGTAAGAAAGAAAAAATCGTGATGCACCCTTCCTCTGCGGTGTATCTTTTAGAAAAGATTTGCAGTTTCATGGTCGGCAAAAAAATTGATCGAGATTATAACCACGAGGTAGTGGGAAAAATCACAATCAAACCACCAAAACAAAAACAAAACTCTCCATCGGGCAAAATCACCCTTATTATCAAGAAATCTTCCTCTCCAGAAGACGATCTAAGAGCCTGACTATATCTCTTCCTAAATCTCCAATTCGTAGTTCTCCAATTTCTTAATTCTCTTCATTATGAATCCTAATAATTCAAAGGATAAGTCTACGCTTATTCTACTAAAACCCTACACCCTAAAAGAAATGTGTGTATTGTATGGTGTTTGTCGTTTTACATTTCGTAAATGGTTAAAACCATTTGAAAATCAAATTGGTCAAAAGCAGGGAATCTACTTCTCAATCAACCAAGTAAAAGTCATTTTTGACAAATTGGGCTATCCTACTATGTACGATCCGAACATAAATAAGGCTGCTTAAAACTGACACTTACCGACAAAGATTGAAGAAAATCACAATCATACATCATTGATCAACAAGACTGGCAAAGTGATAAAATGAACTGTTTGACATTTGTTCTATAATTCTAAAGCAAATAGTCATGGACAACACAATTAGAAATCCCATCGGGGATACAACATCATCAACAAACATGGTTCTTACGGGAGCAGTTTTAATGGCAAATTTCAATGATCCGACCTTAACTGAATACGCAGTTAAAGCAATCTTAGGGAGTGTGATTTGGATGGGATTTAAACTAGCTACCGACTTTTTCAGTGAACGTATCAAAAACAAAAAAGACAAGAAATGAAGCTATGGACAAAAATAGGAATAGGGGCAGCACTGACAATGGCAGGAGTGGCATACGCAATGAGAATGAATCGGGCAAATGCAGAATTAGTTTCGATGGTAACTGGAAAAATTCACAAGTTGGATGCAACAGGGATTACAGTAAGAATAGACCTTCAACTTAAAAATCCGACACAGCAGAAATTGAAAATTGCTTATCCGTTCATCAAATTACTTTACAAAGGAAGTGTAATTGGTTCAACCAAATTGATTAACAAAAGCATTTACATTCCTGCATTTGGTGAAGTACTCATCGACAAGATTATGTTCAACATTCCCATTTTATCAATGTTCTCAATTGGAATGGATGTGTACAAGGCTATCAAAAATGGTGATGAAATCAAAATGACGGTTAAAACCATCAGTACAATTGATTTAATCGTGAAAAAAGTTCCCTACAACGATGAAAAGCCTGTTGTGATTTTAAAAAAGAAGAACAAAGAAGCCAAAATGATAGCAAAGTCAGATAAAGCAACGGACAATAACACAGATGATAACCAAGAAAACAACGATGAAATATGGAAGCAACCACCAAAAGAACTGTAAAGGACGGAACACAGTACGATGCCCTGTTCCCACGATCCGAAGATAAAGTAATGACCGTTAGACGAAACGCAGATGTAAACCACACCTTAGAGTTCATTCCCAAAGTAGTTAGAGCAACAAGCTATCAGACTCAAAAGATTGCTGAAAGACTAAGAGGGAAAACACTTCGAGACACCTGTAAAAACATTTGGAATTTCGTTTACGATCATATTACCTACGAAAAGGACGAGAGAGGAAAAGAACAAGTAAGAAGTCCTGCAAAAGTTTGGGCAGACAGAAAACAGGGTGTTGATTGCGATTGTTACACAACTTTTATCAGCTCGATTCTCTATAATCTGGACATCCCGCACACTTACCGAATCACTAAATACGGACATGATTATTTCCAACACATTTACCCCATAGTACCCACAGGTGATGGAAATTATATCACAATCGACTGCGTGGTGAACCAATTTGATTACGAAGAACCTTATACCGAAAAATTAGATAAAAAAATGGACTTACAATATTTATACGGAATAGAACGGGACGATTTTTCGGGCTATTCATCTTGGGACGACGATTTAGGTGACTTAGGAGATTTAGGAGACAATGAATTTGACGACCTAAGCGGAAAGAAAGTGAACAAAGGAAAAGTGAAAGGGATTCTTAAAAAAGTGGCTCACGTCACCAATAGAGCCAACCCTGCGACACTTCTTTTAAGAAACGGACTTTTGGCATCCATGAAACTCAATTTAATGAAAGTGGCGGGTAAATTACGTTGGGCTTACTTAACCGAAGCACAAGCCAAAGCAAAGGGAATCAGTTTGGACAAATACCAAAAACTCAGAAAGGTACTTACCAAAATGGAAGAAATCTTTTACGGAGCAGGAGGTAAAAAAGAGAATCTTAAAAAAGCCATTCTAACATCGAGAGGGAACAAAGACAAATCAGTTAACGGATTGGGAGAAATTGATTTTTCGAGTTCAAATCCAAACTTCGATGAGTTTACTCCTCTTCCTGCATTACTTGGTCACGATGTATTCGATAGTGAAAACAGGATGGATAACGGTGAGTTGGGTGAGTTAGGAGAACCGATTACAGCCGCTTCAATTGCAGCTGCAACTGGCGCACTTGCAACGGTGGCAAAGATTGTAAAAAATATCGGCGATGTTTTCCCAAAAGGTAACAAACTCAATGATTCAGGAAACGACGAAGGATCGAAAACAGAAACGGTAGATGTAGATACCTCTGGAAATGATACTTCCGCTCCAACTGAAAAAAGTGTAACTGCAACTGCAAGTGCTTCTACCGATACTTCAACAGATGCGCCCACTGGTCAAGAAGGATTTTGGGACAAAAACAAAGGATGGTTAAAACCAACACTTATCGGAACAGGAATTTTGGGAGCAATTTTCATTGGATTCAAAGTGATGAAATCTCACAATGAGACAGCCAATAAACCAACCCTAAACGGCATTGAAGATGAAAAAGAGGGGGAACTAAACGGAGTAAAACGAAGAAAGGGAACAGTAGGGAGAAGAAAGCAAAGAAAAACACCAATAGCCTTGATGTGAAGAAAAAGGCTGAAATAGTTTTAACAATCACAAAATCAAACAACCATGAGCAATTCAAAAAATCATTACGTCAAACGGCACAAGAAAAATTCTTTGCTTGGCGCAATAACTGAGACACAAGAAACCAAAGGGGACATCAAAGGATCACTTATCGAAACAGGAAAAGATGTCTTGATGGTGGTCTGCGGTGGAGCAATCGGATCTGTTATCGGACGAGCTTCATTTATTTCGGGGTTAGGAGTTACAACCATCGGACATTATTCAAAAAACCGTTGGGTAACAACACTTGGAATCGGAATGATGGCTGCACCAATTATTCCCACAACTACATCTGCCATCAACGGAACACCTACATCGGGTCTGGACGGTGCAAAAGAAAGATTATTGGCTTTCAAGGATGATATGGCTCAAAAATTATTCTTTGACAAAATCAAAAAGCATGATTCAACACCAGCATCGACAGGAGATTCAACAACGATGGGAGAAGTGCAATACTTCAACTATCCCGAAGATTCAATGGAGTTGTCGGCTTCCGAACTTGACATGAGAGCTTTAGATGAATTGGAAGAAAAAATCAATACGAGTGCATCCAATTATGAGGCAAAACAAATCAAAGGGATTGAATCCTCAGATGATTCACAAGTAACCGATGGGTTCGGGGATTTGGACACAGACATCAATTATTAAATAGCAAACAAACACAGTAATTAACCTTTAAAGATCAAAACAATGTTAGGACAAACAGAAAATTGGGAACAATACAACAATGCAGGAGCATTGCTTGGATTAGATGGAGACAACGATGAAAACATCACGGAATTATTGGGAGCATTGAAAAAAATGAATCCCATTAAAAGACAAAGAACCATCAACAAATTAACTGCCCCAACTTATCCTTCAAAGGGATCGAGAGCAGAAATGGAAAAACACTTTGCGGAACTTTCACCGAGTATCAAAGACGGAATGAAACGAGGTGATTTACGTTTAGCTGATACCTTGATCTATTCGATTAAACCTGTAACATCAAGAACAATTAAGTTGTTTGAAACACAGGACGACAAAGAAATTGGTTTAAGAAACATCAGTAACGCTAAATTACCTAAAAACCAAGCGTTCTTGGTAAGTGGGATCGTTCTTTTGGTGGGTGTGGCTTCCGATTCAACAAAAGACAAAGTAATGGCAACTAACTTTGATTTCGTTGAATTAATTCCTGCTATTGCCAATGGTGAGTTTTCATTGAAAGCCAACAAAAAACAAATCGTACCTGAAACTTCAAATAGTGTTTTTAAAACCAAAAACCTACATTCTGTACAAGCAGGATATTTCAAATTGGCTAACCCAAGACTGATTCTTGACGATATTTTGATCGAACTGACAGTCGAGTTAGGGACTATGGAAGGCATTGCACCCAATACGCATATATGGGTAGGTCTTCACGGAACTATAACCACTCCTTAATCCTTAATCTGACCCTATGCAGGGGTTTTTAAAACCCCTGCATTTTTTTTAATCAAATCTTAAAAATCGGAAATTATGTTAAAGTTAGTCATCAAAAGATACGATCTTAAAATAGCTGAAAGAACAACTCAAGTATCGGCACTTTTTGAATTGGATAAAGACATTAAACAGGTTTTGGGAATACTTGCAACATCAGATAGAGAAGACTTGTTGTATTACCGCGGAACTCAAAAAATTGAAATCGACAAAGTAGAATACTTTCCTGAAAACTTTGAAAGTAAACTCTTAATGAGCGGAATTAATATCTCACCAAAAAGAAGGTACTATGAACTTGATAATGCACCGGCAGGAAGCGGAAGAATAAACGTATTGTACCGTGACAATGATAGCGTTTTATCTCAGTTTGCACCCTATCGAGTTTCGTTTTATTTCTTATGTCATGTAAATACGAATGAAAATGCAGGTTGAAATATTCACCCTTAAAGTCAGCCGAAAAGGACAAAAAAATCATTTTCAGATTAAAATTCCTCAAAACGGTAGAGACTTGGTAGGTATAGGAGTTACGGGTTTGATTCCTTATGGTGAGATGAGAAAATATCCCTTTAATGCTTACAATGAAAAATTTCAAAAATACATCGGAGTTGTTGAACTCTTCAAGCAAAGATATTTACTGGGAGAGTTGAAAGTGCAAAGTTTTGATGATCCCAAAAACTGTTTTTATGCCGAAGTATTTTTTGAAGACAATGGATTACACGTTTTTGATTTTGCAAACATTGACAGGTGGGCGACATCATACACGCACAACAACCATCGGATTTTTCACCCTTTGGATATAAAAAACGAAAGTACGATTCTCAATTGCTTTTTCATCGAAAGACTCCATGAAACAACCAATCAAGAATTACAATTTGAAATCAAAATCTACCTGTATTACAAGTGTAAACAAGACTAAAACAACATTGAAATGGACACCGTATTTGCTTTACGATTTATAGCTTCAAAAATGAGAGACATGGGATATAAACAAGATGAGTATATCATACTTTATAGACACTTGGTTCTTGCTCCATCCGAAATAAGAATAATTGAGGCTTTCAATCAATTTTATTATCTCATCGAGCCTCATGAAAGTATTGCCATAAATTCCGATTGGGGTATCTACGATTTGCTAGATGATAAACTAACAGAGCAGATATACGAACATCAGGGAATCATCACCCTAACCAACCATTCAACACAAGTAATTCAAGTAAAATTCATTCAGGTTATCGCTAAAAACAAATAGTTATGGGAAGTTCTAAATCAATATATGACCCTGTAAAAGTTGGAAAAATCAAACATCTTTTGTTAAACTTTCAGCAAAAAGGATCTCCACGTAGTTTTGAGGTTTATGTAGATGAAATGAAAGTGGTTGATCGCTCGGATAACCCCGAAGATTTTGATACCTATCAAGATTTTATGGATGAAGACACCAAATACATTCGTTTCATCATCTATTGCAATCCGAACTCTCCTAGAAACGAGCAGTATTACTTTGAAATGAATCCTTCTAGTTCAAAATCGTTTTCAAATGAACTTTCAGGTTTTGAATTGGACACAAAGATTGATGAAAAACTTTTAACTGAAAGGCATAAGTGGGAAACTGAACAACGTCAAAAGGAACAGGCAAAGGAAATTGAGGAGTTAAAAGCAAAACTTACCGATGCCGAGCAGTACATCGAAACGCTTGAAAATTCGGTTGAAGATTTAAAAACAAATGGTACGAAAGCCAAAGCAGGGTGGGGAGAGATTGCATCGGTGGCACTAGAGGGAATCATTAGACGAAATCCGCAATTACTCACAGCAATACCCGGAGGGGAAGCCTTAGCAGGAATACTTTCAGAATCAAATCCACCACAAAAAGCAATCGAAGAAACACCAAAGAGCGAAGTTAGTTTTCAGCCTAAAACGGAAAGTACTCCGACAAATGCAGAGGATTCAGAAAGGCTCTATGTTGTCAAAATGATTCAAGAGAATTTCGATCCTCTTCAACTTACAAAAGTGTGGGAAATCTTAAAAGAACTCTCCGAAAATCCCGACAGTATTCAACCCGTACTGGAATTATTACAAACCTCTTAAAACTAAGCATTATGGACAAGTACAAATTTGAAATTTCGATTGAGGCGCAAACACAAAAAGATGCCTTTGATAAAATGACTGCCATTAGCACCCTAGCCTCGCATTTGAGTATAAAAGAACTCTCCAAGATGGCGCAGATTATCAAGACCGATCCTGTAAAGACGGCATTGGCAAAGAAATATCTAGGATTATAAGTCATGAACTCGAAAGCAGATGAACTCAGCTACAAACAAATCTTTTTCTATACCGTTGGAGGCATTTCAATTGTATCGGGTGCGATATGGTTGATTTCAAAAAGCGTAAAACGGATGAACTCTACAAAGGAACATAACAACTCTTTTGAAGATGGACAGTCAGCCACTTACGCAAAACAAATCAAAATGGCATTTGAAAACGATGGATGGTTTGGAACAAATACGGACGAACTAAGACGAATTTTCAGAGAGATTCCCTCCAAAGAGGTGTTTTCAAAAACAGCCACTTCGTACAAAAAGATGTACTACCGAAATATCTACAAGGATTTGCAGGATGAACTTCAAAGTTCCGAGTACAATGAGATGATGGCGATAATAGCTGGAAAACCGCAATCAGGAACGAAGAAACTCCCACCCGCACAAACACAATATGAATCGTGGGCGAAACGACTTCATTCAGCCTTCAACAAAACATACGGTTTTGTTCCCGGAACGGATGAACCTGCAATAAAGGCAGTTTTTACTGAAATCCCTACAAAAACTGACTTCTATCGGGTTCGGTTGGCATATAAAAAACTATTCGGTTCGGACTTGTACGCTGATTTGAATGGAGAACTTGAAATGTGGGAGTACAATGATTACATGAAGATAATTAGCTCAAAACCTAAGAAATAATGGAAACTTCAAAAAAGAAAAAAATCATTTTGTTTGGCGTAGGAATTACCGCCTTGGGAGTGTTGGGTTATCTTGGTTGGCAACGTTTTTACAAAGACAAATCAAGTGCATCTAGCGACGAGGATAACAGTAGCGACAATTCTAGTAGTAGTCTTTTACCCTCTTTTGATTCACTTACCCCAGTAAATCAATCCTCTGCTACAAAACCTCAATCGCATCCCAAACCAAAGCCGAAACCAACCCCTGAAAAGCCGAAAGCCAATGATAATTTTCCTTTGGCACTAGGTAGTAAAGGAAATAAGGTTACAGCACTACAAAAGGCTTTAATTGGGAAATATACCGCTAAAATTCTTCCAAAGTTCGGAGCAGATGGAATGTTCGGAAAGGAATTAGAAGATGCTTTGATCTCAAAAGGACTTCCCAAAGTGGTAGATGAAAATCTCTACAATGTACTTGTAAAAGCAAGGACTTTTGATGCTAGAAACATCGCTCAAAATCTGCACAATTACATTTTCAACAGAAAGTTAGAACCAGTATTAACCAACCTTAAAAAGATGAGAAATACAGACGATTACAATGCGGTAAACGACAATTTCATGCAAATGATTTTTGAGGGTGCTAGAAACACCTTGGTTACTGCCTTGATGAAAAAGTTTACGGGAGGTAACAAGCAAAAAATACAATTGCAATTACTTCGTATGGGACTCAAATTCGATGGTGAAAAATGGTCGCTTTCAGGAGTTGAAACCCCGAAAAAAATCGTTACAGTTGAACCTTCACAAATTTGGAAAGATGCCAAAACCTATCTAGTTGTTCCTGCTAACATCTTTTTAGGATATGAAATTGCAAACCGAAACGGGTTTACCCTTTTTGAATCACCACACAACCAAAAATTCTTAATTAAAAACACATCAATTAAATACATATAGCCATGAAAAGAGAAATCAATTACATTGTGGTACATTGCACGGCAACACAACCCACAGCAAAAATCGAAGACATCAAACGTTATTGGAAAGAGGTACTTGGATGGAAAAACCCAGGTTATCACTACATCATCAAAGCCAATGGTGACATCGTTAAATTACTTTCGGAAGACATCCCCTCTAACGGAGTTGCAGGACACAACCACAACAGCGTTCACTTATCCTATATTGGAGGTGTAGACAAGGCAAACAAACCCCTTGATACTCGAACTTTAGCACAAGAAGCTGCAATGTTTGATTTGATCGTTGAACTATCGGAACGCTATCCAAAAGCAACCATTCAAGGACATCGTGACTTTCAAGGTGTAAAAAAAGCTTGTCCTTCTTTTGACGTAAAAGAATGGCTCAGAAACTTTACACCGCATTTAAAATTCAATTTAGCGGCTTAACGACCATGCTTTCCAAAATGAAGTCCCTTTTTATCAAAAAGGAGTACAAACTAAATACCAGACCTTATGAATTAAATATTGTTGGTATGCGTTCGCCCGAAACAATACCCAATCGTTTTGATGATGAAATTCATGTCTTCTACAAAACAGGAGTGTTAAATTGGGAATACCACATTTTTAAAGCGACAACAGACCCCGGCACGTATTGGCTGAAAAATCCGATGGATCCCCAAGGAACAGCCATACTTGCCGAAGGTCAATACAAAAACGCTTATAAATTGGGACTTCATAGAGGGAAATACCTAGCATTGGTTCAGATCGGTAGGGTTTCAGTTATCAGGGATTTCAACCGAAACAATTCATTGGATTTTTTCAGCGGAAGAATGGTAAATGGGTACTATGGGATCAATATTCACAGAGCATCCATAAGAGGGACAACGAAATACGTTGACAAGTATTCGGCAGGGTGTCAGGTGTTTGCAAATATTTCGGATTTCGATAAATTTCTTGAAATGTGTAAAAAGCACAGGGAACTTTACGGAAACAGATTTAACTACACCTTGCTTGATTACCGAATGGTTGAAAGAAGAAACCTTCAAACCATTGCTTTAACAACTGGAGTACTCGGAATTGGGACAATAGGGGTCACGTATTATTATCATCGAAATTCTAAACGAAAATGAACAGATTACTAAATATCCTAAAATCAAATGGTAAGTATAGCTTTCGGCGAATCTTAATTGTAGTAGTTCTTTTTATGATCGTTGTGAGTTGGACTGCTCAACTTTTTTTCTCTAAAAGCATTCCCGAATCCATTTTTAACACGCTTATCGAATTACTCAAATTCTTTTTTAACACGGGGGATAATCCCAACTTTTAAAACCAATTTATTATGAAAAAATACATTTTTCCTGTTTTACTAGCACTTGTAATCCTTGCAAGTTTTATCATCATTCAAGAAGTGAAAAAACAGCATAGTTCACAAATTCAAAGCTATGATAAGCAGTTATCTGATTTGAAAAAGAGCAATGCTCACTACGAGGATCAACAAAAGAGTTTTCAATTAATTACAGATAGTTTGAAAACCAAATACCTGCAATCAAAATCATTGCTTGAAAAACAGATAACCCAAAACAGAACACTTGGTAATCAAATTAAAAACTTGGTTTATTCTCCCTTGTTTTCCGATTCTAATAAAATAGATATAAATCAAAGTGATTCTTTAAAAGACCTTGCCGTTCAATTGGATTTATCAAGTTCTATTTCGGACAGTCTTTGTAAGTTGGAAATAGATAGACTTGAAAAAATAACGCAACTACAAACCGAGCAAATCGCATTTTGTGATAGTAATTTCCGACAAGTTCAATTGTCCTTACAATCTAGTATTGAAAAAAGTAAAGACAGCGAACTCCAAAATCAAGATTTAAGACGGCAAGTCAAACGAAATAAACTAATTGCCAAAATCGGGGGATCAGTTTTACTACTAACCGCTACTGTTATATCAACCCTTTTATTAACCCATTAAACTTTTTAACGGCATGAAAGAAAAAATAATCGTTTCAACAATCACGCTCCTTTTAACGCTTGGTGCTTACTCTTTAGCTAAAAGAATCCAATTTGACCCAGTTCCATTCGTAATGGTTGCAGGTGTTACAGGAGCAATGCTTGGTGAATATTTAATAAATAAGTTCAATAAACCCTAAAAACAAACAAAATGAGAGTAGACATCAGAAGAGAAGGACAGTTTTTAGTTTTAGTTACAGATGATGGAACAACAACTAGAATCAACAAAGATCACATTTCGGAAATATCGGTTACACGAAATGAGTTCATTATGATACGCACTTTGCAACAACTTCAATTGTTCAAATTCAATGAAATTGCCACTCCACAAGAACAAACCGCTGAAGCGTTGGCAACAACTTTAGCTCAATTGTTAGACGATCAAACAGAGTCCATTAATTTGAAAGAAACAACAGCGGTCATCATTGAAAGATTGGATCAATTGAGAGAAACCTTTGAAAAAGGTAAAATTATCAAACTTGTATTAACTGATAATCAATAAGGATGGCAACAAAGAAAAAAGTGGTTAAAAAAGTAACCAAAAAAGTCGGAAAGAAAAAAGTAAATTCTTCATGCAGACCAACGTTTAAAATCAGCAAAGCAGGACACTTACTCAAAGTGGAAGGTGATTCCCACGCTGGAAGTGTTTTAAGCCGTGAGGGAAAAGCGGAGAAAAACAAGCGCAAAAAAAGAGGTTGCTTGAACGGAACAGCAGGAACTTTCAAATTAACAGATAAACAAAAAAGAAAGCTTCCAAAGAACCTTCAAAAAGCAATCTTAGCTTATCACAAAAGACAAGGAAAACGAATCATTTCCTAACACTTAAATAGATGGTTTGATCCTAAAGTCACTTTGACTTATAGGGTCAAACCTTTCTAAGTTTTAATTTCAATCCACAACTGTCATGTTAACACTTAACGAACTGGGGGCAATTGTAAAATACAAACCTCAAATTACTTTCAATACAGAGAGAACTTATCCAAACGGTAAGAAAGCACCTGATGGGATTGAAATTCGGTTTGGAGAAGTGCGACCAGTTGCAGAGGTTAGAGATTTATTAAAAGAACACGGATTCAAATTCTCAGAAAAACAAAAAATATGGTATGCTGTGGCAACACCAAAAGCCAAAGAACTTGTAGATTCTCTTTTAGATACCGAACTAGATGCAGATGATACACATTACGAAAAAAGGAATTTTTGGGCGAAAATAAACAGTTTCAAACAGTACGAAACTCTGTACAATCGTTCAGAACTTATGATTAAGGGCGAACCACCACGCTTTTTTTATTCCAAATCACAATTGAGTAAATCATTTGATGTTATGAGCTTGATTCGTTCAGGTGATTTGTATTTCAAAAAATACTACAACAAAGTTGTTGGTGAAGATGAAGAAATTGAGGATGAAGAATCAAACGAAGAAGATTCAGAAAAAGCAGAAAATGAAACCGATAATGAAAATCTAAAAATTGCTCAAAAGCTAGAGGAGTTAGCCGAGGGGATGCAAAAAACAATAGATCAGAAATACAATTCAGCAACTTCAAAACAACGTCCAACAGCCAAAAGATTAAGGGTTGCAGAATCCATGAGAGAAGACGGCAGACGACTTAAACATATTCAAGGTTTTTTGTATGCACTTTCACTCTGTCGTAAGAATAACAACATCACTTCATTTGGAAATCTTAAAAATATCCGCTCCAAAGTACAGGCAGAACTCATCTACAATGTTGAGCAAATGGTTGACAAAGGGTGGAGTGATGATCCTTTAGCAACCTATTTGAAATCCAATAAAGATGCTTTCAATAAAATTGGAATAAATACACTTTTTGATTTAAAAGAAGCCGTTAAAGATAAAGTTGTACTTATGAATATTAACGCTGGAAAATCAGCTCAAAATAGTGAGCAAGATCAAACAGAACGTAAAATCAAACAACTTGAAATCGAAATTATTAGTCGTAAGATTCCGGGGTTTTTTCCAACTCCAAAAGAACTCGTTGAAAAAGTTTTGGGTTTTGCTTACATAAATGAAAGTGATTTAGTTCTTGAACCATCAGCAGGAAAAGGAGATATTTTGGATGTAATTTCAAATGAGAGAAACAGTAAAAAAAATCTTCATGCAGTTGAGATTAATCCCACATTAAGAGAAATACTAACGCTGAAAGGTTACGAAGTTGTGGCAAGTGATTTTCTTACTTACAATCCATCTTTTAAGTACGATAGAATCATTATGAATCCTCCCTTTGAAAAAGGATTAGACATAGATCACGTTAACCATGCGCTTACACTTTTAAAACCTAATGGAATACTTGTTTCTATTATGGGAGAAGGAGCGTTTTATAGAAGTTTTAAAAAAGAAACTGAGTTTCGTGAGAAGATTTCCAAAATGGATGCTTATGTAACACCCACAATCAAAGAAGCTTTTAAAAATGGATTTAATTCTACGGGGGTATCAGTAAGAATTATAAAGATCAAAAAAAGTGGGAACGACGACAACGAAGAACTAGAACTCTTGGAACTTGAAGCACAAGCGGAACTAGAACTTCTAAAAATGAGAATTGAACTTCAAAAGAAAAAACAAAACAAGGGACTTAGCGGAATAGATCACACTCGGTTACACAGGCTAAAACAACAAGCGTGGTACTTTAACGACAGAAACAATATTCCTGACTTTTTCTAATCTTAATTAAGAATCATCATGTATAAAATCAAGAACTATTCTCAGCAAATAAAACAAATGGACACCGAAACTCAAAAGCGTTTTGAGATGATCCAAAGATTAAGTCGTGACTTTTCGATTGAAAATAAAACCGCCCTTGCTATGGATGAACTTCTTTTTGAGCAAATTCAATTAGAAACATCTTCAGCTCCTACTTTTGAGCCAAAACCAATTGAGAAAAATCAACCCTCAAAACCTACTTCTATTACACCTAAAAGCAAATCCAATCAAAGCATTGAAGAGAGTTTTGAAGAATTATTTCAAGCACTAAAACAAGTCAAAAATCCTTCGGGTTTTTCAACTGGGGAAAAGATTGGTTTTGATAATTTGGATGCAGAATTACAAAGGCTTTTATCTTCCAAACCTCAAACAATCCGTTATGAAATCAGAAACGAGCCAACAAAAGAATTTTCAAAACCTGATATACCTTCCTTTCAAAACATTGTTGATGATGTGATGATGGGGAACAACGTTTTTTTGGTCGGTGGCGCAGGAACAGGAAAAACCTACATGGCAGAAAACTTGATTTCAAAACTAGCATTGGGGCGACAATCCATTACAATTAATTGCTCTCAATGGACTTCGCCTACCGAAATTATCGGAGGGCAAACAATGGATGGTTACGTGGAGGGTAAACTCATTGAGGCGTGGGAAAAAGGATATGTTTTGATATTGGATGAATTACCCAAAATTGATCCCAATACAGCAGGATTGTTCAACGATGCACTTGCCAAAACAAAAATACCCAATGCAGTTGTTTTTAACTCCCGAAAAGAATCATTTGTAAAGCATCCTGACTTTTCCTGTATCGCCACAGGAAACATTTATCCTGACAAAGAAAGTATCAGTTATGGAGCAAACAACAAACAAGATTTATCCCTACTTGACCGCTTTTCAGGAAGTGTTTATTTCATTGAAAAAAATCCAAAAATTGAAAAGGAGATTCTTCAAAATGAAATGGTGTGGAGTATTTGTGATGCTATTAGAACGGTCATAGAACAGTTAAAATACGAAGCCCAACTCTCACTTCGTTTTATGCTAAATGCGCGCGATTCTTACAACCTTGAAATGCAAAGAATCAGCGGAACGAAAAAAAACGGAATCACCGCAGATGAAGGGAAAACCTTTAAAAGTGCCATAGATAGCTACCTATCAACTTTTACTGAAATTCAGCAAAAGAACATCAAAGAAAACATCTATTACCCTGAATATATTGCTTCCTATCAATACAGATCGTTGAACCCTAATAAAAAAGTGTACTAATGAAAACCTTCAACTTTTTAACCCATTTTGAAAATCTACTCCAATACCGTGAGTGGGTCAATTCTACATTCAAGAATCTATCCCAAAAAAATAGAGTTCATCATAGTGAATATGAAAAACAAAGTATTGATTCTGTAATAAAACAAGTGCCTGATTGGTTCGGTAAAAATGTTACATTTCAGGAACTAGCAAAAGGCATTACTTCTTATAAAAACCCTGAATTAATTGATCGAATTTTTCAAAAAATGTATGATAAAGTTCCCTCTAAAACCAAAGATAAAATCAAGGCTAGAAAAGTTAAGTACAATCCCTTTGGTTTGGGTGTTTTTATCTTTGATAGGGCTTCTATGGGAATGTACAGATTAAAAGAATTGTTTAGTGATAAACATCAAAAAGTAGTGGAAAGAGAAGAAGTAAAAAAGTCTAAGGATCAATTTCATTTAATCAAAGATAATTCAGTTGTCATTGAACGATGGGAAGAAAGAGAAGACGGAAAACCAAAAGTGAGAACAACTTCAAAAAATGTCTATGCTTATTTTCCACCCATCAAAAAAGACAAACAAGCAGTCGATATTTTCATAAGTGCAGGAGGACATTCAAGTATTACAGCCGAGCAATTTTTGTATAGTGGTATCAGCGCAATAATTGTGGCTCAATTGCTCGAAAAAGCACAAATAAAGACTAAAATAAGTCTAGTAGTTGGTTCTTCTCCAGACGGCTTTAGAGACAAAATATTCGGAGCTGTTGTACCCATTAAAAAGTACGATGAACCTTTGGATATTAATCTAATTGCGTTGCTTTCATCCGACCCTCGTTTTTTTAGATACGAGGGATTTAAAGGAATCATAAGCCTTTACGAACATTTCAATGAAAAATGTCCCGCAGGATTGGGTAAAGGAATGAATAAAGAAACGCTTGAAAAAACAATGAATGAGTACGCTAAAATAAATCCTGAATCATTTTCTGAAAACCGCTTTTACTTTGGCTGGACTTTCAGTGAAGATTCAGCCATTCAACAAATTAATACTGTAATAGATGAAATCGCTAGAAGAATACAATAATTGGAATCCTCGGTATTCTGATTATCTAAAAGATTACGGGAAAAAAGTCTCTGACTTACCCGAACTTTTGCAATGGCTTATAGATCGCTTTGAGAACACTAGAGTTAATCTTTCCAAACAATCTGAAAAGGAAATACTTAGATGGATTAAAATACTCCCTCAAACCGATGCGGTTATTTGTGATGAAATTCAGCGGTTGTTTAATCATCTACCTAAGATTAAACAAGTCGAAGAAGTACAATCCATCAATCACAATAAGTTATTGGAACTAAAAGCCAAAGCCTTAAAATTCAAGTCCAAATAAACCCTAAAATCTTTACGTCATGATAACTACATCCAATTATTTTAAGAGACTAAAACAAATCAAAGTTTCAACTCTACCACAAGCATTACACGAAGAGTATGAGTATGTAAAAGAGGTTACCGAAAATCATACTTCATGGGATTATTACCATGCTGATTCAGATATTAAAAAAGCCGTAGATCAGTACCTTGCTAATCTTTCTAGTTATTTAGAAGATAATCCTTCGACCAAAACACCACGACGTGTAAAACCAAAAGTTGAAAAGCCTCAGCCAAGACCTTTGAAAAAAGAATCAGTGTCTTCTCATGATCCTGAATTTGTAGAAAAGGTTTCTGAAGAAGTGCGATTTATCAAACGATATGCACTACTTCATGGAAAGGTAAAAACAGAAAAGCAAATTCTAACATTTATCAATGCTCTGCAAAAAGCTATTCTTGAAAAGAGAGTAAGAAAAACTTCAAAATTTCATTCTGAAATCAAATACATTCAGGAAAACCTCATCAATTTGTACCACAAAATGAGATCGCCGATTGAAATTAAAGTAAACCAAGAAGTACTTGAAAGATTCTTAACCATCGGAGGATCTGAAAAAATACGTATGTCAATCTCTTACTTGAAAAGATACATTGGTATTCAAGGTAAACACATTGATAAAATCAAAGCACAACGTTTGATGAACCTGATTAAAAATGCAGTAGATAAACGTCAAATTACAGCCAAAGACCCATACGCTGAAAGAATGAATCAAGTTTATGAATCCTTGAAAACATTTACCCATAGCGCAAAGAAAAATGACACATTAATTGTTCATTCTGCGGTATTAAATGGAATTAACCAATCTCTTGGGTGTGCAGGCTGTAAAAATACGTGTGGATGCTCTGTAAATGGCTTAGATGGAATTGATTCTGTTCCTAAGCAAAACGTAGTAATGAACAGTACTGAATTTGCTAAAATGAAATTCATTACACTTGGATTCAAAGATAAATGGTTAAATCTTATTGGTGATCCGTGCAAAGGATTTACCGCAATGGTTTTTGGTAAACCTAAAATGGGTAAATCTTATTTGTGCATTGACTTTGCAGGATATTTAGCAAGAAACCACGGCAAAGTACTTTATGTTGCTAAAGAAGAAAAACTAGACGCAACACTTCAAAAGAAACTAAATGATAAAGATGTAACTCATCCGAATTTAGATGTCAGCGATTATATTCCCGAAGATTTATCAAAATACAGCTTTGTATTCTTTGATAGCGTTAACAAACTCAATCTTACTCCCGAAGAATTAGAGGAACTCAAAGTAGAAAATCAAGGAGTATCTTTCATTTATGTTTTTCAAACGACTAAAGAAGGGAATTTTCGGGGTACGAATCAATTTCAACATGATGTTGATGTTGTTATTGAAATTCCTGAAAAGGGAAAAGCGGTACAGTTTGGACGGTTTAATCAGGGAGGAGAGATAAATATCTTTGAGGAATCGAGAAATGGGTATTCGGGGTATGGGAATGTTGGTTGAAAAAGCCTTAGAATAGAAAAGCCGAGCATTATTGTTCGGCTTTTTCATTAATTCATATCATGTATCAAATTGAGGGCTATTTTAATAATCCATACTCTTCCAATTCAGTATAAACACTTTGTAATTCAGTATTAAGTTGAGAAATATATTCATTACAAATATGATGATATAAGTCTAGTTCTTCATCATTTAACTCAAATTTGAATAAACCATTTTGAAGTTCTTTTAAGAGATCATTAAAAACACTTTTTACATTAATAGGATTGTCTTCTGTTAATAATATCTCAAGAATTTTCCCATTAATAGTTAATAATAATGATGTTTTTTCTTTTTCTCTGTTAATTGTTGCTGTATTAGTTTCCATATATTTTTCCTCTTTCCCCGAAGGCATCTCTTCCACCTTCTAATGTTTTCATACTAATTTCTTTCCAATCTAATTCAGATTTCAACCCATAAATACACTTTAATTTATTAGAAAATGGATTTCCAGTTAATGTAAAATATTGATTCATATCATGTAGTCTATAAATAGAGTTGTAAGGTAAAGTCCTTACCGCAATATTAGCATCATGAGTAGCAATAACGACTTTTTTTCCAAGTAAAGCTTTTTCTTTCAGTAAAGGAACAATTACATCATTTATGTAATCATTACCCAAACTTTTTTCAGGTTCATCTATCAAATAAATTTCTTTATCTTCAAGTAATTCTTTTTGTAATAATACCATTGAAGATTCTCCATTTGAGGGATTATATTTTTGATTATTAAGAGTGAAATGCTTATAAAATAAAAGTAAATCACTTAAACCTGAAATTGTATTAATATTTTCAATATCATTTAACATTGTGATTTTTTCAAATAAATCATGGGAATAAATGTGCTTAGAAATTATTTTAATAACATTCGTAAATTCTTTTTGTGGTCTTTTATTTACATTTTTTACTGGAGAATAATTACTATCTGTAATTGAGCCATTTTGAGTAAATAAATTGGTCTGACAATATAATTCCCCTTTATAACCTAAACTACCAACAGGAGTAATAATCGGATTTATTTGAATATTTATATTACTTAAAATTTTATCAACTGATCTTGCAATTTTTATCCTATTATTTGCATAATTAGCAAAACCAGTTTCTAAAGGTTTTACGGGTAAACCTGTTTTTTTTGATATTTCAATTTGAATAACATTAACTATATTATTTAGTAAATCTATACTCTTAGATTCTATAAACTTGTTTTCTGTTTCAGTTAATAATTTTGAAATTATTAATTCAAAAATATCGTTTAACTGGTTAATCAAATCATCTTCAATAAATTCTTTTATTTTGTCGTGTTCAGTAATATAATCTCTGAATTTTCTAAATTCTGAAAACACAGAAAAAACTTCTTCTAATTTTCTACTATATTGTTGTTCATCAATTTTAGCAATTTCTTTAATTTTTAATTTTTTAGAGATTTTATTTGTTTCTTCTGATGAAAAGTGAAGTGAATATTTCGACAAACTCGTAATCTCTTTTTCAGTAGCATTTCTTATAAATGAAATTTCATCTTCACATTCATCTATTTCATAATCAATACAATTTGCTTGAAATGAATTTCCTTTAATATCAAAGACATCTCCTAAATGAATATCGTTTGATTTATAGACATTTGTTTTAAACCCCTTATTATTGTAATATTTAGATAGTGAATCTAAAATATCTGTTTTACCTGTACCTTTTGATCCAAAAAGTATATTTATATCATTGTAAATATCAATTTTAATCATTTCTGCAACAGTGAATGGCACAAGTTCAATACTTTCCTTTACTTTTTTATTTAATAAGGTATTTATTGTTATCTCATCTTTTTCCAATAACAAACAGAATTGCTCGTAGCTTTCAACTGGTAATCTTAATTCAGGTAGATTTTTTGAATCACTTATATAGTTATTCCAGTTTTGTACATCCGATCCATAAATTGAATTATGTCCGTGGCTAATAAAAATACCAGCCGAAATTGAGTTTGAGGCTTCTTTAAGTATCCTTTTAGGATTTGAAACAGATTTACTTAATAACTCTATTTCTTCATCACCTAAATTTGGACTTTTCCCAAAATAATGGGCAATATAAATACAATCCAAATCATCAAAACATTCAACAGTCTCCTTAATTGAAATTGTGAAAGTATCGGGATTTTTATCTTGTAATATACTGGTTACTTTTTTATCAAAAGCCTCATAGTTTTTAGGATTTACAATGACAA
>CANCEQ010000005.1 GCA_947375085.1 Flavobacteriales bacterium
GATGCCGGTCAGCCTGATTTATCAAAATTACGTAACATTCAACCTTCTCAATCTCTTCTTGATGAACAAAAAGAACTTTTTCAAACCAAACATTCTAAAAGTCATCTAGAAAGAAGTTGTGATTAAGAAAGCATATCTCTATCTTTGTGTCAACAAGCGCACGTGGTGAAACGGTAGACATGCCAGCTTGAGGGGCTGGTGCCTTCAGTGGTGTGCTGGTTCGAGTCCAGTCGTGCGCACTTAAGCAGAGTAAGAATTAGTAAAACAACACTAATTTTTACTTTGCTTTTTTATTTCAACATTTTTTCGCTAACTTAAATTAGTATGGAAATAATTTATAAAACACCTTGTTAAGAAAAACATTCTTATTACTTTTACTAGTCAAAACATAAGAAAAGTCCTACTATAAAATGCTATTTATCAATCTTTTGTTGTCATTTGATGCTGTGAGATTTTACAACCAATTGCCAACTTTTTTCACTTATATTTTTTTATTGTATTTCTTTTTAATTGGATTTTCTTACATCTTTATGATCTTTTTTTCTAGATCAGCACTTAAATACCATGTTAATGTAAATAGCTTTATTGATTATGATGTAATCCTAACTTCCCCCTTACAACCTTCACTTTCTATAATTGCACCAGCTTACAATGAAGGGAAAACAATCATCGAAAATGTCAAATCGTTATTGGCAATGAATTATCAAAATTATGAAGTATTGATAATTAACGATGGAAGTACTGACGATACACTTTCAAAAATTACAGATTATTTTTCACTTGAAGAAATTGATTACAATTACACTTCAAATTTAGAAACGAGTGAAATTGTGTCAATTTTAAAATCGACTAATCGAAAATGGAGTAAACTACTCGTAATCAATAAGATAAACGGAGGTAAATCCGACGCGTTAAATGTAGGGTTGAATGTAGCTAAAGGAAAATATTTTGCATGTATAGATGTTGACTGTATTATCGATAAAAAAGCACTTCTAAAAATGTCTAAATCATTTTTAGAACATCAAACTAGTCGAGTAATAGCAACAGGAGCAGTTATAGGCGTTTCTAATAATTGTGAAGTTGAAAATGGAAATATTAATGAAATGAAAATGCCTAAAACTTGGCTCGGTTCTATTCAAACTATGGAATATTTTAGAGCCTTTTTATTAGGAAGAGTTTCATGGAGTAGAATCAATGGATCAATTATTATTTCAGGTGCATTTGGTTTTTTTGATAAAGATTTAGCAATTGAAGTTGGAGGCTATAATCATAAAACTGTTGGTGAAGACATGGAATTAACCATGAGGATGCGACGAAAAATGTTGAAAGACAACATTCGTCACAAAGTCATTTTTTCACCAGAACCACTTTGTTGGACTGAAGTTCCAGAAAAACACAAAATACTCAAAACACAACGTCGTCGTTGGACAAGAGGAACTATAGAATCGCTATGGATACACCGAAGAATGTTTTTTAATAAAGATTATGGTATTATTGGTTGGTTTAGTCTACCCTATTGGCTTTTATTCGAATGGTTAGCTCCCATACTAGAATTTACCGGCTTAATATATTTTACTCTATGTGCATTGTTAGGAGTTATTAATTGGCCTTTCTTTTACTTATTACTCTTACTAGTATATTTTTTCTCAACGTTTGTATCATTAACTTCTGTGCTTTTTCATGAATACACTTATAAACAATACACACGAACTAAAGATATTTTTAAATTAATAATTGCATGTTTAATAGATCCAATCATTTTTCATCCAAGAATTATGTTTTTTGCAATTTATGGAAATTTAGATAAATTATACAATCGCAAAACATCTTGGGGAACTATGTCAAGACTTGGTCATTCAAAAAAGAAAAATAAATGAAAACATTATTATTTTTTGATTCTTTTAAATTAATGTCTTACTTCAGAGAAGGTGATTTCTCTTTTTTATTTTTAGCGATTTTAGTTTTATGTTTCGCACTTTTAAGTTTAATAGCTTTACTTTTAATTGTATATAAACACTTTCGCTTTATTTATAATAAACATGCATTTACTAAATCAACCAAAAGAATTTTCAGAACTTTTAAAATATATTATAAAGAAATTGAAAAACCTAAAAGCAATGAAAGGAGGCTATCGACAAAATTGTTTGGTAGAAAATTCTTGCAAAGTAAATTAACTCGTTCAACTTTACAAAAAATCATTTTAAAGGCTTATAAAAAAGCACCCGAGATAGAACAAAGAAAACTAGAGCGGTTATTTGTGTATTTAAAGTTTGAACGAGAAATTAGAAAAAATATTTCTAATAAGGATTGGCACATTGCGGCAGAAGCTATACATTATGCCGGCGCTATGAATATAAAAAAATGCTATCCAAAAATATTACCATTTGTAGATGTTAGAAATCGTATTTTAAGAAATGAAGCGCGATTTGCGGCTATTCGCTTAGCTCCAGAAGACCCTCTAGAATTTCTTGATCAAATTGAATTTGATTTATCAAATTGGGAGCAATTAGGTATTATAGACACTATTCAAAAATACAAGCACACTGAAATTAAAAATATTGGAAAATATTTAAATCACCCAATTAATAGTGTTGTTATTTTATCATTGAAAATAATTGAAGTTTTTGGGATTAAAAATGAAACAGAAAATATAAAAAAATGCTTCACTTTAACTTTTTCAAAATCAGTTAAAAAACAGTGTATTTACACATTAGGCTACGTTGGGAAAACAATTGACAATTATTTTTTAATTTCTAAATTAAAAGATAAAAGAGAAATAGATATGATTGTACCTTTTTTAATCTCTATAAGGAAAATAGGTATTGAAGAAGACCAAATTGATCCATTGATTTATTTACTTTATAGTAATGAATATGATATTGTAAATTATACGGCTCTTATCTTTAAAACCAATGAAATTGGATTAGAATTATTAGAAGCTATTCTACCTACATTAAATACAATGCAAGTTAAGGCAGTTGATTTCGCTTTAAAATATGAGCCTCATTTATCTAATTACTAACGCCAACCAGGAGTCTGAAGCGAATAATATTCCCATAAAAAATTATCCGCATCTATCAATATTTCATTTACTTTCATGGACCAAACCGTTGATGTTTTTGAAAGTAAAACATCTTTTCTATTTTTTTGTTTAATAAGTATATCTGAAGAGATAGTATATTGATTTAATATGAAAAAATTATATTTCTTTTTATTCTCGGGAATTATATTTTTCTTCAATCGAATTACTTCTTCTGGATTTAAACGTAAACTGATTACTTCATTTTTATCTTTAACAATCCATGCAGACTCTAAAGAAATACAGGTTTCCCATTTATGCTGATTATAAAAAGCTTTCAATTCAGTCAAACGAATATCATTTAAATAAGGTTGTATTTCATTATTTTCAAAATAGAAACCACCATCTTTAATATAGAGCATTACAATTGGATATGCACGAGTTTGTTTTATTAAATCAAATGAATATCCTCTTTTATGATTTACTTTTTCACTATCAATCAATGAACAAAAAAAACCTATTTCTTTGGTTGAAAATGAATTTTCTAAAAACTTAAGAATTTCAACTAACTTTGAATTATTAGCTCTTTCTACTTTTGCTCCATCATTTATCCATTCCAAATCAATATATACACCTGAATACAAAAGATTCAACTCTTTTATTTTTTTAGAAACAGTAGTTATAATTGAAGAATGATTTGAATAGATCTTTTGAAATTGATCATTTCCATAAGCATCTAAAAACCATAAATATAATTTTGTCTTATTTTTCGCTAATCGATTGCTAAAAACTTGTAAATTTTTCTGTCTAATTGGTTCAAAATAGATATTACCTTTATTAAAAACATAATCTGTACCTAAATGTAAAATCACCTTTGTATAATTCATTGAAATACTGTCCGCAAATTTCACTATTTCCATTGTATCGACTGTTTCAAATCGTAACAACTGAATTTTTTCATCAGCGATCACAATACCTTTACAAAAAGAATTACTTGAAAAAATAAGTAGACAATAACAGAATAAAAAAGATAAAATTTTCATTTCAATTACTTTAATAAGGTTTTTAATGATTTTACCTTATTATTTTTTTGTTTGAATAAATTGTATTTTCTTTCTATTTCAGCTTTCTTTTTAGAATCATTAATTGGTGAAATATCCATACTTGATGAAATTTTAAATAAAGTAGAACCTGATAAAAAATAATCTTTATCTATATAATCCATAAATTCACTCTTGTTTCTCATTAAAGGATAACTATGTGTATTTCTAAAGGCTTGGTTTACATCTAATCCTGTTCCTATTATTGAAGATTCATTAGGAATTTGAATACCAAAGTTTGAATTTAACAAAGACAACATACTTGGTAAAACATCAAAATGGGATGAAATTGAATTAAATCTTGCTGACTTTTTCAACAAAGGAGACCAAATTAACAATGGCACATGAAAACGATCCAATTGAGATGCTATCGGAATTTCGGGCATACGATGATCTCCTGTAATCACAAAAATAGTATTACTAAAATCAGGTCGTTTTTTATAATCAACTATGAATTGTTTCAAGGCATCATCGAAATACAATAAACTAGCAAACTGCTTTTCATAATTCAAATCATTCTCTTTCTGTTCTTTGGAAATTGGTAAACCTGAAATGTATTTTTTCGCTTTTACTAAATATTTCTTTTGTTCATTTATTAAAAAAGGGTCATGAGTCGACAATGTTAAAATGATATCTACATTAGGAATTGTGTCTTTTGGAGAAGATTTAATGTATTTAGAAAACAATGCTTTATCACCATATCCCCAAGTTTCTCCACCTTTGTCAGATGGCATTTTAGCAAAACCTTTCCCGAAATTTTTAACGTCAACTATTGATGTTATATTTTGACGTTTCATAAATATATCCATATCATCAAATTCGGAATGACCCCCATAATAAAATGATGATTTATAACCTTGGTTTCCTAAAATAGATAAAAGTGTTTCATGATGTGGCATTTTGTCTTTTAAAGCTGTAAAACCATTTTCGCTAAATGGAAGTGATCCCATTAGTGCAGGTAATACTCCAAAAGTTCTACCGGTTGTACTCACCATATTACTCCAATACAATCCACTTTTAGACATTTCATCAAAGAAAGGTGTAAAACTACCTAAGTATGCATTTTCACCACTATAGGCACGACCTAAACTTTCTACAATTATATATACGATATTAGGAGCTTTATCACTTTTAATAAAATAATCACCTAATTCATTTTGGGCAATATCAGTATGTAAAAAAGGGAATTTACTTTCATCAACATATGTATGATCTTTTTCTTCAATTACTTCTGGAACAATTACTTCCGAACTCATTGAAAAATTCATCGATGAATTTGACCCGATATATCTGTCTTTCAAACTATTTATAAAATAACCCGTTTTATTCGAAGCTGTCATTGCTGAAAATTCATCTTTATATAATGAAGTATTTGCAATGCCAAATCCACCGACACAAAACATAATAATTAACACCTTCTCATAAATAAAAACTATTAGAGAATCTTTAATTCCGATATGTATCCAATAAAATAAGACTGAGGTAATGAAACCAAAAACTACAATTATCATGATATTTCCAGGAGTTAAATGTCCTGATGAATTAACTACTTGTGTTATTTCATTGAATGAATAGGCAAAAACATCTGCACCCAATGGTAATTTCGTAGATCCAAAATAAAAATCTAAGCCTATATTCCCCATCACAATGATTACAGATGTAAACACAATAAACCACCTTGAAAAAGAAGGTCTTATGACATACAGAATCAAAAATGGAATAAAAAGTACAGAAGAAATTTTCAACCAAAAAAAGAGATCATACCATAAACCTAAAAGTTGATAAACCCAACTTCCATTAGGTAGAAAAAAAACGGATGTAATGTAAAATAATGCAAACAATCTTGAAATTGTTAACATGATAATTAAACAAATACTATTTGATAAATAGATATTTACAACTTGGTTAATTCTAGTGTCGTTCAAAATATATCTTAAAAAAATCGTGAAAAAGTAACATCAAATGTTAAAACATATCTATTTAAATTTGTAAAGTATTCTTGTAACTCATTATTTAATGAAACGTTTAACATCCATCTTTTGTTATACAATTTATTATACTCCAAACGCAATATTGCGCTTTTAAGTAAATAAAATGGGTTATTTTCAAATTGAATTCTCCTACGTTCATCTGGTGAAATTCCATAACTAGCACGAATCCCCCAATAATTATCAGCGTCTTCGAGATATTTTCTTATCAAAATCGAACCAGAAGTTGAAACCCCCAATTTACTAGGAGTTATAAATGACCTTAATCCTATCCAATAATCTCCTTTGTATTTCCCTAAATAGATAGAATAAATAAACACATCTGATTTAACAAACCTCAAATATCGAACTCCCAATGCCATTTCAAATGACTTCGGAAGCTTTTGATAAATATCAGTCCCCGCTCTCCAATTTGGAAAAATACCTGTCCCAGCACAACCTACATTAAAATAAGCATATTTTTTAGCAGAAAGAGTTGGATAGGCATCCATTTCTAGCTGTAAACCATTGGTTTTAAAACGATTTGCATAGTTCACTCTACCTATAACAGCTCCTATTTTTTTTGTTCTCCTTAAATATTGAGCACTTATAAAATGCCAAGGATCTAAAACTTTTGAAAAATAGTCAATTGAATAATTTAGCGATAATTTGTTTTTATATAAATCTGGTTCCAAATCATATAGCATTTCTTTTAATTTTAAATCATTCGGATTAGAGATTAGTCCTTTTTTTAAAACTAATATTGCTTCTTCTTTTTTATTTAAAGCTACTAAATTCCTAGCTTTTTTGAAGAAAAAAACAGCTTCATTTGGAAAAAAACTCAATGATGAATCTGCAAATTCAACACCTTTATCATATCTCTCATCCCAATATAATAAATCTAGCTTTGCATCTAGTGCATCATAATAAGAGGGTTTAAATTTTAAAACTTGGTTAATTACAATTTCTGCAGAATCATATTTATCATCCCAAATATATGTTCTTGCAACCAATAATTTAACATCATAATTATTTTTAATCTGTAAAATTTTAGCTCCAATTTTTCTAGCCTCTTCTCTTTTTCCATTGTAAGCATTTTCTTTCATTACAGAAAACAGGCTATCTATATCTTGAGATGAAACAAAATTAGAACTAACTAAGCAACAAATAAATAAGAATAACTTCCGCACTTAAACAACACTTTTGAAATCAACTATTCTCTAATTCTTTATTTTTTTTAGTCCATACATTTATCTCATTATTTAGAGATAATAAGTTAGAAAACACAACAAACAAAATCAATAACAAAATGATTGTAACTGTATGAGAGAAAAAGCTACCTGTAAAAATGGACAACAAAAGCAAAGAGATAGCTGTAATTACAATAATAATTGAAGCACTACCATGTGCAATTTTTAAATTAATCAGTAAATGATGTAAATGTGTTTTATCCGCTCTAAATGGACTATATCCTTTTTTAATTCTTCTAGTATAAACTCGCATCGAATCAATCACCGGCAAAATTAAAACACCAATAACGGTTGAAAGTACAACTGGTAAATTTGAAGTATTTATCGACGTGTTAATCAAAATTAAGCCTGTAACCACTAAAATATATCCTAAGAAAAGTGAACCCGCATCTCCAAGAAAAATTTTATTTTTTTTACTTAAGTTGAATTTTAAAAAGCCAATTAGGGCGCCCATCATTGTTAAAAAAAGAAGTGCTAATAAAAATTTATATAACAAAATAGCAATGATTGTATATGCCGAAAAACCGATAATCGCTAGTCCTGCTGCTAAACCATCTATTCCGTCTGTTAAATTAAATGCATTAACTGTTCCTGTAATAACTAATATCGTCAAAATCAATTTAACTGTTTCAGGTAATTCATTTATTCCAAAAATTCCAAATAAAGACTCTACTTTAATTCCTGAAGAATAAACAAAATAGGCTAAACCTAGTTGAATAACTAACTTTATAATTGCCTTCACATTGATTTTATCATCAATTACACCTACAATTAATAAAACTAAAGAACCTATGAATAATGAATAAAGTTGCTCCAATTCCGAATTATAGTTAACATCAATCAATAAAGTAGCAGTCGATGCTAAAAAAATTGAAATTCCACCCATTACCGGTATCGGAGTATAATGCGATTTTCGATAATTTGGCTTATCAACTAAACCAATTTTTATTGACAACCCTCTTACGAAAGGAGTAATAAAAAGAACTAAAAAAAAGGCGATAAAAGGATAGAAATAAAAAGAATAAAATGAGTTCATATAATATTTATTTCTTTAAAAATGATCTTTGATTTTTTAAATGTCCTAACTTTAATTTTAAAAGTTGCTCTTCATCAAGATTAGCAGATTTTGGAATAACATTTGTTTTCTTCTTAACTAATAATGACTCCTCAACTAATAATTTATATTTTTCTGAAATTAATTTCCAAGTATATCTCCTATGGGCAATTTCTTTCATCTTATTACCTAATTGTACAAATTGATCATCAGTTGTATTCTGAACCAAATAGGATAATTCAATTCTATTTTTAAAATACAAAGCTTTATTTTCGGTTGTCACTTTATTATATGAAACTGAAAATGCTATAATAGGCAAACCTAAATACATTGCTTCCACAAGGGAAGGATTTGTACCTCCTGCTGAATGACCATGAACGTAAATACTTGCATTCCCCCTTAGAACATCTAATTTATGTTGATCATAAATTGGGTCAAGCAAAAATATATTAGGATAATTCTCAAACTGTTTTTTGAAAGATTGTCCATAATCACTATTTTTCCAGTTTCCAACAATTACCAAATTATAATCAGGAATTTCCGCAAAAGCTTTTAGAACCTCATGAACATTGTTTTCAGGTTCAATTCGACAAACTTTAAATGCATATTTACCATTTAAAAAAGAATATTCTAATTTATCATCTTCTGAAGGTAAAACTTTAATGGTATGATCTGCTCCATATTCAACTACTCGGCTTAGTGTACCATATCTCAAAGCCGTATAATCTTGAATCGATTCATTATCAGATATATCAATATGGGAATATTTAACGGCAATACTTTCAACCCAAAATAAATACCATTTAGCTATAAGGTTCCATTTATCTCGTTTCCATTCAATACCATCAATAGAAATAATAATCTTTTTATTAGTAAAAAAACGTACAAATGGTAACATCCAAGCTCCAGGCACCCCTAAAATAAGAAGTACATCAGAATAAAATAAAGAATGTAGAATTGAAATCGTATCATAAAAAACACTTGTAATTCCGTTAGCATCTAAAGGAATATAACGTAACCTAGCATTTTTATAAAACTTTTGACGTTGATCTTTTTTATATTTTTTTCCAGAACAATATACAGTTATATCAAATTCTGTGTTTAAATTATCAACTAAATGTTCAGTCAATGTTTCAAAACCGCCATAAGCTGCAGGAACACCAACTGATCCAATAATAGCAAGTCTTGTTTTTCTTTTTGTTTCCATCTAAAGTTAAAAGTTTCAAATGAAACTTAATTTTTAACTATTCTAGTTATATTTATTTAGTACTCTTTTATTTTTAAAATATTCCCAATACTCTAAAAATTCATTTAAGATTATAAATATACAAAAAAAATTGCATTTTAATAATTCAAAAAAAAAGCCCTGCTAAAAAACAGGGCTTTAAAATTTAAATATCTATCTTAATATCTCGATATTATTAATCTACCGGAATAAATTCTCCCTAAAATATCAGTTGCTGAAACCATATAGGACCCAACATTTAAATGTTCAACCTCAAGTTTTAAAACACTCGTTTTACATTCTTCAAAATGAACTTGATTCCCCATTAAATCATAAACTGTAATATTTACAATTTCAGGATTCACATCATCGTCTAAATTTATTTTAGCAAAAGCATGATCATTCGCAGGATTTGGAAACAAAATCAACGTTCCTTTGTTATCTGCATTATTAGAAGCTAAAACTGTATAAAAAACAGTATTTGTATTAATATATTCGTTAAAGTCAAATTGAATTTTCGCTTTATTTTCTAAGATCACACCATTTTCAATATTCTCATCTTGAGATACTGTAAACTGAACAAATCCATTACTTCCTTCTAAATTTGATGCACTATCTGGTAAATTTATACTTGGAAAATGGAAATTCAAAGTGTTTTCAATTATAGATAACTCGTATCTATGACTCGAAGTAATATTAGTAATCGAACTTGCTTTTAAACCCTTAGGTAATTCATCAATAACATTAACAAACTCTGCTTCATAATTACCTACATTTTGAAATCTAACTCTATATGTTATATCTTGTTTTCTATTTACAAAATGATTTTCTGTATCACCAGTTGGATAAGCTAATAAATCATTTGGATCAACACTTCCAAAAACAGTTTGAATATCAGTTACACTGTTATTCGTATTATTACACTCACTACCAACACCTGTTAAAGCAAATATTGACTGAACACTTGAACCTATATTGACACTCATTGGTAATTTGAAAAACAATTTAATAAGTTTAGAATCGCTATAATTTAATGTTCCTAAGTTCCATGTAATTATTGTATTTAATCCAGAAACCACACTTGAAGACCATTTAAAATCTGCACTATCTATTTGCACAAATGAAGGAATTGTAGCTGTTAAAACGACTCCTGTACTTGTTGCTAAACCTTTGTTTTGAACATCAATTTGATATTGAGAAGGGAAACCTCTTCTCATTATTACAGTGTAGGCTTTCACATCAATATCAGTTCCTGAACAAACTGGTTTCAAAGCAAATAATCCAATATTTTTAGTCCCTCCAGTAGTGGTTACAGTAAATGTAGTTGGATTAGTACATGTTTTTACAAATTCATTACCATCAACCGCTATCGTATATGAACCTTTCGCTAGATTAATTGAAATTTCACCTTTATCATCTGTAACAGAAGTAAAAGCACCTTTATTTATTGAAAACTTTACATTCTCTAATAATTTCTCTCCTGAATCAAATTTACAGTTACTATTTGCATCATAATATGCTTTAGCTAAAACATCTGTCCCTAAAACTTCAGTTATAACGGTGTTTTGGTTAACATTCACATTTTTCAATATTTGAACATAACCACTAGGCCAGTATACAATTATACTATCAATTTTTGACGCAGTACCAACACCAAAATGTTGTCTGTATGAGTTTTGTCCTCCAAAACCATTTTGAGAATTAACAGTTCTTGTCTGCCATTTACCACTTGCTTTTAATCTTATTCTTGCTCCTACAGCTGATTTATTACTTGCTGTACCCACCAACCTAATTTTATAATACTTATTAGTATTATTATTTTTTAAGAATACATGAGCCTTTTGGTTAGAGTGAGAAGAAGTGATTAAATCCATGTCTCCATCTCCATCTAAATCAGAAAATGCTGCACCAAAAGACAAGCCATAATTTGAAACAGAAAAATCATCTAATACTTTAGTGAATACTCCTGAACCATTATTTAAATACAGAAACTTATTACCTTGGTCATTAGCAACATATAAATCTAAGTCCATATCTTTATCAATATCAGCAAATGAAGCACCATGAGAATGACCTCCATCTGTAACAATTTCTCCAGTTGTTACTTTAACAAATACACCAGCACCATTATTAACAAATAAATCATTATTTACATTTCCTGAATTCGAAATAAATAAATCCAAATCCCCATCATTATCTATATCTCCCCAAGTACTCGCTACAGATCTTCCTCCATTTGAAGTAATAACATTGCTAACTGCTTCATAATTACCGTTACCTAAATTATGATACATTTTATTTTTCCCACCTTCGTTATTCAAAATCAACAAATCTTGATAACCATCTTTATCATAATCAGCCCAAGTAGAACCTGTTGAACTTCCTACAACTTGAGATAATAAATTATCAGCCCATAAAACCCAAGTTCCTGAAGCATCACGTCTCCATAATTCATTAAATCTTGTTGGTAAATAATTTCCTAAATACAATTCTAGTTTACCATCATTATCAACATCAACCCATGAGACATGATGATAATAACCATTTTGTTTCGTAAAACCAGCAGTAATATTTTTCGTAAAAGTACCATTACCATTATTTTCGTAGAAAAAACAAGGAACAACAGAAGTATTAGCAATTACAACATCTAAATCTCCGTCATTGTCATAATCAGCCCAAGAACTACTCATACTTTGAGCTAAATCTGTAGCAATTGCTCCAGTTGTCACTTTAGTAAAAATAGCTTTCCCGTTATTTTGAAACAAACGATTTGGTTGACTTGCTGTCATGTCTGTAAAAAACAAATCATCATCATTGTCATTATCATAATCAATCGTACTTACACTCCAAGAATCCATTAATGTAGATTCTATTCCAGAAGCCAATTGATCACTAAAAGTCAAATTAGATTGATCAGCTAAATTATAACTTAAAGTTTTGGTAGCGATTGATTGATAAGGAGTCGTAGTAAAAAGCCCTTTTAAAGTACTTACTACACTACAAGCTGTTCCATTTGTATAAACCACACCATTATCATTATAAAGTCTAGATTTTAAAGAAGTTATAACACGATAAGTAGAACCAACAACTAACTTTGAAATTCCAGAAAAAGTCACATTAGTATTTACACCATCATACTGTACTACTCCATTATATGAAGTATTCGTTTTCAAGTTATAAAAAACACAAGACGAAACTGTTAAAGGTCCAGTTATTTTTACAGTTGGAATAAAAGATGTTAAATCTTTAGTACCATTTAACTTAATATTACTCGTAACAGTAAAAACCTTATTTGGTCCTACTAAATTATTAGTTAAAGAAGTTGAAACAGTCTGTGTTAAAGATGATGCACCAAAAGTTGTAAAAGAGAAAAACAACACACTTAAAATTAGAGTCGTTCTAACTCTTTTCTGATAAAATGAGTTTTGTAGTAGTGATTTAATCATATAATTACTTAAATAAATTTTTTAATTATTTCAATCCGTCTTAATAAATTAAAATCTATATCAAGGATAAAAATACGAAAAAGAAATAAATAAGTTACTATTTAATCATCTTAAAATGAACATTTAATTGTTAACTTGCAAAAAAGAAGAGTTTATTTAGAATTTCAATACAGCTAAATTTTTTTCAATAAAAAGACTTTCTGAAAATTCATCGATTTTTTTTAGAGCACTTTCACTCATTTTTTTATAGCTGTTTACATCTGTAAAAATTGAATTGAACACTTTATTTAACTCTTCCATATTTCTACTATCAATTAAATATCCGTTTTCCCCCTCATTAACTAATTCAGTTATTCCTCCAACCGGAGGAATAATGGCAGGTAAACCATAAGACATTCCCTCAATAATTGTTAAACCAAACGTTTCAATCCAACCATCTGGTTTAGATAGATTTAAAATCACATCAGCCCATTTATAAAAGGGATGTAAATTGGTTTGAGTTTCAAAAATTTCTAAATTGTTTGGTAAAAATGTATTTTTAAAATAAATATCAATTTCTATTTGAAGAGCATTTACGACTAATCTAAAATTATATTTTGAATTCAATTTTGACAATTGAACAAATTCATTCACTCCTTTGTAATCCTTTAAGGAACAAACTAATAATGCGTTTTTAGGACTTTCAGAAATTTCACGATTTAATTTTGCTTTTTCATAAAACTCATTTTCTATCGCATTATAAATGATATGTATTTTCGCTTTTGTGAAAGGTTCTTGCTTACTTAGATAGTTAGAAACATAAATCACATCATCTGCTGCCCATTTTGCAATTCCAAATAAAAACTTCTTTAAAATTGGAGGCTTCATTGTTGTTTCATGCACATGATAAACAACTCTACATCCTTTCAATTTACCTAGAATAGCTGCTCCAAAAGGTAAAACTGTATTAACATAAATAATATCTTCTTTTTTAATTTTACTCCAAAATTTTAAAAAGACAATCATCTGACTTAATGTCAAATTAAATAATCTAACCCATTTATTTTCAGCAAATTTATAGGTGTAATAATGATATTTCACTTCCTCAACTTCTGATAGAAATCCTACTCTACCCTTGCAAGTAACCATGTTAACATCAATACCGTTTTTCACCCAACCTTTCAATAATTGACTTAATACTTTTGGACTACCACTATAATCATTCAATAAATGAAAAGCGAAAACTCTCATTGCTTAAAATTTTGCGTAAATATCTTTTAATTGATCTCCTCTCCTATCCCATTTGAAATTTTGTTCAAAATGGGAACGTGCTTCAGCCCCCATCTTCTCAGCGAATTCTTTGTTCGAATAAATTTTCAAAATTGCATCTGACAAGCTATTTATCGTTTTAGAATAATCCCCCATCTTAACAGCTATACCTGATTTTTCTGAAATAAATTCACCTGGACCAGAGTTTTCTAGACAAATAACAGGTAAACCAAATGAAAGTGCCTCCGCTACAACCATTCCAGCACCCTCGTGAGATGGAAATAAGAAAGCTGATGATTTCTTATATAATTCTAATAAATCCTTACGTTCAATCCATTTAATAAATTCAACGTTATTTTCAATAGAATGATCTTTACACATTTGCTTCAACAATCCTTTTTCAGGACCACTACCTACAATGATTAATTTTGCTTTTGATTTTTCAGTTTCTGATAAATTTTGAAGAAACTTTGCAAATGAAAGAACACTTAAATCGAATCCTTTCAATGGAACTAATCTGCCAGCTGAAATTAAAGTAAATGAATCATTTTCGAGTTGTTTGTCACAACCAAAATCTTCAGTTGCAACCGCAGGTACAATTTCATGCTTTTGGGGATCTAATTTCAATATTGACCCAACTGAAGAATTTACACATAAGATATAATCTGCTTTTTTAATTGATTTTTTAAATGAAAAGGATAAATTCCAAAAAAAAGTCTTGACTCCCCATGTCAATCTATCTTTAATAAAATATTTTATATGAAATGGCTTTAGATATTGTTTCGGAATAAGTGGGTGATGTCCTATAGGCCCCCAAACAAAAGGTTTTTTTAATTTCCATAAGTAACTTGGAGCCCAATCACTATGAAAATTCACATTATGAACTATATCAAAATTTAAAGCGTTTTTCCTAATAAAAGAGATTATCCCCTTTTGCCACATTAAATAATACAGCATTGCACCTCTTCCTCCCTTTTTCCAAAAACGCATCCAATAAGGTAAATCAAAATAAACAAAATGTATATTATTGTATATTTCATTTGGATTTTCAATAATGTACTTTTCAATTGAAGTTTGATTGTTTTCTCTAGTAATAGCTATTACTTTATTAAAGCGGGCAATCTGACAAATAAAATTCCAACCAGTCCCATCTTCAGAACCTTTATATGGATTTATTGCATAAGCTGTGGCTAAAATTGTTTTCATTTATTCGTCTCGTTTCTTTAATAATTTAGCTGGAACACCACCTATTATACTATTTGGTGGAAAGGATTTATTAACAACAGCCCCAGCAGCAATTATACTACCATCACCGATTTCAACACCATCTAAAACAGTTACCTTACTTCCAATCCAACAATTGTTTCCAATTTTGATTCCTCTACGATTAACACCTTGATGGCGGATTTCAATATTAACATCTTCATAATTATGATTCTCAGGATGACAACTTAAGTATTGTCCTACGATGCAATCATTTCCGATTTCTAAACCACCTGCACCACCTAAATAAGCGAAATCTCCGATTCCAACGTTATTACCTATTTTGATAAAATTTCCAATATCATTTAATGATGTGGATACAATAACACGACTATAATCTCCAATTCCAACGTTATTTCCAAAAGTAACCCCGTTTTTACTTAAAGCACTGATATATACATTCGAACCTAATTTCAAGAACTTACCAAAGGAAATTTTAGGCAAATTGAAAAAACGTACATTCCTACCTAATAGAGCACCTTTAGGATTTTTTAAGAATAGTAGAAACCTAAATCCTCTCAACAAACTCCAACATTGCATCCAAATAAATTGAAACAAAGCAAAATCTGTTAAACTTGAATCAAACTGAAATTTTGGATTTCTAAATTGAATTACTTTTTCAATAATTTTCTTCATTTCTTAACTTAATTTAGCCTGAATTTGAGTCATAATTTCTGATTTCGTTTTTTCTAAATCAATATTATTAATCAAATGATAACGCGTTGTTTTATCGTTTGAATACGATTCTAGCTCTTTAAATAAAGTTGAGTATTTCTCTGTCAATTCTAAAATTGTTTCTGCCGATAATTCTTGTTTTCTTTTCAAAATAACTTCAGGATCTGCGTATAAAAAGAAATTACAGTCCGGTTTTAAAATCAAACGATACCCGTTTTTTACTAAATTTTCATTCAAACCAATATTACTTCTTTTTCCATCGATGATAAAATCAAAATAGTAACGGTCGTATAAAACAATAATCCCTCGGTATTTATACTTGAAATTAATGTAGAATTGTCCGAACAAATAATCCGAATAATAATACAAGAAACGTATCAGTGAAGAAACCGAACTTTTGTTTTCACCTTGACGAGGTAAACGATTAGCCGCATCCGATTCTGCTTGTTTTTTACCTTTAGTCCAAGCACTTAAAATGGGTAATAACGAAGGTCGATGACGAACAACCACGACTCTTTTTCGTAATTTTTTCTCTAATTCTAGTTTTATATTTTCAATAATTGTTGACTTACCTGCTCCATCAACACCGCTAAAAGTGATGATTAATCCTTTTTTACTTTTCATTTGTCTTATCGAATCAACTATATATGCTATTTTATTTCTAAAAAAATTAAATGTCTTGTTTTCATTACAGCTTTGAACAATTGCATTTAACTCATTATTTCTTAACTTATTATCTAAATAATTTAGAGAAAGTATTTCCTCAAATATTGAAACTTTGTTCTTTAGATTATCTCCTAAATATAAATATTTCTCTGGAATTTCCGTTTTATTTAATCCATAAAACAAGCCTACATAAATTGCTAAATCAGAAGGTGACATCAATTTAACTTGATATTCATTGGGATAATTCGAAGCTAATACTTTTTCGGCATCCATAAAAACAAGTTCTTTCCTTTTGAATTTCCAAATTAAATCGAGACTTAAAACTTGACCGTTTTTCAAAACAATTTGAAGGGCATCCATGAACGATTTATGCATAAAATTATTCGCTAAAACCAATGGATATTGATTGATGAATGAATGAATTTCCTTTAAATCTTTCTTTTCAATACACAAATCGATGTCTGATAATTCGCTTAAATTTTCTGGAGCTCCACTATGAAACTTAATGGCAGCATATTTTTTTGAATTTAAAAAATCGAATAAATCAATGATTAACAGTTCTCTTTCAGCTTTTTCGTTTTTTAATAAATCGCTTAAAGCATCATTCCAGGTGTTTATTAACCAATGAATTTGGATATGCCACTCTTTTTGTTCTGAATATATTTTTAAATAATGAACAGCATTCAACAAGATGTATAATTTCAGATATACTTCTTGATTTACAGCAGTTTCAGACCATTTTGAAAAAGTATCTTTTGAAATTGAAGTCTGAATTTCTTTCTGAATTTCTACCCATCTTTTTCGCTCAATTAATATTCCTTTTTGAAAAATAAAATGAAAAGCATCAAATCCAACTGGGAAATTTTCTTTTGAAAGTTCCCAATCGTAAACTGCTAGTTTCTCCCCTTTTTCATACATATTCCAAGGAGTAAAATCACCGTGACCAATTGCACTATCAATCTCTTGTTTATCAATAGAATTCAATAACCATCTTAATTTTCGAATAATCCCGTTTGGTATTCTACTATCTTTTTTAGATTCAAGTTCAGTTAAATCTGTTTCTAAATGAAAAGATTCTATTAATTCTGAAATTGATGTTTTTTGACTTGATTTACTGTATAATTCAGTTAAAAAATGAATGTGTTTTTGATTGAAACTTGAGCTACGTGGTACATCAACAGACACATCTTCAATTTCAATAAAATTAGAAGCCTCTCTAATTACCTTTGGAACTATAAATGAAGTTGGATTTAAACTTTGGATTTTAAACAATGTATTCTTCTCATTTTCAATTATTTTCATCGATTGAGAAGTGGTCCCTATTTTATAGAAACTAGTATCATTGTTCTGAATTGAGTAAACCAACATTTTATTGTTTGGTCCAACTGTTCCTGTAAACAAAGCCCAATTCGACTTTTCTAGATCAACAATTAACGGTTTGTTTTGATCTAAAATTTCTATCGAAACTTCTACTTTTTTTGTCAAAAAACTTTTCAAATTTAATTTAAATGCAAATTCAAAAAGTTGAGCAAAAATTTTAGAACGAAAACTACTTATGGCATAAAACTTTAAAAACAAAGGCTTTGAAGTCGCTGCATTACAAATCCAACGTGGAGTTCCATCTGGATTATTCACTACTATCAATATTACTTTTTTAGCATTTGAAGTAGTAGAAACTTGATAATTAAGATGTTTTAAAATTTCTTGCATAGTTATAATATCAATCAATCAAAATATCAGGTCTTCTTTTTTGAAGTAATATCTTTTGCTGTCTAGTTAATCGAGTATTCTTTTCAAATACAATGTAAAAAATAATCAATTGATAAAACAATATCCCATAATTTGATTCTCCAAAAATACCAAATTCAGTAAAAGAATTAATAACCAAAGGAATAAAACAGCTATATAACATCATTTTAGTGTTTTTATCCTCTTTCGCTATACCTTTTAGTGTAAAGGCAAGTTGAAAAATGACAATAGTTAGTCCAACAAAACCAAGATTAATTAGAACTTGCATAAAAGTATTATGCGTCATTTTTCCTGCGTACGTATTTGCACTTTGAAATGTTTCTGTATAATCGATTCGCATAAAACCAAACCCTAATAGTGGCTCTCTGGGTAATCCTTCATTTATAAGAGCTGTCCAGAAAGGTAGACGTCCAGTCATACTTAAGACCTCTTCCATCCTTGAGCTATCTCCATCTTTAAAAATGATTTTATTAACCGCAATTGGCATAATCACAACCAAAGCTGCCACCATTGCAATTTTTATTTTAACATTAGATAACCCTTTCATATGATAACCTATAATCAAGAAAGCCCCAATCAATGATGATCGAGAACCAGTTTCATACAAAGCATAAAACAAAATAATTATCTTAATAATTGTAAAAGCCTTTTGATGGTTTCGATATATATCAAAAATTAAACCAGCAACACCTAATCCTGATAGCATTCCTAACTCATTAGGATTCATAAAATATCCACCAAGCCTTGCTTCTTCCCCTCCCATGGTTAAACGATAAAAAATATCAGGATTTACCCACATTCCTATAACGAAAATCAACATCAAATAAAATACGGTATCACCGAGTAAATTAGTATAAGTAGTTTGATGACCTGGAAAATATTTGTCTAATAAAAAAATACTTTTAATAAAGAAATAGCAAAAAAACAAAGTCTGGGAAGTCATAAATAATTGAAGAGCACTATAACCAACATCAGTACTCCACAATAAAGAAACAAAACCTAAAAACAAATACGAAATATATAAGATCGGAGATAAAATATTTTTCCATTTTAAAGTGTCTACAGCACCATAATCAAGAATACGATTATAAATAGAATAACTAGCAAACAGAACACCTACCCTACCTACAACTTTTATCCCACGGGTTATTATAATATTCTCACTCCATGTAAAAAAACAAGCGGTCATCAAAAAAAGGATAAGAAATAATTGCCAATTTATTTTTTTAAGAAACACTTTGTCATCTCTCATTTACTATGCTTAATTTTTATATAACACATCAAATTTCTCTACTATATTATTCCAATTAAAAGCCTCTAAAACCATTTTTTTAGCATTTAATTGAAATTCAAGTAAATCATTATTTTTCCATTTCTGATATAAAACTTCAAATGCAGTTTCTAATTCTTTTGAATTCTCATTGCTAATGGCAATTCCAGCATTAAAATTATTTACGTAAGATGAAATATTTGTAGCCTTTGTTACAACTGATGGTATACCTAAACTAGATGCTTCCAATACTGCTGTTGGTAACCCTTCATTTCTAGATGGATGAGTAAAAATGCTCATTTGTTGAATTATTTCGTTTTTTTCTTCTCCAAACTTACTTCCAAAAAGCACTACTTTTTCTTCTAAATTATTATCAATAATAAGTTTTTCTAAATCTGCTTTTTCACTACTATCACCAATCATCCAAAGCTTTACATTTGAATATTTGGAAGCAAAATTTGAAAAAGCTTTTATTAAAAGGTCCAAGCCTTTTGTATATATATCTAATCTACCAACAAAACCAACAATAAAATAACCTGAATCATTTATTATCTGCGAATTACAATGAATCGGTTCAAATCCATAAGGTATTAAATATGACTTTGAATTAGGGAAAAATTGATTTAATCCATCAACTTCACTTTCACCTAAGGAATGTATTTTGGCTACTTTTTGTAGCATTTTTTTTTCAAACAATTGAAAATAAAGTTTTTTGAGTACACCGCTTCTATTCATCGCTATTGTATTATATGCACCATGAGGTGTCAAAACAAAAGGAATAGAATGTTTGTATAAAAAAGTAGCTAAACTACTGTAAATTGGCACCCATCCTCCGTGTAAATGAATAACTGCTTTTCCTTTAACAGATTTTAAAGCCTCTTTTAATTTTACATCAATTTTAAATGGATTTTTATGAGCTTGAAACAAAAGTGTTTCAAAATTTCTCTCTCCATAATTTTTCTCGATATTTTTAGTGACTCCCCAAATAGAAACTTTTCTACTTGATAATGCTTGTTGAGTAGTTAATTGATAAACTACCTTATTTACCCCATTCATTCTTTCAGGATTCGCTTTTCCTAAAATCAAGTGAATTATTTCCATAACACAAATTTATGTTTAAAAAGAACAAATTGCCAGTATGATAAAACGATTAATTGTGAACTAATTAACCCAATAACTGCACCATTAATCCCCCAACATTTTAATAAAAAATCAAATGAAAAAAGACTAAAGAAAAAAGATAAAAGTGAACCAATAAAAAATACTCGATTTAAAATTAATAAACGAATTGAAAGTCGTATGGGATAACCAATAAATATAAACACATACAATATAACCATTCCTTTTATGATGTATGAATAGGCTAAGTATTTATCACCACCTGAAACTTTCATTACTTGTTCTGAAAACAGAAACAAAACAACTAATACTATTCCAAAAAGAAAACCTGATTTTTTTGAAATCGACTTTAAATAATGTTTAGCACTTTCAGCTGAAATGGTATACCTTTTGGACGCTTGAGGTAAAACATAGTTTTCAAAAGTGGCCAAAATGATATTTAAAATACCAAAAAGAGATTGAACTAATCGAAATGCACCTAATGCTTCAACCCCTAAATACACACCGGAAGTAACGATAAATAAATTACTTGCCCACCATTGCGTTAAAGTAGTCAATAACAACCATTTCCCCTGATCAATATGAAGTTTTATATAGCTAATCCAAAGTTCAAATTTCTTGAAATTCGGTTTTAAAACAATAAAAGTTATAATCAAACTTGGAATGTAGGAAAGTCCCAAAAACAAAGTAATGATATTTAATGAGTGCACATTATAGATCCATGAGTACGCTAGAACGGAAACATGTAACGAAGTTGTTACAACATCAATTATAAAAGAAATAAGGACATCTGCTTTTGCTAAAAAAAGTTTTCGAGAATAATCGTGCATTATAAACCCAGCTACAAAAACAAGGGTATTCTGACTTAAATCTTTAATAGAAGATAAAAACTTAAAGTCTATTTTAATTATCGTAAATAATCCAATTATTAACAATGAAACTAAACCCATTTGACTCCAAAAATTAAAAGAAATATAAGATCTCTTATCTTCTATTTTTTCTAATGAAACTTGAAAAGGTTGGATTATAACAGAATTTAATAAACTTACAAAAGCATAATTAAGTAAGGTAAATGAGGAAAAAATTCCAAAATCAAAAGGAGTTAAAATAAAACGTGCTAGAATTATCGTTATTAAAAAGCTTCCTCCACTAAAAACAGCTTGATCAAAAAGAACAATAAAATTTTTGTTAAGTAATCTTTTCATTCGAAAGTTTAATTTTCTTCAAAAAATTAAGAACATACTGATAATACTTACTTTTTTGATTTGTAATCAATGCAAATTCTTTCAAAAGACTTGGTGTATAATCAAAACGATTCAAGACATAATACATAGAAGGAAACTTATACTCTTCTTTCATTATTTCTAGTTCTGATACTCGTTTTTTAGGTGTTATTCTTGAATCTAAAACAATTAAATTAATATCAACCATCGTCATTAATAATTTTGCTTTCGATTCGGAAATCAAATTTTCATTCAACATTATTACTAAATCATATTGTTCTCTTAATTCATCGAAATAATCCTTCATTTTAGTAGAGGTATATCTATTGAATGAAGAATGTGACAGCGTTTTTATTTCAAGATTATCAACAACAATAGCATCTTTCATCTCAGATTCCTTAAAATATTTGAACTGATTGTCAACATCTAAAAGCAATACTTTTCTTTCCTGGGAAGCAAAAGCTTGTGCTAAATAAAATGCATTAAAATAGGCTCCATCCATAAATTCAAAAGAAGTAAAACCTAAGATTGACTTATCCTTAGCTAAACCCTTAATGTCCAATTCAATAGCTTCTTTTAAGAAATGTTTTGCTCTTTCATTTCTATTTTGCAATTTAGGAGTTAAAAGAGCTACCGGAATAGTTGAACTAGACTCAATGGTATAAACGTCATTTACTTTAGCTTTTAATGAGTGTATGATAAAAATCAAAAAGATAGCAGAAAACATTCCTAGCATTGCAGCCACAATAATAATAATTGTTCGATTTGGAGAAACTGGATCTTGAGGAATCTCACCTGGAGAAATTATTTTATGAAATGCAATTTTTGCAGCAGCAGCGATTTCAGCTTCAATTTTCTTCTCATTCAAGAAATTATAAGTCTGCTGATAAATATTAAATTCTCTATTTAAATCATTTAATACCCTTTCTTTTTCAGGTACACCAATAAATGCAGCTTCAGCTGTGGCAATATCACGAGCTAATTTAATACTTTTCGTCTCTAGATTTTTACGAGTATTATTAATACTTTCAATTAGATAGGACTTTAAATCATCAATTTTCGTATCAATAATTCTAACTCGCTCTTCATTCTTTGTATAGACCAATAACAAGTCTTTTTTAACAGCTTGTAAATCTTTTATCTTTTTAATAATTTCAGTAGAAAGTAAATCTGTGAAGGCTTCAAAGTTTGGTGCTAAATCTAGGAAATGATCTTTTCCTTCTTTTAAATATTTATTTAATTCTCGAATCGCTTCCAAACTCATTTTTAAATTCGTTTGTTGAATTTTCAACTCGGACACTTTTCTTAAATCTGTTTCAGTTTCTTGAGGAATATTTGTAATTCGCATCGTATCTCTATACGTCTGAATTTGATCTTCAGATTTAGCAATCTTCGTAATAGTCTGATCTATTTGACCTTCCAAAAAACGAACTGTCAAATGGGCTGCTTTGTATTTAGTCTCAATATAATCTTCTATATAAGCCTCTGCTATTCTATTAACAATTTTTGAAACTTTCTTTGGGTTTGAATTTTTATACGTAATACGGATGACTGGTACATCTTTATCAACTGGTGTAATATTTAAATTTTTGGATATATTTTTATAGATTCTTTGAGGACTATATATTGAAAATTTATATTTGTCTTCTATTTTCAAATTAGGATTAGCCCTACAAACAGAATCATTCAAAGCAATAAAAAAAGTACCTATTTCTGTTCTTACAATATCTCCTAAATCGCCTTTTATTTTCTTTTTTGTGGTTGGTAATGTAAATTCAAATTGTCTTTTATTCAATAAATAAATTTCAAAGTCCTTATCGTACGCTTCTTCTTTCAGATTGTAAAACTTAACATTAAAAGGAGAATTTTCATATAATTCGACTGATTTAATCTTACCTACTCTGTAAATCTCTACATTAAATCCTAAATCTTGAACAACTTTATCAATAAGTACTTGAGATTTTAAAACTTCTATTTCTGCTGCAATTTTATTGGCACTTGAAAAAACATCTAATTCCTTAAATAAATTATTACTAGGAACCCCTTCATCTAGATCTGCTAACTTCAACTTCGATGTACTTTCATACATTGTTGTCGTATAATTTAAATAAATTTTAGCCATAAAGACACTAACTACCATAAAAAATATGATAATTGGTAATCCTCTCCAATAAGGTCTTAACGATCTAAAACTTTCGTGCATTTATTTTATTTTTTCAACAACCCAAATAATACCGCTATACTAGAAACAGTGGATGTAAATGGAACAATCGTAGATATACGTTTATCGAATTCTTTATTTCTTTTTGAAGGAACAATCACTATATCACCAGGATATACTTGAATGTTTTTACTCATTAGGTTACCTGATTTTTTTAAATTGATATTCTCAACTAGAACAGAATCTCCAAAAGGTCTTAGAATCTTTACATATTTTAAATTCGCGTAAAATTCAAAACCACCTGCTCTTGAAACTACCTCCAAAAGATTGTTACTCTCCTTATCAATCACCATAGTTTGTGGAGTTCTAACCTCCCCCATCACTGTAATTTCTTTATTCATTACCTTGACATCAATAATCGGATTTAAAACCCAAACACCAAAGTATGCCTTTAAAGTATCTTTTAATTGAATAACAGAAAGGCCTTCCACTTTTTTAGAGCCTATTTTAGGTATTTCAATATTTCCATTCGCATCAACTAATAACCATTTCCCGTATACCTCATTCGAACTATAAACTCCATAAATCGAACCCACAGAAAGTTCATCTTGTCCCCAAACACTAATGTTTAACTTATCATTTTTACGAATTGAATACTGGTAATCTTTTTTAAAAGCAAAAGCAGAATCTAATGTTAAGATACTCGCTTTACGCTCTACTCTAGGCTCAACAAAAAGATTAGAAGTTCTACAAGCTAAAAGAACAAATAATGTAAGTATAAAGAAGAATAATTTCATTTAATTTCTTTTAAAAATTCGTTGAAAAAATCCAGGTTTTGTAGCTTCAGTCAACTCTATAACTTGAATAATTTTCTTCAAAACTTCCTCAACGTTTTTCATATCATCTTCACCTTTTTTAAGATAATCAAAACCACCATTTTTCAAGAAATCTATTGCTGTTTGAACTTCTTCCTGACCAGAAATCATTACCACAAAAATATTTGGATCAAATCGTTTAATTTTATTTAAAACTTCACTACCATTTAATGAATCCATGTAATAATCAAGAAAAATAACATTTGGCTTTAAATACAAATCATTTAAGCAACTTTCTCCATTTTCATATACTGAAACATCCTCACAACCAATACTTAATAAATATTTTTTTAAAAGATTTAGATAAACTATATTATCTTCAACAACAAAAATCTTTAAATCATTCATTTTTAATCTTTTAGTAAAGTAGGCATCTAAGACCTTTAATTAATTGTATGAATAACAAATGTATTAATTATATTCCACATCTATCCTACCCAACCTCCGGAACCTTTCGACATCAAAAAGTGAATAAAAAAATAAAACTGAAAAATAAAATTAATAATTATAAAAAATATAAGATAAAATCTACTCCAAATACTACTTTCAATTTTTATCAAAAAGAATAATAATAAATAAATTGAAACGAGAAAATATTTTAAAAAAGCTTGAATGTGAACATAAGAACCAAACAAAAACCAAAATAAAATTAATCCAATAAAAATGATCCAAATTTGTTTTTTAGAAAAATAGAATTGTCTATTAAAATAATAATTTACAACAATAAAAATAAACGGAGCTGCAAAAACAAAGCGATTTAAACTAAACAAACTTCCACCTCTAAAAATTAAAACCATCAATGTAATCCCTCCCAAATAAGATAAGGATAGAACAATTTCTCTAGGTAAAACTTTGTTTTTAAAAACGTTATTTTTGAATAAATATAAAAGTAAAAACAAACCGGAAATCAATCCAAAAATGAAAGCAACTCCATCAAATCGAACAATCATATTACCTCCCCAAGAAGTTAGAGGTAATTTTGGTAATTGCAACTCATTTCCCCAGCCCTGTTGAACTGTAAAGAACTCAAACCATTTCCCCGTATCCTCAAACTGAAATAAAGCAACCACTAAAACCCCTATCAAACAAGCCGAAAAATAGCTAATAAGTCTTGAAAAAAATTGTTTAAAATCCTTATAAAAACAAATTTCAACAATAATCAATGAAGGTAACAATACAGTAAAAGAAGGTCTAGATAGCGTGCAAAAAAATAGACTAATAAGGACTTGAAATAGATTATCTTTTTTGATACCTAAAATTAAAATAGTTGAACTCAAAAAAAATACGGATTCTGAATAGGGTAAATAATAAAAAACAGCACTCGGAATACTCAAATAAAGAATTAACTCTAAACTAGTTAACTTCAATTTCAAAAATAAATAATAAACTGAAATTAAATACAATACAGTATTCAAAATTACAATTCCATAAACACTCAAATTTGTGATTTTCCAAATAGCTGGAAATAAAGGGAAAAATGCAACCAAAAAACCTTGATAACCTTCTTTTCTTATCGAATTATAGTGTTCCGCATCCCAATTTAAAAAATGATCTTGAGAAAATAAATTAGGAAAAAATATTGATTTCAAAATAAATAAAAGCAAAAGAAATCCAATAATATAAATCCCTATTATTTTAATTTCACGTCTATTTACATTCATTTAATCAAACTAAAAATGTTTATTATGTTCTAAATCAAATTTAAACCAATTGCTAATTTTAATTTTTAACAAATCTAAACTAAATTTATAAATAAAAAATAATCTATATTTGAATAAAACATTCTGATAAAATGAAGTATTTAATAATTATTATCGTTTTTATTGTATCCTCATTTTATACATTTTCTCAAAAAGAATGCTCCAATTTAAAATCTAAAAACTCTTTACTTAAAAGTAATACGCTAACTATTGACCAAATTAATCAAACCGAAAAATACGATGTAAATTTTTATAATCTTGATCTTGCACTTTCAAATTTATCCACAACAATTTCTGGTACAGTAGAAATTCATGCAACTTCTATTCAATATTTGGATTCGATTTTATTTGAATTATACAATACACTTACTATTTCAGAAATCAGATTGAATGGAGCTCCTACTAATTTTAAAAGAAAGGCTAATTATGTCAAAGTAATTTCAAATTTAGCACCAAACTCAACCTTCATTCTGTCAATAGATTACAATGGAATACCACCATCAAATGGAACTAATCCAATGGGAGGCGCTGGATTAACAAGTAAAACAGATACTAAATATAATAAACAAGTAACTGCTTCTCTTTCTGAGCCTTATTCAGCATACGAATGGTGGCCTTGTAAACAATCTTTAACTGATAAAGCTGACAGTTGTCAAGTGAAAATCACAGTACCAACAACTTGCAAAGCTGGTTCAAATGGAATTCTACACAAAATAGTTGAACTTGGAAATGGCACTTCAAGGTATGAATGGAAACACAAACATCCAATTGATTATTATTTAATTTCGGTAGCAGTTGCGGAATATACTGACTATTCAATATATACAAATCAAATAGATAACACACCTCCTATTCTTATTCAAAACTATATTTATGATGACCCAAACTGTTTATTGGATTGGAAATCAAACATAAATGCAACGGCTAACTATATTGAATTATTTTCAAAACTTTTTGGAATATATCCTTTTTATAATGAAAAATATGGTCATTGCATGGCTCCAATCGGAGGAGGAATGGAACATCAAACAATGACAACTCAAAGCACTTTCGATAAAAATTTAACAGCTCACGAACTTGGACATCAATGGTTTGGCGACAATGTAACTTGCGGTTCTTGGGCTGACATTTGGGTAAATGAAGGATTTGCAACTTATTCCCAATTTTTAATGCTCGAACATTTATATCCCAACGAAAGAAAATATCAAATGGAACAATATCACAACAAAGTTTTGGAAGATATAGTTGGTACTGTTTATATCAAAAAGGACACATTAAATCCTAAGCGTGTTTTTGATTATCGATTAACCTATGCAAAAGGAGCTTCTATCATTCACACTTTTCGATTTATTATGAATAATGATTCCTTATTTTTTAAAGCTTTACATAATTATCAAATTCAATTTAAAGGAAAAACAGCAACCGGCTTAGATGTTAAGAAATGTTTTGAAGATGTTTCTGGAATTGATTTCACGAATGCATTTAATGAATGGTACTTTGGTGAAGGGCATCCTTCTTACAAAATAAGATGGAACTCAATCGGCACCGATTTGTCATTAGAAATCAGTCAATATCCATCCTACTTATACACAACCCCTAAATTCACTAACCCTTTAGAAATTAGCTTTAATAGGGAAAACAAAAGCGACACTACTGTTCGATTCAATATCAATAATTTAAATAATTTATATCTGATTCCTAAGATTGGTAAGATTACAAATATTAAGCAAATAGATCCAAATGATTGGATAATCAATAACAATGATACTATAATACGAGATCCTTGGTTTGAGGTATTTCCTTCAACCATTTTATATGAACAAAATTTAATTATAATAAGCCCAAATCCAACTTCTGGTTTTTTAAATATTATTGCTAAAAGTCCCGGTTTACATCATATTATATTAACTGACTCAAAAGGAAAAACAATCTACGAAAATGACTTTATTAAAGATATTGATTTCGATATTTCTAAAATGTCAGCTGGTGTATATTTTGCCTTAATTAAATCTGAATTTGGAATAACTCAATGCAAAAGAATAGTTAAAGAATAAAATTTATTTTAAATAATTTAAAATAAATTTTAGACTTGTCTAAAAAATATTACATAAATTTGCTAAAAAAATAGCAATGAAACTTTTTATTTATTTTATTTTACAATTCTTCATTTTAAATTCTTTTTCACAATTTTCACTTCCCATTCAAACTGACCGACCTGATCAAACCGAATGTCCATTCATTACACCTATTAAATACATACAGGTTGAAAATGGATTTACAATTGAAAATGAAAACATTCAAAAAAACCTAGCTTTTCCCACAACACTTTTGAAATATGGCATTAATGATAGAGTAGAATTAAGATTAATAACCGAATTAACTTCTCTTAATTCAGGAAAAATAGGCCTACTCCCACTCACCTTCGGCTTTAAATTAAATTTATTAAAAGAAAAAGGCATACTACCAACTACCTCATTAATAACACATTTAGCATCTTCTAATTTAGGCAGCCGCAACTACCAATCGACCTATTTAGCCCCTTCTTTTAGATTTACAATGCAACATACTCTTTCAAAAAAAGCAACATTGGGATACAACATTGGAGAAGAATGGAATGGAGAAACTCCAGACCCCACTTTTATTTACACTTTAACTATAGGCTACTCTTTACCTTCAAATTTTGGAAGCTATATTGAGATGTATGGAACAAAACCACATCAACAAAATTTTGAACATAAATTCGATGGTGGAATAACCTATTTAGTTGGTCAAAATCTTCTTTTTGATATTTCAGGAAGTATCGGACTTTCAAAAATACATCCTTCGAATTACATTTCACTTGGATGTTCATTTAGATTTAATACTATTCGGTCAATAAAATAGTATACTTCTCTTTAGCTTCATTTCTCGAACAAGCATTAAAGTGCCACCATTCTGTAGCGATATTTTTAAATCCTTGCGATTCCATGACACTTCTCAAAAGTTTACGATTTTCAATTTGCTTATTTGTTAATTCGCCGCTTGCTAAAAATTGTTCTTCTAATCTTGGATAAGCAATTTGTCGAATATCATCGTATCCTGCTCCCATATCCAAAGGATTTCCATTAGCATCACTTATCGTCAAATCTACGGCTGCGCCGTAATTATGTATACTTCCATTTGCTGGATTTGAAACAAATTTGGTACGTTCTTCAAAAGGAATCGTATCCAATGCATCCCACATTTTTTGTTGAATACTTAACGGTCTAACAGCATCGTATATTAATAAATGTAATGTAGGATTATGCTTTGTTAAAAATGATTGGCATTTACCTAATCTTTCAGCCACATCTTTTTGAAGATAAGCCGATTTTAAGCGGTTATACAATTTAATATGCATAAAATTATCAGTGCTTGCATATTTTAAATCAACCAAAATCGACTTATTAACTTCCTTTATATCAATTAAATTTGATTCTTTCAATAAAGAATCTTTCAAAATATGATTTCGTTTTTTACCCTCAATTTCTTCTAAAGAATCGAGTAAATCTAAATTATCTTCGTTGCATTTTGAACAAGATTTAGGAGCATTATTTTCACAAGAAAGTAGTGTGATAACAAAGTATGAAAATACGACAAGTGAAATAAAACCTCTGAACATTTTTATTGAATAACCTTTTACAAAAATAGTATTAATCAATCGTTTGATTCTTTTTTTACTATAAATTTGCAATCAAAACGTTTCTGAACTAGAAGAATTATGATTTACAATTTTCTACTCTTTTTTATTATTTCTACAATTGCTATGGGTCTTATGGCTTATACATTTTGGAATAAATCAAAAAAATCTTCTAAAAAGAAAATTGAATTGGAAACCAAATTTGAAGAATTAGAAAGCAAAGTCAATAATTTACATTTAGAATCATTAGAATATAAATTAAATCCTCATTTATTCAAAAACATCTTGAATTCTATTCAATCTCATGCGTATCAAACATTTTTCGCATTGGATAAATTAGCAAATGTATTGGATTACATTTTATATGAAAGTAGAAACAGACTTGTTACTCCAAAAGAAGAAATTGAATTCGCATTAAACCTCATCGAAATCAATAAAATTAAAATTAGTCCCCTTTTTGAATTAAAAATTAAAACAAAAGTAAACGAAAACGAACCTCTATATACTCAAAAATTATTAGCTCCTCTTGTTTCTGTCGACCTTATTGAAAATGCTTTTAAACATGCTGATTTACAAGGTGGAGATGCATTTATTGCTATTTCTTTTGAATTTAAAAATGATACATTCACTCAAACTGTTTCAAATAAAGTTTCTACTAAAAGTCCCATAAAAAAAGAAAGAAGTGGAATTGGAACTGAAACACTTGAGCAACGATTAAAAATCATTTATAAAAATCACTTTAAACTTGAAAAATTCAGAGAAGGTGATGTATTTATTTCACACTTAACAATTAATTTGTTTGACTACAAAGCTGAAATGCTTGCTGCTCGATGATGAGTTACCAGGCTTAATGTATCTTAAAATGATGTGTGAACAAATTCCGAATTTGGAAGTTGTAAAGGCTTTTGACACCCCTGAAAATCTCTTAAATGAAATCGATGATATAGAATTTGATTTTTGTATTCTAGACATCGAAATGCCTTCAATGAATGGACTTGAAGTCGCCAAAAAGTTAAATAAACCTGTAATTTTCACAACTGCATACAAGGAATATGCAATTGATGCTTTTGATTTACATGCCATTGATTACATTCAAAAACCAGTTCAAAAAGAACGATTAGAAATTGCTATTCAAAAAGCTTTTCTTCGAATTGAAAAAACAAGTCCTAAAAAAGAATACATCTCAATCAACTCTGACAAGGGAAAAATATTACTCTATTTTAATCAAATTCAATACATTACTATTTCAGAAAACGACAGTCGAGATAAAATTGTTTATCTTGAAAATGGTACAAAATACACCTTGAAAAACATTTCATTTGAAAAAATATTGAAGCAAATTCCTTCCAATTTATTTTGTCAAATAAATAAAAAGGATGTTATTTCAATTAAAGTAATTCAACATTTCACGTTTGATGAAATCACTATTGAAATCAACTCATTTCAAAAAATAATGAAGCTAAATTTAAGTGATGTGTTCAGAAGTGAATTCTTAAAAAAAACCTCTTTGTAACTGATTTAGATTCAATTTTTAAACTTTTATTACAGGATTTATCCAACTTATTACATAATCTAAATTACTCAATCAAAACATTCAATTAAAGTTCTTTCTTTGCTTTAAAATTAATTTAGAGTAAAATGAAGAATTACAAAAACACGCTTTTCTACATCATCATTATTGGTGGATTTTCATCATTAATGTACTTCATCATTTTACACGGTAAAAATCTTCAAATTGGAAAAAAGATAATTTCAATCTCTTCAGGAGAAACGCATTGGAATGCATTTGTATCTTCCATGACCCATAATATTAAACATCCTTTAGCTATTCTGTTAGCTCAAATTATCACGATTTTATTCATTGCTAAAATATTCGGTTGGATTTTTAAAAAGATTGGTCAGCCTACTGTTATCGGAGAAATTATTGCAGGTATTTTTTTAGGTCCATCCTTAATCGGAATGTATTTCCCTGAATTTTCAGCTAATCTTTTCCCAAAAGAATCATTACCTAACCTACAGTTTTTAAGTCAGATAGGTCTAATTCTATTTATGTTCGTTATTGGAATGGAATTGGATTTAAAAATCCTAAAAAACAAAGCCCACGATGCCGTTGTGATTAGTCATGCCAGTATTATATTTCCTTTCGCATTAGGTTTAGGACTAGCTTATTATATCTACAATTCATTTGCTCCTGAAGGAGTTGAATTTTTATCTTTTGGATTGTTTTTAGGTATTGCAATGAGTATCACAGCTTTCCCCGTTTTAGCTAGAATTGTTCAAGAAAGAGGCTTACATAAAACTAAAATAGGAACTGTTGCCATTACTTGTGCCGCAGCTGATGATATAACAGCATGGTGTATTTTGGCTGCTGTAATAGCGATTGTAAAAGCGGGCTCTTTAGCAAGTTCATTATATGTAATACTGCTTGCTTTTGGTTATGTTTTAATCATGTTAAAAGTAGTGCGTCCTTTCTTGAAGAAAGTTGGTGAAATTCATGCATCAAAAGAAAACTTAAGTAAACCAGTAGTAGCGATGTTTTTCTTGACATTATTATTATCTGCATATGCATCTGAAGTAATTGGAATACACGCACTTTTTGGAGCCTTTTTAGCAGGTGTAATTATGCCTGACAATATGAAATTTAGAAATCTATTTATTGAAAAAGTAGAAGATGTTTCATTGGTTTTATTACTACCTCTTTTCTTTGTATTTACCGGATTAAGAACCGAAATAGGTCTATTAAACGACCCTCATTTATGGAAAATTTGTGCCTTAATTATTTTAGTTGCAGTGGTTGGTAAATTTTTAGGAAGTGCTCTTGCAGCAAGATTTGTTGGACAAACATGGAAAGATAGTTTAACAATCGGTGCCTTAATGAATACTAGAGGTTTAATGGAATTAGTTGTATTAAATATTGGTTACGATTTAGGAGTGCTTACAAAAGAAGTTTTCGCTATGATGGTGATTATGGCTTTGGTAACGACTTTTATGACAGGACCAGCTTTAGATTTTATAAATTTTCTATTCAGAAAAAATGAAGAAACTATTCCAAACGAAATAAGCGACATCAGTAAATACAAAGTTTTGGTTTCTTTTGGTAATCCAGAAAGAGGTCGTGGTTTATTGAGACTAGGACATAGTTTGGTAAAAAAACTAAACAAAAATGCTAGCATAACTGCGATGCATCTTTCATTAAGTAATGAGCTGAATCAATTCAATTTAGAGGAATATGAAAGTGAAAGCTTCACCCCTATTATCAAAGAATCAAAACAATTAGGTCAAAAAATAACGACTTACTTTAAAGCTTCTGTTGATATTGACAAAGACATTGCAGATGTGGCGAACAAAGGAGATTTTGACTTATTAATCATCGGATTAGGTAACTCTATTTATGATGGTACTTTACTTGGGAAAATTTTAGGATTCACCACTCGAATTATTAGTCCAGACCGTTTGATTAATAAAGTAACAGGGAAAGAAAAACTTTTTGAAAACTCTCCTTTTGATGATAGAATTCGTTCTGTACTAGCAAAAACTGAAATTCCTGTAGGAATATTGGTTAATAAAAATCTTCAAAAAACAGAGAACATTTTTTTACCTATTTACGATTTAAACGACGAATTTCTATTACAATATGCTCAAAAATTAATTCACAATTCAGATGCACAAGTAACTATTTTAGACGTAAACGGAGTTGTAAAAAAGAATGCTGAAATTCGTGAGCAAATAAGAGCCATTGAACAAAAAGCACCAAATCATATTCAACTTTTAAATGAAAGAGCGATTGAAAAACAGATTTTTGATAATGTAGATTTAGTTTTAATCAGCATCGAGAGTTGGAAACAATTAACGGAAGAAGATAATAATTGGCTGAATAACAAGCTTTCATTGTTGATTATGAAACCTTAATTCTAATTTTATCTTCTTTATATTTTCTTTATACTATTGAATTGATTGCTTATATTTCCGATATCTAGAATGAATTAGATTTGTTAAAAAACTAGATATGTTGAAAACAGCTAAAAATAAAATTTTAATTCAATTAATAATCAGCACTTTATCTATCTTAAGTGTGAGTTATATTTGTTATCTATTTTCTGCATTTATAGATTACAAGATTGTCGCCTTTCTATTATTGGTTGTCGTATCCTTTTTGGCTTCTTTTTTTGAAATTGTTCCAGTTTTATTTTCAGCGATATTAAGTTCATTGGTTTGGAATTATTTTTTTGTAACTCCTCTATATACTTTTTCAGTCAATCGAGTAGAAGACAGAATTTTCTTTCTAATGTATTTTATTATTGCACTTGTAAATGCTATACTAACTTTTAAAATAAAACAATACAAAAAGCAAATTTCAAAAAAGACCGAAGAGGCTAACACCTTTAAATTATATGACACCATCTTAAATTCATTGTCACACGAACTCAAAACTCCATTAGCAATGATTATTGGTTCAACAGATACATTAAAAGAAAACATTGCTCACTTAACAAAAGAAGGTCAAATTGAATTATTAGACGAAATTTCAGAAGCATCTCAACGACTTGATTTACAAGTATCTAACTTATTAAGTGTTTCACGACTTGAAACTGGTTCATTAAAAATCAAAACCGATTGGTGTGATATATCTGAATTGCTTCATTTTACTGTTAACTCAATTGAAAATTCTACTCATCGGTTCATTTATCAAATTGATACTTCGATACCTTTTGTAAAATTAGATTATGGATTAATGGAAACAACCATTTTCAATTTAATCAAAAATGCCATTTTATATACTCCTGCAGATTCTGACATTACCATTTCTGCTTATGTATCTAAAACAAGTTCAGGACACTTCGAAGATGATTCTAAAAAAATAATCATCGAAAACAATGAATCTTTATTAGTTATTTCTATTTCAGACAATGGAATTGGAATACCTGAAGAAGAAATTCCGTTTATATTTGACAAATTTTATCGTTCGGATAAATCAAAAACAGGTGGCACAGGATTAGGATTATCCATCGTGAAAGGTTTTGTAGAAGCACACAATGGAACAATTTCCGTATTGAATAATAACAATGGAGGCGCTACATTTACGATTTCAATTCCAACTGAAACAAATTATTTAAACAACTTGAAAAATGAATAATTCCCTTATACTTATCATTGACGATGAAGCTCAAATTCGAAAATTACTAACGATTAATTTAGAGGGAAAAGATTACAAAGTCATTCAAGCTGAAAATGGGAAACAAGGAATTCTTTTAGCTGCCAATCACAATCCAGATTTAATTTTATTAGATATTGGATTACCTGATAAAAGTGGTCACGAAGTCTTAAAAGAATTAAGGGAGTGGTACAATAATGCAATCATCATGCTTTCGGTTCAAAATGGTGAAGAAGATATTGTACAAGCGCTTGACAATGGTGCTACCGATTATTTATGCAAGCCTTTTAGAGTTGGGGAATTATTAGCACGAATAAGGTCATCTATTCGAAAAAATGACAAAGATGTTATTCAAACTTCGATGCAATTTGATGATTTAGTTTTTGATTTTGTTGCTAGAACAGTTAAGAAAAACAGTGAAATTTTAAAATTAACGATAACTGAATATAATCTACTTTCACTCTTTGCTAAAAATGACGATAAAGTTTTAACACATCAATTTATCTTAAGACAAATATGGGGTGTTGGTTATCAAACAGAAACGCAATATTTACGTGTATTTGTTGGTCAACTTCGTAAAAAGATTGAAGAAAATCCAAACAAACCAAAACACATTATCACTGAAAGCGGAATTGGCTATCGTTTTTGTTAGATTCAAAAATGAATTTAAATCCTCTTTATATAATCTTTATAATTCTAGAATAATTCATTATAATTCACCAACGTCTTTCTTCACAACTTTGTTTTGTAAATTAAAACAGAGAAATAATGGAAGAAAAAAATGGAATTTCTAAAAAGGTCACAGCAGCTACATTACTAGTTGCTTTAGGAATAATTTATGGTGACATTGGTACAAGTCCGCTTTATGTATTAAAAGCAATTATCGGAACAAGAGAAATTAGTGAAACTTTAGTTTACGGAGGTGTTTCGTTAATCTTTTGGACACTGGTATTTCAAACAACATTAAAATACATCTGGCTAACATTAAGAGCTGACAATCAAGGAGAAGGTGGAATTTTCTCACTTTACGCATTGGTTCACAAGTATGGTAAAAAACTAGTGATTCCAACTATTTTAGGAGCTACGACACTATTAGCAGACGGAATTATCACCCCTCCTATTTCTGTTGCGTCAGCAGTCGAAGGTTTAACTATGATTCCATCTTGTAAGAATATACCCGTTGTACCTATCGTAGTGGTAATTCTTTCTTTATTGTTCTTTTTCCAACGATTTGGAACTCATAAAATTGGAAAAATATTTGGTCCAGCAATGGTGATTTGGTTTTCAATGATATTTATCGTTGGATTGAATGAAGTAATGCAATTTCCGTCGATTTTTAAAGCACTTAATCCATATTATGGATATCAATTATTAGTTGAATACCCGAAAGGTTTTTGGATTTTAGGTGCGGTTTTCCTTTGTACTACTGGAGCTGAAGCACTTTATTCTGATTTAGGACATTGTGGAATTAAAAACATTAGAATAACGTGGGGATTTGTAAAAACCTGTCTAGTAGTGAATTATATGGGACAAGCTGCTTGGGTGATGAATCAAAATTCTCCATTTTTAAATGAAAGAAATCCATTTTTTGAAATGATACCAGAATGGTTTTTATTACCAGGTATTATCATCGCAACAAGTGCAGCAATCATTGCATCTCAAGCATTAATAAGCGGAAGTTATACATTAATTAGCGAAGCAATGAACTTAAATTTCTGGCCAAGAGTTGCTGTGAGACAACCTTCAAATGTAAAAGGTCAAATCTACATTCCAAGTGTAAATAATATACTTTGGGTAGGTTGTGTAGGAATGATAATCTACTTTAAATCGTCAACTCATATGGAAGCTGCTTATGGATTTTCAATTACCATTACAATGATGATGACAACCATATTATTAGGCTATTTTTTAGTGTATAAATTAAAATGGAATAAGTATATGGTAATTAGCATTCTATTGCTTTTCTCTACTATTGAAATTGCTTTTTTCATCACGAATGTCGCTAAAATTAAAGAACGATGGATGTTCTTATTTTTTGAATTATTTATTTTCCTTGTGATGTATATTTGGTATTATGCACGAAAAATCAATAATCGTTACACACATTATGTCGATTTGGGTAAATACACGAGTCAAATTACAGAATTGAGTGAAGACGATGAAATACCGAAATTTTCTACTCATTTAATTTACCTTACAAAAGCAAATACGAGAAATGAAATTGAAGATAAAATTGTAAAATCTATTCTATCTAAAAAACCAAAAAGAGCGGATGTTTATTGGTTCCTACACATCAATAGAACAGAAGAACCTTTTACTTTGAGTTACGATGTTTCAGAATTAATTGATGATAAAGTAATTAAAGTGAACATTAATATTGGGTTTAGAGTCCAACCGAAAACTGAAATGTATTTCAAGAAAATTGTTCAGGATTTAGTCAACCAAAAAGAATTGAATTTACATATTCGTCCAGATGGTTCTACTAAATACAATTCAGAACCTGACTTTAAATTCGTCGTCATTGAAAAATTCCTTTCAGTTGAAAATGAGTTTGCGTTAAGAGAAGGACTTTTATTAAACTCCTATTTCTTTTTAAAACACTTGGGACAAAGTGATGAAAAAGCATTTGGATTAGATAAATCAGATGTTGAAAAAGAACAAATTCCTTTGGTTTATCAGCCTTGTAATTCAATTAGTTTAAATAGGATAAAACTTTAGCACCTTTCAGTTTTATTTCTAACAATTCATTTAAAATTCAAACTTTATCCATAAATTTGAATCAAAATTAAATTGATATGCCAAAAATTTCTCAAAAAGCAATTGATATGCCTGCTTCACCGATTCGTAAATTGGTGCCTTATGCAGAAACAGCTAAAAAACAAGGTAAAATTGTTTACCATTTAAATATTGGACAACCAGATATCGAATCTCCTCAAGTAGCACTTGATGCGATTAAAAATATGGATAGAAAAGTGATTGAATACAGTCACTCTGCTGGTTTTGAGTCTTACAGAACAAATTTGGCTGCTTACTACCAAAAAACTGGAATCAATGTAAATGCTGAAGATATTTTAATCACAACAGGTGGTTCTGAAGCTTTGATTTTTGGTTTTATGACTACTTGTAACATTGGTGATGAAGTAATTATTCCAGAGCCTTTCTATGCAAATTACAACGGTTTTGCTGTAACTGCTGGAATCAATGTTGTTCCTGTAACTGCTACAATTGAATCAGGTTTCGCTTTACCTCCAGTTGAAGAAATTGAGAAAAAAATCACTTCTAAAACTAGAGCAATCGTTATTTGTAACCCAGGTAATCCAACAGGTTATTTATATACAAAAGCTGAATTAGAGCAATTACGTGATTTAGTTAAAAAACACGATTTATTCTTATTCGCTGACGAAGTTTACCGTGAATTCTGTTACGATGGAGCTATTCCATTTTCAGTAATGAATTTAGATGGTATTGACGAAAACGTTATTATGATTGATTCAGTTTCTAAACGTTACTCAATGTGTGGAGCTAGAATTGGTGCATTAATCACAAAAAACAAAGAAGTAATGGCTGCCGCTTTAAAATTCGGTCAAGCTCGTTTATCTCCTCCAACTATTGACCAAATCGCTTCTGAAGCTGCATTAAATACACCTCAATCTTATTTCGATAATGTTGTTGCTGAATATGTTGAAAGAAGAAACATTATGGTTCAAGGATTAAATAGTATTCCTGGTGTTTACTGTCCAAATCCAAGTGGAGCTTTCTATTGTGTTGCGAAATTCCCTGTAGATGATGCTGAAAAATTCTGTCAATGGTTATTGGAAGATTTCGAATTTGAAGGTCAAACAGTTATGATGGCGCCTGCAAATGGTTTCTACTCTACTAAAGGAGCTGGAAAACAAGAAGCTCGTATCGCTTATGTATTGAACCAAGATTCATTGAAAAAAGCAGTTATTTGTTTAGGTGAAGCTTTAAAAGTATACCCTGGACGAACAGTTGATGCAGAAGTTTTATCTTCTAGTAACTAAAAAAGATATAGGAGACGTTTTAAATCTCGTCTTTATGATACGCCATTCGAAAATCGAATGGCGTATTTTTTTGTTTTATTATTTCATTTCGTTTTTTTTATTCGTAGGAACAGGGCATGCCCTGTCCCTACGAATAAAAAAAACGAATACCAAAAACGAAAAACCCCACCTAAACTACCTATCTTATAGGACTTTACGAAATGAAAATATTTTTCACTTTCTGAAACAAATGTTACTTAAGAAACAAATTAAAAAGCCTAATTTCACATTATAAACAAATAAATAATGGAACTAATAGGATTTTTAACTGCAATTATTATCGGGATTATTCTCGGTATTTTAGGTGGTGGTGGTTCTATATTAAGTGTTCCAATTTTAGTTTATTTATTTCATATTGAACCTACTACTGCAACAGCTTATTCTTTATTTATCGTTGGTGTTAGTAGTTTAATCGGTGTTATACCGAAATACAATCAGGGATTGGTTCATCTGAAGACAGCAATACTTTTTGGAACTCCAGCTTTGATTTCCGTTTTAATTACCCGAAGTTTTTTAATTCCTTCAATTCCGAATGAAATTATTACGATTTCCAATTTTGTAATCACAAAGGCAATTTTAATCATGATTGTGTTTGCTCTATTAATGATTGCTGCTTCTTTTTCTATGATTCGAAAATCTATCGATTGTTCATTACAGCAAGAGGATATAAAAATTACAAATTATGCTTCTATTATCATTCAGGGGGTATTGCTAGGATTATTAACCGGTTTTGTTGGTGCAGGTGGTGGATTTTTAATAATCCCAGCTTTGGTTTTTAGATGTAAATTACCTATGAAAATGGCGGTTGGTACATCTTTGTTAATCATTGCAGCTAATTCAATTATCGGATTTATAGGTGATTTATCTATTTCGAACCAATTTATAAATTGGAAACTTTTAATTATCTTTACATCACTTGCTATTACTGGAATTTTCATTGGAAATTATCTAACAAAATTTATCGATGGCAATAAATTAAAAAAAGGATTTGGTTGGTTTATATTAATTATGGGAACCTACATAATTATACACGAACTAACATCAATTTAAAAAACACAAAATGAAAGTAGAACAAATATATACAGGCTGTCTGGCTCAAGGTGCCTATTTTATTCAATCTG
>CANCEQ010000006.1 GCA_947375085.1 Flavobacteriales bacterium
AAAGTTGCTGATGGAAAAGAAATTAAATCGGCTGAAGATTTAGCGATGTACTTATTAAGTGATGCTTTGGTTGCTCTTGTTTCAGGAGAAGCTTTTGGAGATCCAAATTGTATTCGTATTTCTTATGCAGCTTCTGAAGAAACATTGACTGAAGCGATGAAAAGAATCAAAATTTCTCTTGAAAAATTGAATAAATGAATTTTAGAGAAATAGTTGATCAATTTACAAAAAAACGTATTCTAGTAATAGGAGATGTGATGATTGACTCTTATTTACGAGGAAATGTAAATAGAGTAAGTCCTGAAGCACCTGTACCGATTGTTAGTCTTCAAAAAGAAGAGGATCGATTAGGTGGAGCTGCAAACGTTGCTATTAATCTTGTAGCAATGGGAGCATCTGCAATCATTTGTTCAGTGATTGGAAAAGATAAATCAGGTGATAAAATGCTTGAATTATTGGAAGAAAATTCAATTTCTGCAGAAGGATTGATTTTTAGTTCATCACGACAAACAACAGTTAAAACTCGAATTATTGGGAATAATCAACATTTATTACGAGTTGATTCTGAACAAACGAATGATATAAATTCTTCTGAAGAAGATGAGTTAATTGCAAAAGTTCGAACTATTTTAGAAAGTAAGATAGATGCCATCATTTTTGAAGATTACAACAAAGGAGTGTTAACTGAAAGAGTAATTAGCGAAATCATTGAACTAGCTAATTCTAAAGGAGTTTACACAACAGTTGACCCTAAAAATAAAAACTTTTTCGCTTATAAAAATGTAAGTTTATTTAAACCTAATTTAAAAGAATTAAAAGAAGGGGTTGGAATGAATTTTTCATTTTCAGAAAACGAACAATTTGAAAATGCCGTTAACAAGTTAGAATCTAAATTAGATAATACGATTTCATTCGTAACACTTTCAGAACACGGTGTTTTTATAAAAGACAAAAATGAACAGCATTATATTCCTGCCCACATCAGAAATATAGCAGATGTTTCAGGAGCTGGTGATACAGTTATCTCTCTAGCAACTCTTTGCTTAACAGCTGGTTTACCAATTCGTGAAATCGCTGAAATCGCTAACCTTGCAGGAGGTTTAGTATGCGAAAAGAGTGGAGTAGTTTCCATTGATAGAGATTTATTGATAGAAGAAGTTGAATTAGGTCTTAGGTCTTAGGTCTTAGGTCTTAGGAAGTTCCAAAGACCCAATACCCAATACCCAATACCCAACACCCAAAAATATGAGTAGAGTAGAAGTAAAACCTTACGGGAATTCAGATAAGTCTAAAAAGGAAGAGGTTGCTGAAATGTTTAATAATATTTCAAAAAAATATGACTTTTTGAATCACTTTTTGTCTTTAGGAATCGATAAGATTTGGAGAAAAAAAGCAATTAAAAAATTACGTGAAATTCAGCCTAAGAGAATATTAGATATCGCTACTGGAACAGGTGATTTTGCTATTGCATCTTTAAAATTAAATCCAACTGAAGTAGTAGGGATTGATATTTCTGCAGGAATGTTAGAAGTGGGAAGAGAAAAAATGAAAGCAAAACATTTTGATTCTATTATCACTATGACACTTGGTGATTCAGAAGCTTTACCATTTGAAGATAATTATTTTGATGCATTAACAGTTGGTTTCGGTGTACGTAATTTCGAACATTTAGAAGTTGGATTAGCTGAAATGTTAAGAGTAATTCGTGTAGGAGGTAAGGTGATTATTTTAGAATTTTCGAAACCTAAGAAATTCCCTATCAAACAAGGGTATGGTTTCATTTCGAAATACATCATTCCATTTTTCGGGAAACGTATTTCTAAAGATGAAAAAGCTTATGCTTATTTACCAGAATCAATTGCAGCTTTTCCTGAAGGACAAGAAATGATTGACATCTTAACGAAATTAGGATATAAAAATGTGGAAGCTGAATTAGTATCTGGAGGAATAGCAACCATCTATAGTGGAATAAAATAATTCATTTATTTACAATATAGATAGAAGTTACACGTTATTTAAACTATGCAATTTAGAATTTTTATAGTCACTTTTTTACTTGTTTCTTCAACGTTTGCTCAGAAGGAAAAACCTCAAAACTATAAACGTTTTGATGAAAAATTAATGCATTTTGGCTTTATGCTTGGTTTTAATAAAAGTGATTTTATTGTATACCAAAATATAGATGCATACTCAAAATATGGGTTAAAAACCTTGACAACATCAAAAACACCCGGAGGTCAGGTTGGAATAGTAACGACGCTGAAATTATTTACACCTGTAGTAAGATTACGTTTTATCCCTACATTGTCGTTTCAAGAACGTGTTCTTAATTATACATTTGTCAATAAAACGGATCCAAAAGGGAAAGATTTAATCTATGAAAAAAGAGTTGGTTCGACCAATTTAAATTTTCCTTTAATGCTTCAATTCAGAACATTACGTTTAAATAATTTTGCTGCATATTTATTGATTGGAGGTCAATATACAATGGATTTACAATCACAAGAAAAAGCGAGTCAAAATTATACGAATCCTTTTATTAAAATAAAGAAAAACGATTATCAAGGTCAAATTGGAGCAGGATTAGAATTTTTTGCACCTTATTTCAAATTTGGAATGGAATTGAAATATTCTCAAGGATTTAATAATTCGTTTATTCAAGATAATACAGAACCATCTAATCCAATCGATCGAATGTATAACAATACACTTTGGATTTCACTTATTTTTGAAGGTTAATGAGTCAACAAGTTCAATTTCAGGTAACTCCTGAACAAGCGAAAAACGATATTTTCTTAAAAAATAGAATCAAAGATGAATTACAACTTTCATCAGATAATTTTCAATTTGTATGGAGAAAACGATCGATTGATGCTAGAAAAGCGGCCATAAAAATAAACTGTTCGTTTGATGTTTATTTAGAAAATGAAGAAATTCCAAAAGAAGAGTATTATGTAACTAAAGATGTTTCTAAATGTACTGAAATAGGAATTATTGGTGCTGGTCCCGCAGGTTTATATGCTGCTTTACACGCAATTGAATTAGGGTTGAAACCCATTGTCTTTGAAAGAGGGAAAGATGTTCGATCAAGACGAAGAGATTTAGCGACTTTAAACAAAGAAGGAATCGTAAATGGTGAATCTAATTATTGTTTTGGTGAAGGTGGAGCAGGGACTTATTCAGACGGAAAGCTATATACACGATCAAAGAAAAGAGGGGATGTATTAAAAGCGTTAAAATGGTTTGTTCATTTTGGTGCTGATGAAGATATATTAGTTGATGCACATCCACACATTGGAACGAACAAATTACCACATATTATTGTGGCAATGAGAGAAGAGATAATAAACGCTGGAGGTGAGGTTCATTTTGAATCTAAAGTTACTGACTTAATAATTGATAATAAAGAGATTAAAGGCGTTGAAATTAACAATGAATTGAAACGTTATTTTTCTAATGTTATTTTGGCAACTGGTCATTCTGCAAGAGATATTTTCGAATTATTGAATTCAAAAGGAATTAAATTAAATGCAAAATCATTTGCCTTAGGAGTAAGGGTTGAACATCAACAAGCTTTTATAGATAAGATACAATATTCTGGTAGATTAAACGATGAATATTTACCTCCGGCTTCTTATTCTTTGGTAACTCAAGTTGATGGACAAGGTGTGTATTCTTTTTGTATGTGTCCTGGAGGTATTATTGCCCCTTGCGCAACATCAGAAGGAGAAGTTGTTACGAATGGTTGGTCTCCATCCAAAAGAAACAATCCATATTCTAATTCGGGAATAGTTGTAACAGTTAACCCAGAAGATTTACCTAATTATTCAAAAGAAAATCCATTCGTTGCTTTGGATTTTCAAAAGTCAGTTGAAAAAGCATGTTGGGAAGCAGCTGGGAAAACACAAAAGGTTCCTGCTCAGTGTTTGAAAGATTTTGTGGATGGAAAAGTTTCAACTTCGTTTCCAAGATCATCTTATGTTCCAGGTTTGGCAAGTGTTGATTTAAATAAAATATTGCCAAGTTTTATTGCCAAACGTTTGAGAAAAGCATTTGTCGATTTTGATAAGAAAATGAAAGGATTTCTTACAAATGATGCTGTTTTACATGCGCCAGAATCGAGAACATCTTCACCAGTTCAAATTCCTAGAGATGAGTTGACTCTAGAGCATCCTGATGTAGTAGGATTGTATCCATGTGCTGAAGGTGCAGGGTATGCTGGTGGAATAATTTCAGCTGCAATTGATGGTATGAAGTGTGTTGATGCGATAAAAAATAAAATAGCTACAAATGAACGTAATTGATAAGTACGACCAATTAAATTTCAACATTGTTTTGGTTGAACCTCAAATTCCAAATAATACTGGAAACATTGGACGTTTATGTGTTGCAACTAAAAGTCGATTACATTTGATTCATCCACTAGGATTTGAAATTACGGATGCAAGAGTAAAACGTGCAGGTTTAGATTATTGGCCCGATTTAGAGATTTGTCATCACGCTAATTTTGAGGCATGGGTAGAAACAATTGAACCGACAGCGAGTGTCTATTTCTTTTCAGCTAGAGCTTCAGAATCATTTTATAAATCTACTTTGAAAAGAGGAGATTATTTAATTTTCGGAAAAGAAGCAGAAGGTTTAGATGCTGAAATTCAAGAAAAATACAAAGATAATTTGGTTACAATTCCATTTCCAGGGAAAGTCAGAAGTTTCAACCTAGCAAATGCTGTGGCTATGACTTTAGGAGAAGGGATGAGACAGTTGACAAATATCTAATTATTTTATGAAATATTTAGGAATTCTTTATTTTATATTAATCTTAAACTTATCTTCTTTTTCAGATATTGAGGTAAATGAGTGCCATAGGAATTTGTTATCGTATGAGGAGGAAATATATAATTATCACAATAGTGGATTATCCTATTTTAGTGGGAATATTATTAAACTAGGCAATAATAGTGAACTAAATGAACAAAGAAAAATATCAGCTTATAAACGAATTATTTCTATGGAGAAAAGTCTGCCTTCTATAGAAAAACAATATATTAATACTAAAAAGACAAGGAAGCAAATTAACGATCTTTTTTTTATTTCAGTCCTGTTTTTTATAATAAGTGTTTTAATTAGGAAATACGTGAAATTTAATTTTTTATTTGAAAGTTATCAATTATTTCTTTTTTCAATTGGTATTATATCTTTAATTTTTATTGAAGATATAATAATTGAGAAATATTTTTTGAAAACACAATATCATATTTTATTTTATCCCACTCAAAGAACGAATATAGCGTTGGAATTTTTAGCAATTATTCCTTTGTATTTAAGTAAATATTATTCAAATAAACATTTTCTTGCAACCGATAAAAACTTAGTTTGGAAAAAAATCGTTAAAATTTGTTTTATACTTTATTTGGTTTTTCTTTCAACTTTTGGATTATTGCAGTGGTTGTTTTCTGGCCCATGGGATTGGTTGACTTTAAATAATTAAAAGTTATAGAATTCAAACCCAATCAACTCTTTATATGATAAATTCAATAGAATCAAACGATTAGGATTTGTTTATAAGTTTTTAGGAAAATTTAAATAAAATTTATCAATTATCACCCTCTAAAAAACTCAGATAACAAAATACCTGTAGCAACTGAAACATTCAAAGATTCAGCTTGTCCAAAGCGAGGAATTGTAATTGGTTCAGTTATTAATGTAATAATTTTTTCAGAAATACCATTTCCTTCGTTTCCAAGAACTAAAATTCCTTTTGGTTCAACTGATTTTTTGTAAATATTTTGACCTTCAAGCAATGCTCCAAAAATAGTTTCTTTTGATTTTTTTAGGTAATCTTCTAAATCACAATAAGTTACTTTAATTCTGAAAATGGCGCCCATACTAGCTTGTACTACTTTCGGATTGTATACATCAACCGTTTCTTTAGAACAAATTATTTCTTTTACATCAAACCAATCAGCAAGACGTAAAATGGTACCTAGATTTCCAGGATCTTGAATTCCATCTAAAGCAATTCTAAAATTGGTTTCAATTCTTCTTCTAGCAGGAAGTTTCAGAACAACTAGCGATTTATTTGGATTTTTTAAAGTGGATATTGATTTTAATTCCTCATCAGTAGCTATAGCCACTTCAAATGATACATCATCGGTTTTAATAGAGCTAAACTTTGTAACAACTAAAAAATCAATTTGTTGACTGAAATTTTCAATGGCTTCTTGCACCATTTTTTCACCTTCTACTATAAATAAACCGAGTTCATCTCTGTTTTTCTTTAATTGAAGTGAACGAATCCACTTTATCTTGTTCTTAGATAGACTTTGCACCGTTGCTTTTTATTACTTTTGTACTTCAAAATGAATCATTGAGACAATTTAAAAATACATATCGATTATTTTTTCTACTATTTTTTCTTTTTGGGTGCAAATCTACAAAGTTTGTTCCTAAAGATCGATATTTATTAAAAAAGAACACAATTGATATTGTTGGAAGTAATATTGAGGAGGAAGAAATTATACCAATTATAAGACAACAACCAAATAGAAAACTATTAGGATTAAAATGGGATTTATTTTTGTATAATCGTTTAGATTCAGTTAAAATTGCAGATAAGAGAAATAGAAAAAATATTGAGAATCATTTTGAAAATCAAAGACGTAAGTCAAAACAAGATAAAATCAATCTAAAACGAATTCAAAAAGCACAAAAGAGAGGAGAGACTAATTATGAAGAAAAAATCATCCCCTTGATAGATACATTGGAACAAAGTTTGTTTTTTAAAGAGTGGTTGAAATATAAAGTAGGTGAGGCTCCTGTTATCTTTGATAGTTTACAATATGAAAAGTCAATTGAACAGTTAAGTGCTTATTTAAAGAAAAAAGGGTATTATCAAAATCATTGTTACGGTTCATTAAAATTTAAAAGAAATCGTAAGGTGAAAGCTCATTATTTTATAGAGACTGGAAAAAGATATGTCATTGATTCTGTTTATTCAGAAATTGATAACGATCAAGTAAGTAAGAGTTTTGAAAAGTTTGTTTCAAAGTCAAATAATAGTTTAAAAGGACAACCCTTAGATATTGATTATCTAGATGAATATAGAACTAAAATTTCTCGTTTTATGAGAGATGAAGCTATTTATGGATTTAGTCCAAATAGTATTAAATATGTTATTGACTCAAATGATAGAATAACGGTGAAAATTATAATCAACGATCGTAAAGTCTTCTCAGCTCAAAATAAAGATAGTTTAGAATTAAAGAAATACCAAAAAACGTTCGTAAAAAATGTGTATTTCCATATTTTAGATACTAATAATTTTAATGGTCATTTTAAGGATACAATTCAAAGATTAGGATTAATTTTAAATGGTAGATTCCTTCCAACTATTGATACATTGTGTTATAACTTTATAAAAAATCATCATACTCAAGAAGTTGATTCGTCAAGAATAGCCTATTTTTTGTATAACGGCAAACTTTTTTTAGATCCTAAATTAATTGAAGTTCAATCATTACTTGAAAAAAACAATGAAATAACTGAAACTTTTACGGAATCTTCTTTTAATAGACTTCAACAGTTAGGATTATTTCAAACTATTAAAACTGAAATTATTGAAATTCCTGAATCGAATAATGTAGATGTACATTATTACTTAATGCCTTCTAAAAAGGAAATGTTCAGTTCACAATTCCGTGTAACAACAACCAACGGTTTTTTCGGATTGTCTTCAGGAGTAAATTATACAAACAAAAATTTATTCAAAGGTGCAGAAAAATTAACATTTGGATTAAATGGTTCTTTGCAAGCTCAACCTCCTATTATAGACCAACAAATTAACACTTCAGATTTAAAAGCTGTTACAACTAAATTTTATCAATTTGAAATTGGACCAACTTTAAAGTTAGAGCTTCCTGGATTAGTGTTTTTTCCAAAAGCAAAAGTGAATAAATCAAGATTAGCAAAAACTATTTTTTCTGGAGCATATACATTTCAAAAAAGGGATTTATATATAAAGGAAAATATTCAATTAAATAGTACTTGGAAGTACGAAATAAGAAACACACAAACAATTCAAATGGGTATACCTGGTTTGTCTGTAATAAAATTTGTAAGCATCATTAAATCAGATGCATTTGAAGAATTTTTAAAGAAGAAAAACAATCCTTTTCAAACTAATACATTTAGTAATCAATTTATTTGGCAGGATTGGAAAGTATCTTTTGAATATAGAGATAAAGACAAGGTTTCTAAAAAAAGGAAGACATCTTTTTATTATTTAGGTTCTTTTGATATTGCTGGAAACTTAGTGTCTGCATTTCAAAAGTTTCAGGCAAAAGATTCGTTAGGAAGATACAAAGTGGGTGGGTTAGCATATGCTCAATTTTCTAGAGTAGATAATACAGTTATCTATACAGTGCCTTTTGGAAAAACTAGAAGTTTGAATATGAGAGCTTTAGTGGGGGCTGGTTTAACATATGGAAATTCAAAAACTTCTTTACCTTATGATTACAGTTTTTATGCTGGAGGTTCTAACGATGTAAGAGGATGGAAGGCAAGTTCACTTGGACCAGGATCATATAATAGATATTTAGATAAAAACAGTACTTCAATTCAAGTTGGAGATCTAAGATTAGCTGGATCTATTGAATATAGATATCAATATTCAAAAAAATGGAAAGGGGCAGTATTTATTGATGGGGGGAATATTTGGACAATGAAAACCGATGTAAATAGACCTGGAAGTAAATTTTCTGGAAATTGGTTTAAAGAACTAGCAATTTCACCTGGTATAGGTTTGAGAAGAGATTTTGATTATTTTATTATTCGAGTAGATTTAGGTATTCCAATTCATGATCCTGCTTTACCTAATGGAGAAAGATGGGTTTTTCAGAAACATGTTCAATTTAACGATGCAGTAACTCAATTTATGAAGGATAACCCTTTAATGCCTGATGGAACAATTCGTCAAACCCCGATTCCTTTTACACCAAGATTTAGTTTTGGTATTGGTTATCCTTTTTAATATTTCCCTAGATCAAAGTAATTTATATGAGGGAAGTGGGCATTAAAGAAACCATAACCGTTGATAATGTTACTAGCATAAGTTATAGGTTCTATATTTAATTGGGTAAAAACACTTCCAGTACCATTCTTTTGATGTAAATAATTGAAATACGTTTCATTAATGTTTGAAAGTGTTACTACAATACTATCATTGTGTTTCAAGTTGTCTAATTTGTCTTTACTTACATAGGTGTCACCAAATTCTTTATCTGAAATTAAAATTGATTTAACTAATGCGTTTGCTCCATTGTTAAAGTAATTGACAATATCTGTTGAGTTAGAATTTTGAAGTTTTTTGTAGACATTTATTAAGTACCAATTATCAATTCCTTTAATGTCATTGAATGAATAGTTGATAAAAACATTTGTGTCAGTACTATTTTTCTCTACTATTGGAAGGATAGAATTAAAGTCAATTTTAGGTAACATTTTAGTGAAAGAGTGAACGGTGTCTTTACCACTACAAGCGAAAAGTTCGTAATTTTCGTTTACTTGAAAAGCTTTTTCAAAACTTGCATATATACCAGGGTTTAATTCGTAAAAATTAAATGTTTCACCGTTGAATTTCATTTGAACCGTAGCCCCAGAAATTAACAGTTTTGAAAAGTCTTCTGTCGTATTTCCATCTAATACAGAAAATGATTTTGTAAGGGCAACAATCATAATGTTATTAGGAATTACATGTGTAAAAACTACTAGCTTGGATTCAGCAGCTTTAACATTAATATCTATATTCTTTGGTCTACAAGCTGTTAGTAGAATTAAAGAGCTAAAGAAATAAAAAATATATCTCATACTATATTAAAATTTAAAATTATACCCTATTGTAGGGAGGAAGCCAAATAAACCTGGTTGAGTATATTTATATGAACCATCAGGATTTTGAACAACTTGAATTTGAAATGGTGCAGCTCGATTATAGACATTGTAGACACCTAAATGCCATTCGGAAGAATATTTTTTCTTCTCTTTTATTTTAGATTTAATAATAAAATTGATGTCAAGACGGTGAGCTGATGACATTCTGTAAGAATTTCTTTCAGCAAAAATGGGAACTATATCTACTCCTGTCAAACCCGCATTTGGTTGAAAGTATTGTCCGATTATTGGTGTGAAGCGAGTTCCTGAACACATTTCAAAAATAGCTGAAAAAGAGAGTCTAGGATTAATTGTATAAATACTGACAAAAGTAAAGTAGTGTCTTCTATCATATTTTGCCCAGAATGGATTTCCGTTATTTAATTCATCGAATCTACGTTTTGTCCAAGAAAGTGTATAACCTAACCAACCTGTAATTTTTCCTTCTTCTTTTTTAAATAAAAATTCTGTACCAGAACTCCAACCTTTTCCTTGAATTAATAATTCTTCAAATTTATCATTCAATATTAATTGACTTCCTTCTCTATATTCTGTTAAGTTTTGCATATACTTATAATAACCTTCAATAACAATAAATGATTTTAATTTAGGCAAGTTTATATTATAAGCTAATGCGATTTGGTCAGCTATTTGAGGTTTAATGTTTTTAGAGATTGGATACCATAAATCAGTCGGAAGAGCCATTGTACTACTCGAAACGCGGTGCATAAATTGATACATTCTTGAAATAGAAAATTTCAATGCTTGTTTTTCATTGACTTGGTATGCAAGGTTAAAGCGTGGACTAACTCCAAAATAGTTTTTAGATGATACAAAACTTGTTGGTAACGACAGTCCGCCATCTAATTTCCAGCGATCATTTATAGTGTGTTTGATATCAATATAAGCATTTGATTCAACTGTAGAAAGTAGAGTTCCTCTTTTGTTTTTTAAATATTCTGTAATTATGCCTGAAGTGCTGATTGCATTCGGTCTAAATCGATGATTAGTGACTTGTATACCATAATTTAATTTTGTATTCGAATTTTTGAAATATTGAAAATCATATTTGAAACCGATATCCTCAACTGAGCTTTTAATTAGTATGTTATTTTCGAAAAAATTACCATAAATATCATATTGAAATTGAGTGTGAATTAGTGATAAATTACTGAATAATTTAGGATTGAAGATGTGGTTCCAACGAGCGGTTTGAGTGAAATTACCTAAAGTAAATCCGAATCCAAATGTGTTAGAAGAATCTGATCCATCTCCATTTAACTTTAAAACATCATTTCCAAAATAACTACTCAGATACAGTTTGTCTTTTTTAGATACGATCACATTTATTTTTGCATTTAAATCATAAAAGTAAAAAGGAACATTGTAACCTACTAATTTGAAAACCTTATCAATATATGATCTTCGTCCAGCAATCATAAATGATGCTTTATCTTTCCAAAGTGGGCCTTCAATTGTTAAACGAGATGAAAGCATTCCAATTCCACCGTTCACTCTAAATTTATTTTTATCTCCGTCAATTGTTCTTATGTCTGTAATTGAAGATAATCTTCCTGAATAATTTGCAGGAAATCCTCCTTTGTAAATAGTCATATCTTTAATCACATCTGGATTAAAAACAGAGAAAAAACCAAATAAATGTCCTGGATTATATACTGTTGCTTCATCCATTAATATTAAATTTTGATCTCCATCTCCTCCTCGAACAAAAAAGTTTGTTCCACCTTCAACTCCTCTGTTAATTCCAGGCATTAATTGAGCTACTTTCAGTACGTCGGTTTCTCCTCCAATTGCAGGAAGCATTTTGATTTCTTTTATATTCAGTCGAACAACAGAAACTTCAGTGTTTTTAATAAGTTCTTCGCCTTGAGATTTTTTTGCTTTTACAATAACTTCTTGTAGTTCAGCTTGTGTGCTTTTAATAAATAAATCTTCTTGCGAAGAAATAAGTCCTGAAATTTCGATTGTAGTGTTAGAATATCCAGTAGATGAAATTAGTAGAGTATATTTTTCATTTTTAGGAATTTGAATAGAAAAATAACCATATTCATTGGTCGTTATCCCTTTGTTTAATTCTTTTACAAAGACTTTTGAATAAAGTAAAACTTCTTTTGTTTCCTGATCTTTTAAATATCCAGAAATGGTTATGCTTTCATCTGTTTGAGAAAAACAAAAAATAGAAACTGAAAGGGTAAAGATTAATAGTATTAGTTTATTCATTTGTTTATAAAAAAAAATCCCTCAAAAATAAAACAATAAATTACATATGGTTTTATCTGAGGGAATTAACGAAAATTAAAATCGTTTATTGTGTTGTTTTTTTGAATTAGTCTTCTAATACAGTTAGGTTAGCAAATCTTAGTAATAAAGTTTTAGCACCTTTTCCTGGAAAGAAAATAGTTGCTTTTTTGTCACTTCCTTGTCCTTCAAGCGTAGTGACTTTTCCATTTCCAAACAATTCATGTTTTACATTGTAACCTACTTTTAAATCTAGACTTAAGGCATCTCCTTTTTTAGCAGTTGAAGCAGAACTAACCGATTTCATTCCTGCTGGTGCAGCAACACTTTTATTTAAACCACCAACAAATGGTTTGTCAAATGGAGTTGGTCTAGAATTTAATGATCTACCTCCGCGACGTTCAGAAACTTCAAAATTTAAATATTGTTTATCTATTTCATCAATAAAACGACTTGGTTCTGCGGTAACTAAATTACCCCATATAAATCTTGATGTGGCAAATGAAAGAGTACATGATTCTTTCGCTCTCGTAACGGCAACATAGAATAATCGTCTTTCTTCTTCTAATTCTGTTCTAGAATGAAGTGCCATTTGAGAAGGGAATAAATTTTCTTCTAAACCAACTAAAAAAACGTGTTCGAATTCCAATCCTTTACTAGAGTGAATCGTCATCATCGTCACATGATTTAATTCTTCATCTGCACTTTGATCTGCATCTGTAAGTAAAGCAACATCTAACATGAATTCAGAAAGCGATTTTACACCATCTTCACCTTGTGATACGGTAAACTCTTTTATACCTGCTAACAAGGCTTCAATGTTTTGGTAGCGTTCAACTTCTTCAGGACCTTTATCTTTTTCTGAATGTAAATCTTTTAAAATTCCAGATGATTTAGCAATTAATTTCGCTAATTCAAATGCATTCATTGTATCTAATTGAGCACCAAAACTTTTAATCATTGTGGTAAACTCATAAATTTTATTTTTTGCTCCTTGATTGATAGCAACTGGAAAAGCATTGAAATCACAAATAACATCCCAAATAGAAACACCGTGTTGATTTGCAGTGATAATGATGTTTTCAATTGTCGTTTTTCCAATTCCTCTTAAGGGATAATTGATAACACGTTTGATAGCTTCTTCATCTCTAGGATTTGTAGTTAATCTGAAATAAGCTAAAATATCTTTTATTTCTTTTCTTTGGTAAAACGATAATCCACCATATATTTTATAAGGAATATTCAATTTACGCATCGATTCCTCAAATGCACGCGATTGTTTATTTGTTCTATATAAAATAGCAAAGTCATTGTATGATAAACCCTTTGCTTGTTTTAAATCATAAATTCGATTCGTGATGATTTTACCTTCTTCGTTATCTGTTAAACTTCGAATGACATTGATTTTATCTCCGTCGGCATTATCTGTCCAAACATTTTTTTGAATTTGATCTTGATTTCTACCAATGACACTATTTGCTGCTTCAACAATGTTTTTGGAACTTCTGTAATTCTGTTCCAATTTAAACATTTTGAAATCGGGATAATCTTTTCTAAAGTTTAAGATATTTTGAATATTTGCTCCACGGAAAGAATAAATACTTTGCGCATCATCACCAACTACACAAATATTTTCGTACACCGCAGCTAACTTTTTAACGATGAGGTACTGAGCATAGTTAGTATCTTGGTACTCATCTACCAGGATGTACTTGTATTTTTGTTGATAATAGGCTAATACATCAGGGAAGTCTCGAAGTAAGACGTTTGTTTGATATAAAAGATCATCAAAATCCATAGCACCTGATTTAAAGCATCTTGCAGCATAGGTAGCATAGATTCTTGCTAATTCAGGACGTTTAGTTTGTCTATCTTCTTCTAATATTTCAGCATTTTGAGCATAAGCCTCAGGTGAAATTAAATTATTTTTAGCTGAAGAAATTCTACCCAAAACCATACTAGGCTTATAGATTTTATCATCAAGATTGTAGCCTTTAACAATCTCTTTAATTAAACTTTTAGAATCTTGCGTATCATAAATAGTGAAGTTGGTAGGATAACCTAAACGATCAGCATTGTATCTTAATATTCGAGAGAAGACAGAGTGAAAAGTTCCCATCGTGATATTTTTTGCCTCGCTTGAGCCTACAATTTTACCAATACGCTCTGTCATTTCACGTGCAGCTTTATTGGTAAAGGTTAATGACATTATATTAAACGGATCAATCCCTTGTTCTAACATATAAGCAATACGAAAGGTAAGTACTCTAGTTTTTCCAGAGCCAGCACCTGCGATTACCATTGTTGGACCGTATATGTTTTCAGCAGCTTCTCGCTGACTAGGATTTAATTCGTCTAAATAACTCATTGTACATTTTTTTATTGATTCAAGATTTAAAGATTCAAAATGTTAAGACTTACTAATAGTATTAATTAGTCATTTTATCCATTATCATTAAATCTCGCAGTCTAGATACAAAGATATAAAACAAGATTGAACGATTTTTTTCAAAAGATTCTAGATTTACTCTTTTTACTAACAAGAATATGTAAACATTGCTTAAATGATGATTTTTTAATTTTTACATTAAAAAATAGGGGGTGTGGTACTAAAATTTATGTTTTTTTTGATTATAACTTAAATTAATAAGGGGGTGTTAATAAAAAAGTAATATAATTTTAATATTTGAATGTTTAAAATTCTTATTTTTGACAAAAAAAATGTAAAACATGGCGACTAAAAGAATGCAAGCGTATCACGATGTGTTAAATAGAACACCTAAACACATCGAATTTGATGGTAAAATTTCTGAAATTTTCGGAGAAAATGTTTTTCACGCTGAAGCAATGCGTGAATATCTTCCAAGTGAAGCATACAAATCGATGATGGAGTCTTCTTTAAAAGGAACTCGTTTAGATCGTAAGATGGCTGATCAAGTTGCTTCTTCTATGAAAGATTGGGCGATTACTAAAGGAGCTACACATTATACTCACTGGTTTCAACCATTAACAGGTTCAACAGCTGAGAAGCACGATGCTTTCTTTAAACCAGTAGGACCAGGAAGAGCTATTGAGCGTTTTGATGGTGATTTATTAATTCAACAAGAGCCAGATGCTTCTTCATTTCCAAATGGAGGAATTCGTAATACATTTGAAGCGAGAGGTTATACAGCTTGGGATCCTTCTTCTCCAGCTTTCGTTATAGACAAAACATTATGTATTCCAACAATCTTCATTTCTTATACAGGTGAAGCATTGGATTATAAAATGCCTTTGTTAAAAGCATTGCATTCAATTGATGAGTCAGCTACTGCTGTTTGTCAATATTTTGATAAAAATGTAACTAAAACAGTTGCGACTTTAGGTTGGGAACAAGAATATTTCTTAGTTGATTCAGCTTTATTTAATGCACGTCCTGATATTATGATGACAGGTAGAGCGTTATTTGGACATGCTCCTGCTAAAGGTCAACAATTAGACGATCATTATTTTGGTTCAATTCCTGCTCGTGTAACTGCGTTTATGCGTGAGTTTGAAACAGAATCTATTCGTTTAGGTATTCCTGTTACTACTCGTCATAATGAGGTTGCGCCAAATCAATTCGAATGTGCACCGATTTTTGAAGAGTGTAATTTAGCAAATGACCACAATCTTTTGTTGATGGATATTATGGAGAAAGTTGCTCGTAAACATAATTTCCGTGTATTGTTACATGAAAAACCATTCGCAGGTGTAAATGGTTCAGGTAAACATAATAACTGGTCCTTAGGAACAGATACTGGAGTGAATTTATTAGCGCCAGGTAAAAATCCAAAATCTAACTTACAATTTTTAACTTTCTTCTGTAATACAATCAAAGCGATTCATGATCAAGCAGATTTATTAAGAGCTTGTATCGCAGGGGCAGGAAACGATCACCGTTTAGGAGCGAATGAAGCACCTCCAGCAATTATTTCAGCATTTATTGGTTCTCAATTGTCTTATTTATTAGATGAAATCGAGAAAAATGTGAAAGCTGGAAAAATGACTCCAGAAGATAAAACAGAATTGAAATTGAATATCGGTAAAATTCCACAAATTATGTTGGATAATACAGATAGAAATAGAACTTCTCCGTTTGCATTTACAGGAAACAAATTTGAATTCAGAGCGGTTGGTTCTTCAGCTAACTGTGCTTCAGCAATGATTGTTATTAATACAATCGTTTCGAATCAGTTACAAATCTTCAAAAAAGATGTGGATGCTAGAATCGAAAAAGGTGAAAGCAAAGACGAAGCTATCTTGAAAGAGCTTCAAAAAATGATCAAAGAATCTAAGAAAATTCGTTTCGAAGGAAACGGATATGGAGAGGAATGGGTTAAAGAAGCAGAGAAAAGAGGTTTATCTAACTTGAAAGATACTCCAAGAGCATTAAAAGTTTGGGGAGATAAAAAAGTAGTTAAATTGTTCAATGATATGAATATTTTGACTCCTAGAGAATTAGAAGCTCGTCAAGAAATTGAGTTTGAAGCTTATATTCATAAAATTCAAATCGAAGCTCGTTTAATTGGGGATATTGCTCAAAATCATATTACTCCAGCTGTTGTTGAATACCAAAATAAATTAATCCAAAATATTCAAGGTTTAATTTCTATTTTAGGAGATAAAGCGGGTAAAGAAGCTGCAAAAGCTCAGTTAGAATTGTTAACTAAAATTTCTGATCATTTGAATAAAATGAAAACAGGATGTGATGATATGTTAGCAGCTCGTAAATTAGCGAATAAAGTAGATGGAAATGAAGCGAAAGCAGTAGCTTACTGTGATAAAGTAAAAGTTTATTTTGACGATATTCGTTACCACGCTGATAAATTAGAGTTATTAATTGATGATGAGTTATGGCCTTTACCAAAATTCAGAGAAATGTTGTTTACTCGTTAATCAATAAAATAAATACTTAAAAGCTCTTCTTAGGAAGGGCTTTTTTTATGCGATTTTTTCCAATAAAATAACTATTTTAGCGATTATAATAATAAAGAAATTATGAGTAAGATATTCAGTTTAGCTTTTTTGTTTAGCGTAGTTTTAAATTCATTTGGTCAAATAGAGCCGAAACATACTTTTACTATGGAGGTTGGTATGCCAATAGCAATGGCAAATCCATTTTTTAAAGGGGTGATGAAAAGTGTAGTTAATTTAACTCCATACTATCAATATCGATTTAAAAATTCATTTACAATTGGAGCTGGCGCAAATTATTCTTACTTACAAGTAGATAAATTCAAAGTGCCTACTGCTGAGCCAGCTAAAGGAGGTGTTCATTCAATTGGAGGTTTTATTAAGATAGGACATGAGAAATTTCATAATGAGCAATTTGCTACCGATTTTGGTGTGAAAATAGGTTACAATAAAACGTATTTTAATACTGATTTTAACGATTCTATTTATGGGAAGGCACAAACTGTCAATGCTGTTTCTATAACACCAACTTTAGGATTAATTTTAAGTGTGGATGAATTTTCATCGTATCGATTTACGATTGGTTATGCTTTCAATGGATTTGGATTTTCACCTCAACGTTTAGGGATTCATACAAATGCTGGATACAATATAGCAGATTATTCAAAACCGACGCAATGTTTAGTTGTTGGCTTTGGATTTACTCATTATTTTTCTAAGGTGAAAAACACAGAAGAGTAGTAATAAATTACGAATTATGAATGTTTGATTTTGGATTTAGATTAAAACGAATTAAAATCAAATATTAAAAATTACCAAAAATGTTTGTTCAAACGAATTCAGTTCAATCCATTAGGGAGTATTTTAAGACTAAGTTAGAAAATATGTTTTCTGATAATGAGATTAAACTAATTGGGAATGAGGTAATCTGTCAAAGATTAAAATTATCTCCTTCTGATTTGATTGGTTTAAATGATCAATTATTGTCAGAATCTGATTTGTTGTTTTTTAGATCAGTCGTAAAAAGATTGTTAAATAATGAACCTTTTCAATACATTGTTGGTAATGCTCATTTTTATGGATTAGAATTAATTTCTGACAAACGAGCACTTATTCCTCGACCAGAAACAGAAGAATTGGTTGAATGGTTGAAAGAGGTGTATGTAAATAATAATAAAGGACTTACGATTGTTGATCTTTGTACTGGAAGTGGTTGTATAGCATTAGCGTTAAAATCTGTTTTTTCGTACTCAAAAATATATGCAACTGATATTTCAACAGAAGCTTTGCAATTAGCAAAAGAAAATGCTGTTAAAACAGGATTAGATATTGAATTTAAACAGTTTAGTGCACTAGATGAGGTTGAATATAATGAAAAAGCGAACTTTCAATTAGAGTCTTTTGATTGTTGGGTTTCAAATCCACCTTATATACCTGAAGAAGAAAAAAAGTTGATGGCTGAAAATGTTCTTGAATTTGAGCCTCATTTAGCTTTGTTTGTTCCAGATGAAAAAGCATTGGTTTTTTATGATAAGATTGCTCAAATGGCAATAAAATATCTAAAATCAAATGGGAATTTATTTTTTGAAATTCATGAAAATTTAGCGAATGAAACTAAGGTTTTATTAGAAAAAATAGGATTTCAAAATATAGAAATTAGAAAAGATTTACAAGGTAAAGACAGAATGATTAAAGCTGTAAAAAAATAGTTTTAAAATGGATAAAGAGCTGGCTAAAAAAGAGATAGAACGTTTAACTCAAGAGATAAATAAACACAACGATTTATATTATATTGAAAATCAGTCAGAAATATCTGATTATGATTTTGATATGTTGTTAGAACAACTTCAGAAATTAGAAGTTGAATTTCCCGAGTATGCATACAGTTATAGTCCGACGAAAAGAATTGGGGGTGATATTACAAAGAAACAAGAGTCTGTAGTTCATCGTTTTCCAATGATGTCTCTTTCAAACACTTATTCCGAAGAGGAAATAATTGAATGGGAGACACGTCTTAAGAAACTAGCAGAAGGTCAACTTGAATATGTCTGTGAATTAAAATACGATGGAGTAGCGATTGGTATTCAATATGAAAATGGAATATTAAAACAAGCTATTACAAGAGGAGATGGAACAAAAGGGGAGAATGTTACAGCAAATGTTCGAACGATACGAACGATTCCTTTGCAACTAAAAGGAGATTTTCCTCAAGATTTTGAAATTAGGGGTGAGATCTTTTTTCCTTTGAAGAAATTTCAAGAATTAAACGAACAACGAGCAGATATTGGGGAAGCTGAATTTGCTAATCCAAGAAATACAGCTTCTGGAACACTTAAACTACAAGATTCTAAATTAGTAGCAGAGAGAGGTTTAGATTGTTATTTGTATGGATTGTATGGATATGATTTACCTTTAGAAGGACATTATGAAAGTGTGTTAAAAGCAAGTGAATGGGGATTTAAAACCCCAAATCCAGAAAAGCGAATGATTTATAAAACCGATTCAATTGATGGTATTATGAAATTTATTCGATTTTGGGATAAAAACAGAGTGAAATTACCGTTTGAAATTGATGGTATTGTTATAAAAGTAAACGATTACACGCAACAGCAAGAACTTGGTTTTACAGCAAAATCACCTCGTTGGGCCATTGCATATAAGTTTAAGGCTGAACGAGTTGAAACAATTTTAGAATCCGTTTCTTATCAAGTTGGTAGAACGGGAGCAGTTACTCCAGTTGCTAATTTAAAACCTGTGCAGTTAGGTGGTACAACTGTAAAACGTGCTTCATTGCATAATTCAGATCAGATTCAAAAATTGAATTTGCATTTGAGTGATACCGTTCAAGTTGAAAAAGGAGGTGAAATTATTCCTAAAATAGTTGGGGTGAATTTAGATAAGCGAAATGAGCAAAGCGCTGTAATTGAATTTATTGAAAATTGTCCTGAATGTAATACTGATTTAGTGAGGAGAGAAGGGGAGGTACAACATTATTGTTTAAATGATATGGAATGTGCCCCTCAAATTAAAGGTAGAATTGAGCATTTCATTGGAAGAAAAGCAATGAATATAGATGGACTTGGGGCTGAAACAGTAGATGTTTTAGTAGAAAAAAATCTAATTCATTCTTATGCAGACTTATATGATTTAACATTTGATCAGATTGTTGATTTAGAGAGAATGGGAGATAAGTCAGCTGATAATTTATTAAAAGGACTTGAGTTGTCAAAAACGGTTCCTTTTGAAAGAGTGTTGTTTGCTTTGGGGATTCGATTTGTCGGGGAAACGGTAGCGAAAAAATTAGCAAAAGGATTAAAATCGATTGAAGCGATTCAGAAGGCAACATTTGATCAATTAATTTCAATAGATGAGATTGGAGAAAAAATTGCGATTTCAGTTCAGCAATTCTTTTTAGATGAACGAAATATTCAAATAATCGAAAAGTTAAAAAGCATTGGATTACAATTTGAAATTAAAGAAAAAGAAGGTCTGACAAATTTATTTGAAGGTAAAATATTTGTTGTTTCAGGAGTGTTTTCTACTTTTTCAAGAGATGAATTGAAAGAAGTAATAGAAATGAATGGAGGTAAAAATGCATCTTCAATATCAGCTAAAACAACTTATGTGGTAGCAGGAGAAAATATGGGGCCTGCAAAATTGAAAAAAGCAACTGATTTAGGAGTGGAAATACTTTCAGAAGATCAATTTATACAATTATTAAAGAATTAGTGATGAGTAAAGTGAGTAAGGTTTATTTTATTACTTTTGAAGTTGATCACTTGATTGATTTTATAAATTTGAATTTAAATGTTACTTTTGCAGCTATCTTGTTAAATAAAATAAACTATTTTAAAAAATGAACAATATTTTTAAAGGTTCGGGAGTAGCTTTGGTTACACCATTTCATGCTGATAACTCAATTGATTTTGATGCACTTAGAAAATTAGTTCGTCTTCAAATAGACGGTGGAATTGATTTTTTAGTTGTTCAAGGTACAACAGGTGAGTCGCCTACATTAACTTCAAATGAAAAATTAGAGGTTTTAAAAACGGTTATTGAAGAAAATAACGGGAAGCTTAAAATAGTTTATGGTGTTGGTGGAAACAATACATTACAAGTTGGAGAGAATTTTAAATCTATTCCAGCTGGTGTAGATGGAATTTTATCTGTATCTCCTTATTATAATAAGCCAACTCAAAACGGTATCATAGAGCACTATAAATACATCGCAAGTTGTACATCTTTACCAATTATAATGTATAATGTTCCAGGTAGAACTGGTTCGAATATGTTAGCTGAAACTACGCTTGAATTAGCTAAAATTGACAATATAGTTGCGATGAAAGAAGCTTCAGGTAATATGGAGCAAATTATGGAGTTAATTCGTTTAAGACCAGAAGGGTTTGGAATTTTATCAGGAGATGATGCAATTACAATGCCTTTGATAGCAGCTGGTGCAGATGGAGTTATTTCTGTAGTTGCGAACGCCTTACCAGAAAAATTCGCAAAAATGGTAAAAGCATCTGTTGAAGAAAATTTAGCTGTTGCCCGAAAAGAGCATTATGATTTATTGCCAATTACAAAAATGTTTTTTGAAGAAGGAAATCCAGGAGGAGTTAAAATTGCGTTAGCAAAAAGAGAAATAATGAATCCACATATGAGATTACCATTAGTTCAGGTTTCAAATGGATTGAAAAATAGAATTGAAAATGAAATGGAATCATGGTTAAAATGATTCAAATATTCGTAGGGACGTATAATTATACGTCCGTACATTATTAATCCAAAATAAATTCCCCAAAATAAATGTATAATTCAATCGTAAACGAAATAAAATCAGCATCAAGTATTATTATCACAGCGCATAAATCACCAGATGGAGATTCTATTGGAAGTTCGTTAGGATTATATCATTTTATAAAAAAGTTGGGAAAAGAAGTTGTTATTTGTCATCCTGATCCAGCACCAGATTATTTATTGTTTTTAGAAGGTGTCGAGACTATAAAAACAATGGCAACTGAAAATTTAGAAATAGAAGAGTTGTTTGAGAAATCAGATTTAATTTTTTGTTTAGATTACAATGCAACTGATAGAGTAGGTGAAGGAATGCAACATTTATTAGAAAAGTCAGAAGCAAAAAAAATCATGATTGATCATCATTTGAATCCTCAAGATTTTGCTTTTATAACTATTTCAGAAACAAGTGTTTGTTCAACGTCTCAATTAATTGTTGAATTGATTGAGCAATCGGGTAATGGAGATTTATTAGATGAAAAAATAGGGACGCCTTTGTATTTAGGTATTCTAACTGATACAGGTTCTTTTAGATTTCCATCTGTTCAACCTAGAACACATGAGCTTTTAGCAAAACTATTGCATGCGGGTGTAAAGCATTATTTAGTTCATGAAACTTTGAATGATAATAATACATTCGATCGATTACGATTACAAGGATATGCTTTAAGTAAGAAATTAGAATTGATTGAAGATTATAATGTTGCATTAATTTGGTTGACTGAAGAAGAGTTAACTAAATACAATTATAAAAAAGGTGATACGGAAGGATTTGTAAATATTGCTTTATCTATAAAAGGTATGAAAGCTGCGATGTTTTTTGCAGAAAGAGATGGGGTTGTTAAAATATCTTTCCGATCAAAAGGGCAAGATAATCCCGTGAATGTTCTGGCTTCTGAACACTTTAGTGGGGGTGGGCATGCGAATGCTTCAGGTGGAATGAGTGAATTGTCTATTCAGGATACTTTATTAAAAATAAAAAAATTAATTCCCGATTATTTTAAAAAGAATTAATTTTATAAAAATTAATAAAAAATGATGCTAGCATTTTATCTTTTAATTGCCATATTATCTTCATGGATTTGGGTTAATTATTTTAAAAATATTGGCCTATCAGATAATAGTAAAATAACATATAGGTATTTAACTTTTGCTTTAGGAGCTGGCTCTTATTATCTTTTTCATATTATCGTTAATAATTTATTAGGTGGTTTTGAAATAAGTTGGCAGAACAAAACTTTAGGTAACCTGTTTAATAGTATTGTTAAAATAGGTTTAATAGGTGAAGTTGTCAAAATTATTCCAATTTTCATAGTTTATAATTTGTTCAAGAAACAATTAGAGAATCCGATGGATGTCTTTGTGTTTTTTATGGTTTCAGTGCTTGGTTATGCAGCAATCGAAAACTTTTACTATTCTTTACAAAATGAATATTATTTCTTTAATGATAAAACAGCTTTAAGAACTCTTGGAGAGATGTATTGTACTTCAATTATTGCATTTGCAGTTATTGATTACAGATTTCATTCAAGAGCAAAGAAGCCTTTAAGAATAGTTCTTTTTGTTCTTTTAGCTGCAATGCTTCATGGTTTTTATGATTTTTGGTTGTACTATGAACGATTAATTAGTTTTGGTGTCATTTTTACAATAATTTATTTTTGTTTAGGGATCTCTGTTTTTGCAAATACGCTTACAAATTCAATTAATATAGCTCCTGATTTCACATATGGTAGAGTATTTGGAAATCAAGAGAAAATCGATAAGATGATTAAATTCTATTTTGGATTTGTTGTTTTACAATTTCTATTTTTGGCATTTAATAAACAATTTTCTTTTGCTTGGGATAATTTTTTAGACACATTATGGTTTTCTTCTGTTATTATTTATTTAGCGGTTAATAGATCGAATAACATTAAAGTGATTAAAAAACGTTGGAGTAAGTTGAAAATTGAATTTCCTTTTGAATTTTATCACAATGACACCTTTAATGGAAGAACTTCTAAATTAAAATTGAGATTTAAAGGTGAAACTTTTAATGAAGATAAGATAGAGGTTTATTACAATGAATTATGTTCGATGTATCCACTTTCACATCGAAATTCATTCATCATGAAAAACAAGCTAATACATATTGAAAAAAAATTCTTTTTAAAAAATGATGAGACGTTCTATTTAGTTAAATTGGTTAGTGATGATAAAAATGAATATATGCTGCTAAAACCAAAAACTTCTGGTAAAAACATGGTAAAACGAAAGTATCCTATAGTAGCATTGTTCTCAATTCATGATTTAGAAGATATAAAAAATGATAAATTGACAGCTGCAGATTTTCAATTTAGAGAATGGGTATTTATCAAGCACCGTTAAATAAAAATAAACACTATAGAATTCGTTAAAAATCTTACTTATATTAAAAAATAAAAAAAAATGGCTCATTTAATTTCTCCTTCAGTTTTATCATGTGATTTTGCAAATATTCAGCGCGATGTTGAAATGATCAATAATTCAAACGCAGATTGGTTTCATGTGGATGTGATGGATGGAGTTTTTGTTCCAAATATATCTTTTGGCTTCCCTGTGATTGAAGCGATTAAAAAACATGCTAAAAAGCCGTTGGATGTACATTTAATGATACAAAATCCGGATCAATATATTAATCAATTTCAAAAAGCAGGAGCTGATATTTTAACTGTTCATTATGAGGCATGCACACATCTTCATAGAACAATTCAAGCAATCAAAGAAGCTGGAATGAAAGCGGGTGTAGCTTTAAATCCTCATACACCAGTTTCATTTCTAGAAGATGTTATTCAAGAGTTGGACTTAGTTTTGATTATGTCTGTAAACCCAGGTTTTGGGGGACAAAAGTTTATTCAAAATGCTTTGGTAAAAGTCACACAAGTTAAAGAATTAATTACTTCAAAAAAATCAAAAGCAGTAATAGAGGTTGATGGTGGAGTTAACTTAGAGACGGGTAAAGAATTAGTAAAAGCAGGTGCAGATGTATTAGTTGCAGGAAGTTTTGTTTTTAATTCAGAAAATCCAACTTCTACAATTGATCTTTTAAAAAATATTTAAAAATATTTATATTTTTAAAGTAACCAATATACTATTCTAACGTTTAATAAAGTATGAAAACTATTGCAGTTATATTGGTTCTGTTTTTTCTTAGCGATTTAATTGCTCAAGAAGATTCTTTATTAGTTGTTAGAGAGAAACAACTTGTTGTATTGTTGAATGATTTACGTTCTGCTTCAAAAAATTCTGAAAAGGAATCAAAAAATAAAGTTTTCAAAGAATATCTTTTGGAAACAATCAAGATAAAAAACGCGATTAATTATCCGTTTTCTAAATTAACTTCAATAGGAACTGTTTCAAGCGACGATAAAAAGATTAGATTATTCAATTGGAATATTGAACAAGATGATCAAACACAAAAATATTACTGTTACATTTTGAGGTATGACGAGCGAAAAAAAGATTATTTAATTAGTGAGTTAATTGATAATTCATTTATGATTCCAGCTCGGCCTGATGGCGTCTTAGAAGGGAAGGATTGGTATGGAGCACTTTATTACAAAATAATACCAATATCAAAAGGGAATAAGCAAATGTACACCCTGTTAGGTTTAGATGCTAACACATCAATGAGTAATATAAAATTAATTGACGTACTCACTTTTAGTGGTAACAATCCAAAACTTGGTGCACCTATTTTTAAAACCAAAACAGAAACTCTAAAAAGAATGTTTTTTGAACATTCGGAAAAAGCATTCATGTCTTTAAAATACGAATCAAATTTTAATCGTATAATTTATGATCATCTATCACCTGAAACTCCTAGTATGACAGGTTTTTATTCGTATTATGTCCCAGATTTTTCTTATGATGCATTTATGTTAGTTAAAGATAAATGGGTGTTGACAGAAGATGTTGTTGGAGTAAATGGTAAAACTTCTGAAAAATTAAAGGTCTTTGTTCAAAATGAAAAAGGAGAACTTGAACAAAAAGAAATAAAAGATAAATGGATAAATCCGAGTGATCCTTCAGCTGCTGCAGGAAGTTCAAATCATGTTGCTATTACTCCTGATTCTCCTCTGATGCCTGAAGATAAAACTTCATTAAAAGACAAACTCTTTAAAAAGAAAGAAAAGAAATATAAGACAGATACTTATTCAACCTATCCTTATTCTGAAGTAAATAGAAAAAGGAAAAGAGATAGAAAAGCAGAATAACGTTCATTTTTGTTTGATTTTTAAATTGAACAACGTTTTAACTATTAAATTGTTAAAAAAATTATAAACATTTTATTAACATTATACTTATATTTGAAAAAAATCTGATTGAAATGAATAAGAATATCTATTTAGTCTTGCATGATTTCACTAGTGTAGGTGATGCAGCTTTAAATTACGCGGTTAATTTAAGTAGTAATTTAGTTAATGAAATAAAATTAGTACATCTTGTTTCTAATAAAAATGACATTGCTAGCGCTAATGCTAAATTAAATGAGATTATTTCTAAAACTTCTAAATCAGAAAACACTGAAATTTCTTCAATTGTTAAGCAAGGTAGTATTTTTGAGGATATTGCAAAAATTGTAAAAGAAGAAAAAGTAAACCTTATTATCATGGGTACTCATGGTGCGAAAGGTATGCAGAAGATTTTTGGAAGTCACGCAATGAAAGTGATTACAAGTTCAGATGTTCCATTTTTCGTAATTCAAAAAGATACTAAAGCGAAAGCAGTAAAAAGAATTTTAGTTCCTATCGATTTAGAAAAAGAAAGTCTTCAAATTGTTGATATAGCAGGAGATATTGCTAGAATGTATGATGCAGAAGTTTTTTTAGTTGCTGAAAAAAGAGAAGATCCTTTCTTAAGTCAAAAAATTAAAAATAGAATTTTAATTGTTCGTAAACAATACGAAGAACGTCAAGTGAAATGTAATATTGAATTACTTCCATATGGTGGTTCTTACCAAAAGAAAATTATGAATTATTGTACTGAGAAAGAAATTGATTTAATTGCAATTGCTTATCATTCAACTAGTATTTTACCTCAGTTTGATACGTTTGCTCAAGATTTAATTACGAATACTGAATTATTACCTTGTGTAATTATAAATTCAAAAATAACTTCTACTTTTTCTTTCTAATCTATAATTAATGAAATTAGGTGAATATAATGTTCTAACAATTCTTAGAATAACAACTGTTGGTGCTTATTTGGGAGATGAGTTTGATAATGATGTTTTATTACCTAATAAATATTTAACGCAACAAATGTCTGTTGGGGAAGATATTGAAGTTTTTTTATATAAAGATTCAGAAGATAGGCTTGTTGCAACCACCGAGAAGCCTTTTATTAAATTAAATGAATTTGCTTATCTAAGAGTTAAAGAGGTTAATCCATTTGGTGCATTTTTAGATTGGGGACTTGAAAAAGATTTATTGGTTCCATTTAGAGAGCAAACGAATAAATTAGAAGAAGATAAGTATTATCTAATATACTTGATGTTAGATTCTTCAACCGATAGACTTGTAGCAACTGCTAAAACGAATAAACGTTTTTCTACTGATACATCTGAAATTACGATTAATGAGGAAGTTGATTTATTAATTTGTGAAACTTTCGATTTAGGTGTTAAAGTAATTATTAACGGAAAGTTTTTAGGTATTATTTACCATAACGATGTAAATAGAAAATTACGACGTGGTGATTATGAAAAAGGTTTTGTTTACAATATCCGTGAAGATGGTAAACTTGATGTTCGATTAGATAAATCAGGATATCAAAAAATTGAACCAAATTCTGAACGTTTATTAGCATTGATGAAGAATCGTAAAGGGATTCTTTATTTAACTGATAAAAGTGATCCTGATGATATAAGAGACCAGGTTGGGATGAGTAAAAAGACTTTCAAACAAGCTGTAGGAAATCTTTATAAAAATAAATTGATTAGTTTAAATTCCGATTCTATTTCGATTATTTAAAAAAGGAATCATAGTTAGAATATTAATCTAAATATGATCCAAATGAATGAATTCTATCTTTCCAATAATCTGATTGTAAAATATCTGTTATTATAATTCCTTTAGATGAGCTTGCATGTATCATTTCAAGTTTCACTCCGTCATTTAAAATAATAATTCCTACGTGTGAAACACCAGATCCATTATCAAAAAAGACTAAATCACCTCTTTTAGCATTTTTTTGGTTGATTTTTGTTGAATTATTTTCTTGATCAAGAGCTCTTCTAGCAAGTTTCACATTAGAATGATTAAATACAAAGGTTGTAAAGCCACTACAATCAAACCCTTTACTGTCTATTCCTCCTGAAAGATAGGGGATTCCTAATTGTGTTTTAGCAAAATCAATTAAATCGTTTCTATTCTTACTTACAGTAGGATCAGGTTTACTAGAATATTCTTTTTTATTTATTTCACCTTGTTTATCAATTGATGGTATTTTATCAAAGATTCCTCCTATAGTGTTTTTAGATGCAGCATAGAGGTCTGATTTTCCGCTATTTTTTAGGACATCAAGCCAGGAAGTTATATCATTTTTAAGATAGATTAATTCATTGATATGTGAAGAAATTAGTTTAGGACCATCAGATGATTTTTGAACTTTTGTGTACAATTCAACAGCTTCAGAAAGCGCTTCGGGATGTCTTTTAAACCAAAGTTCATTTTGAATTAATTGAAATAAACTCAAACTTTTATAATAATTGGGTAATTGAGAGAAATCAAATTCTGGATTATCTAATAATCTATTTGATTTACGAAAAACCATTTTATAATGCTTTTGAGCATAAAGCATCTCTAACTTATCAAAATCTTTTACTTGACTAAAAATAAAAGTTGAAAATATAGAGAAAGAGAATATTAGACCTATTTTTTTCATATCAAATATTTTAACGAAGTAATAAAAAATAAAGTAGTCATTTTAATCAAATCTTTTTTTGATTTAACATTGAAATGTTTATCCACTATCTCCAATAGAAATTAAAATCGTTTAGATCTATTTTAGGGTCAGTATAATGTATTTCTATTTGATGTTTCCCAGGAAGAAGATCTAAGAAATTATCTGAATACTTAACACCTAATTTAGTACTCGTAATCCAAAAATCTTGAGCGAAATATTTATTATCAATTGTGAGAATTGCTGTTTTTTTGTTTGTATCAATGTTTACTAGTTCGGTTTTAAAATCACATTTATTGGCTTTTTTTAGTTCTTTTGAACGATGAGTAAACCATCTTTCTTTTAATTCATTTTTAGAATTATACCATTCAAAATGAATGACATATCCATTTAACCTCATTTCATCTGTTGTACATTCGAGCGCAACTTTTTCGATGGATTCTTGATGTAAGTTTAAAACTAGTCTTTTCGATAAAATTTCATCTCCTTTAAAGTTATAGATTGTATAGTTTAATTTGCAATTAAATGTATCTGGTAAATCTGAAATTAAAAAATATTCTTCTTTACCTAATTCTTCAATTTTAGACACAATAGCAACGTCTTCATAATCTTTCTTCACGGAGTATTGAAGGGCTTTCCAGTTTCCAAAGTAATCAACACTTGACCAGGTAGGAGCTTGCCAACAATCATTTAACTGCCAATACAATGTTCCCATACATTTTGGCATTCCAGTTCGATGAGAAGCAACAGCAATACTAACTGCTTTTGCTTGAGTTAGTTGTGAAAAGTAAATAAATTCTTCAAATGTTTTCGGTTTACCAAATAGAATGGTTGCTTGTTTTAAAATCATACCGTTACCGACATAACTTTTTTGATGGTGCTTCATTACTTTTGATTCTAAATCCCATTCATTTCTTTTTGAAAAACTTAGTAGTGTAGAAAATTCAGGGAAAGATTGAAAACCATATTCTGCATTGAAACGTCCCGACTTTTTTCCAAAATCTTCTATCGGGTCTTTTCCATGCCATACACCCCAGTAGTGCATAGTTCCGTGATCATAATATTCATCTTTGCCCCAATTACTTAAAGGGGATGTATGCACATAAGGCGAATTAGTGAATTTTAGAATTACTTCAGGTGCTAATTTTTTGAAGAGATTATCATAATCAGTCTCTACTTGTTTTGCATTATCACCATATATTCCATATTTAAGTTGGAAACCCCAATTTTTCCAAGCTACGTCAACCTCATTATTTCCATTGAATAGTGTCAAGGATGGGTGTGAAGCAATTCTAGGAATTTGATACTCGAATTCTTCTTTTACATTCTTAAAAAAACTTGAGTCTCCTGGATACATAGCGCAGGCAAACATAAGATCTTGCCAAACCATTATACCTTTTTCATCACAGGCATCGTAAAAAACATCTTCTGGATAGTATCCGCCACCCCAAACACGAACCATATTAAAATTACTCTCAACCATTAAGTCGACCATTTTTTTAATATCTTCATTTTTAACACGAGTGGGGAAGATGTCTTGTGGGATGTAATCTCCTCCTTTACAGAAAATAGGACGATCATTAATTTTTACAAAATAGCTAGTACCCCATTTATCTGGGTCTATAATTAATTCAGTTTTACGAACACCAAAAGTTACCTCCACTTCATCAATTACATTCAAAGGATTCGTTGCATCAATTAGTATCCAATGATCTTTATATAAAAACTGGTCACCTTGACCTCTAGGCCACCAAAGTTTAGGTTGTTTTAATAGATTTGTTCTCTTTATAGAATTACTTTGAGTAGGATTGATTTTGATGTCGCCAAAAAGTTTACTTCTCCAGATAATAGATTCATTAATTGGTTTTGATAAAAAAACTTCAAAATCTAAATATGCATTTGAGTCGTTAAAAGTCGTTGTAGTCGTATTTTTTCCAATAATACGATTATCGTTATAAGAGTGAATAACAACCGGTTTTAAAAAACCGATAGTATTCATACGAATTGCCCAATCCCAGCCGAATTGATATTGTGGTTTTCGAGTATAAGGGGCTATTGCTATTTTTCCGACATCATTTGTAGCAGGGTAATGAAATTTTTCATTTTTATATCGTTCTTCATGATATTTTACTGGAGAAGTAAAAACAACTTTTAACTGATTTTCTTGTTTTAACAACGACTTTATTTGGTATCGATATGGCTTGAAATTATTTTCTGCTAGAAATAATAGACTGTCGTTTAAATATATAGCAGCATATGTATCAATTCCAGGGAATTCAATTTCAATAAAATTTGAATTAATGTCGAGGTCTTTTGATTTAAACGAAGATTCAAATATCCATTGATGTTCTTCTATCCAATTAAATTTTTCTTCGTTTAAACCATAAAATGGGTCTGGTAGTTCTCCAGTTTCAATTAATGCTTGTTGAACTGAACCTGATTTTCCAGCTTCAATATATGAGTTTTTAATAGGATGTTTAAATTTCCAATTAAGTTCTAATTGACTATAAAGTTGCGATTGAAAACAAATTAAAAGAATAAAAAAGAAAAAGAATTTCATTTTAAAATTTTTGAGATTTTACATTTTATGATAAATTCAAAGTTAAAGATATTTACAGTGAAATTGTTAAAAATGTAAATAAAACTTCTTTTGTTGTTCAAAATAAAAAATTAACTTTACAGTAATGAAAAATGGTAAATTAATATATGTTTTTTGTTCTCTACTATTACTTTTAAATGTAGTTGCTTCTTGTTGTTTAGATATAAAAAATAAAACTAATATCTCAATTACAAAGAAAGGGCTTTCTAAAAAGTGGGTTCTTGCAAATGAAAGGGGGAAATTAGAAAAAGGGTTAGCTACTCACGTAATTTTATCCTTAGAGAAAACGGGATATTTTTTAGTTTATGATACAATTATCGATTCACGTTTTGTAGCTGCAGGTATTAGTAAGATTCAACCGATATCTAAAGGTCAGTGGAAAGTAAAGGAAGATAAATTGATTTTAAATCATCTTTTACCTAATATTAGTCACACTGAAATATTTAAAGTGCGACAATTGGAAAATGATATTTTAATAACAGAAGATAAAGAGAAAATCAAGCACACATATATTCATATAAATAATTAAAATGTTAGTAGAAATAAATCCTAGAAATATTGATTCTCGATTAATAAGTCAAGCAGTTGAAGTGTTAAAGAAAGGAGGGTTAATTATTTTTCCTACTGATACTGTTTATAGTATGGGGTGTGATTTAAGAAATAAAAAAGCACTCGAAAATTTAGCGAAATTTAAAGGTATCAAATTAAGTAAAGCAAATTTTTCAATTATTTGTCATGATTTAAGTAATTTGTCAGAATATGTTAAACATATTGATAGACCTACTTTTAAATTATTGAAACATAGTTTCCCTGGTCCATTTACATTTATTATGAATGCAACAGGGGAGGTGACTAAAATTTTCGATACGAATAAAAAAGAAATTGGTATAAGAATTCCTGACAATGCTATTATATTAGAAATTGTGAAAAAATTAGGGAATCCAATTGCAACTACTTCATTACATAATGATGAAGATACGTATCTAGATTATTTTGCTGATCCATATGCAATCTACGAAAAGTATGAGGATTCAGTAGAGATGATCATAGATGGTGGAGCAGGTAATTTAGAAGCTTCAACAATTGTTGACTGTACAGGAGATGTTGCTAAAATTATTCGTCAAGGAGCAGGACTAATCGATTTATGATTTTAATAGTTAATTGCGGTAGTCCGAAAACTGTTTACATAGAAGAGGCAGTAGATGAGTTTATGGATTATCAAACCGTATCTTTACTTGATTTGACTTCTGATGATTTGTTAAACAAAAAAGGGGTAGTTATTTCTGGTGCTCCTTTATTAATTACTGAAATTGATACAACACCTTATCTAGAAAAAGTAGATTGGTTAAAATCTATTGAAATTCCTGTATTAGGAATTTGTTTCGGTCATCAATTAATTGGATTAACGTTCGGGGCTTTTGGATCAAGAATGAAAGAAGATAGAGATTGGCAGACGATCGAAGTTTTTGAAGAATCTGAATTATTTGCCAAACTTCCTACGGAAATTGAAATGATGGAAGATCATTGTGAATCAATTTCTATTCCAAACGGTTTCCAACTTTTAGCTGCTTCTGATGCATGTGTAAATGAAGCAATGAAACATAACTCGAAGTCTATTTTTGGCGTTCAATTTCACCCGGAAGTTTCAGGAAATCATGGAAGGGTATTATTTGAAAATTTTATTTCAATTTGTGAAAAATAAATAGTTATTTGATTTTCAAATCGATCATTTTTTTATCACCAATAAATCCAGTTAATTTATCACCAATTTTTATAGGACCAACACCAGCAGGAGTTCCTGTGTATATTAAATCTCCTGTTTTAAGTGTCATAAATTTTGAGACGTAAGAAATAATTTGATCAATACTGAAAATCATATCTTTTGTATGACCTACCTGAACTATCTCATCATTTTGTTTCAAAGTAAATACTAAACTTGACCAATCAATATTTTCCTTCGGTATAAATTCTTTTGAAATTGGAGCACTGTGTTCAAATGCTTTGGCCATTTCCCAAGGTAATCCTTTTGCTTTGCATTTTTCTTGTAAGTCTCTTGCAGTAAAATCAATTCCTAAGCCAATTTCGTTGTAATAGGTATGTGCAAATTTTTCAGAAATATTTTTCCCTACTTTACATAATTTCACAACAATTTCACATTCGAAATGGATATCATTTGTAAAAGAGGGGTAGAAGAATGGATTACCTGGTTTTAAATAAGATGTGTCAGGTTTTAGAAAAAAAATAGGAGCGGAGGGAAGTTCTGATTTCATTTCTTTAGCATGATCTGCATAATTTCTTCCAATACAAATAATTTTCATAGACCTAATTTCTTATTTAAATTTATTTTTAAGAGCTTCTAATTTATGAGCTATAGATTCAGGAGATTCAACTTTTGACTTTTTTTCGGAGAAATTATTCAATTGTTTACGTTCCTTTGGTTTATTCTCTGATTCGATTTCTTTTTTAATTTTTTCCATCTCTATTTTTAAGCACTGCTTAGTATATAAAGGGAAATCGGCATTTAACATCCAACCATAATAGCCTGGTTCTGAAATGGCTATTTCTTTAATTGTTTTGCCTTTGTTTTTTCCGAAATTGTATACAGCTTCATTATTTTCATTGATTGCTAATCTACCAGCAAAATCTAATAAATTGTAATTACCAGCTTTTGAAAAGTCTGATAAAGAATCAATGTTTTTTTCTAAAGTATCGTATTTTGAAATTTGAGCTTTTAAAACTTCCCAAGTAGCAGTCGTATCTGCAAAAGCGTTATGTGCATTCTCAATTTCTTTATTACAGTAAAATTTGTATGCAGCTGCTAATGTTCTCTGTTCCATTTTATGGAATATATTTTGAACATCTACAAATTTTCTATTAGATACGTCAAAATGATTACCGACTCTAAGCAGCTCTTCTGATAGAACAGGAATGTCAAATTTATTCGAATTATAACCTGCCAAATCGGCATCACCTATAAATGAAACCAATTCGTCTGCAATTTCAGAAAATTTAGGCTCATTTTCTATGTCTTTATTGTAGATACCATGAATTAAGCTAGTTTCTTCCGGTATTGGCATTTCAGGGTTGATACGTTTGTTGAAATATTCCTCTTCTCCGTTTGGGTGTACTTTTATAATTGCAACTTCAACTATTCTGTCTTTTGTAATATTTAATCCAGTAGTTTCTAAGTCAAAAATTGCTAACGGACGTTTAAGAGATAAATTCATTTATAAAGAGATTATGATTAAGGTATAGATTGAATTTCAATTACTCAATCTATACCTTATCTTAAAATTATTTAGTTTTAACAATTATAAATTCTGTTCTTCTGTTTAGTTGTTGTTCTTCCTCTGAACATGTAGATTCAACTTCTCCTTCACAACTACAATTGTTTTTTAATTTTGTTTCACCATAACCTTTACCAGAAATACGTTTAGGATTCACAATTCGTTTTTTAATGTAGTTTACTGATGATTTAGCTCTACTTGAAGATAACTTCATGTTGTAATCTTTAGTCCCTCTACAGTCAGTGTGAGACCCTAATTCTATTGACATTTTAGGGTTGTCATTTAAAATTTTGATGATTTTATCTAACTCAAGTGCAGCATCTGGACGAATAGTTGATTTATTGAAATCAAAATAGATCGGATTTAGAGATATTAACTCACCTAAGTCAGACCCCATATTTACCTTAACTATTTCTTTTTCATTTAATTTTACTTGAACTTTTTGACTTTCGATTACTTTAAATGCATCATAAGTAAGTCCAACTGTATCTTGAAGTTGAATAAAACGCATATTGTCAGCATCTAATAAGAATTCTCTGTATACTTCATCATATTCTGCTTCACAGCTTGTAGCAAAAGATTCTTTAAAAAACTCTTTTGTTCCATTATCAGTTAAATAAGATGCTTCATAGTTTTTACATGGTTCAAGTGTATGGAAAAATGATCCATCTCTTTCTCTTGGATAAACTATTTTGTTAGCTGCACCTCCACAATCAATACATTTTAATGAAATAGTAATGTTTCCTGGATATGGTTTGTTATAAGCACATTTTATTACTCCTTTTAAAGCAGCAATATTTTTTAAACCTAATTCATCATTCTGAATTTCATAAATATCTTTTTCACCATGTCCACCTTCTCTAAATGATGAATAATATCCTCTTGTACCGTCAATCGTAGTTGTGAAAAAGATGTCATCACTATAACTATTAATAGGGTAACCAAGATTAATTGCTGGCGACCAATTGTTATCTTCATCTCTAACAGATAAAAAAATATCAAAACCACCCATGCTTTCTGCTCCATTACTCGAAAAATAGAGTGTTTTATTATCAGCACCTATGAACGGAGAATCTTCATCGTATGGAGTGTTTATATTAGGGCCTAAATTTTTAGGTTCACTCCATGTTCCATCAGGTAGTTTTGTAATTCTATAGATATCTCTACCTCCAAGCCCTCCAGGTCTATCAGAAACAAAATACATATTTAACCCATCAACTGTAGCAGTAATATGTGTTTCCCAATATTTAGAATTTACATCTTTCGTTTCTAATGGTTTTACTTGTTCAAAAGAGTTTGATTTGAAATCAGAATAGAAAATATCTCCTTTTCCAACATTATCTTGGTAAACATAGATCCTTCTCTCATCTGGACTTACTGCAATTGTTGCTTCATTCCTTTCGGCTTCACAAAATTCCAGTTTTGAAGGAGAGCTCCATTTAGTTTGTTTAGATTTTTCTCTATAACTTACGTATATATCTTCTGGATAATTATGAAGTAATAAATCTCTATATTTTTCTGATTCACCATTTAACCATGGTTTTCTTGAAGTGAAATAAAGCGCCTGACCATCTAAAGAAATTACAGGAGAATATTCAGGGAATTCAGTATTTACAGTTGTTCCGATATTATTTAATATTGTCTTTTTAGGACTTTCTACTAATTTAGTAGCTACATCACATTGTTTAATGTTTAAAAAGGATTGTTTTACTAAATCAGAAGTTTTGTCGTTGAAATTTGAAACGATAGTGTAATATTCTTTAGCCTTTTTAATCTGACCATCTAAATGAAAACAATTTGCTAAATAATAATATACATCATTTGAGCAGGTTGTATCGGTGATAGAAAATAAATCATAGTCTTTATCAGCTTGAGGTAATGCTTTTTGAAAATAAACCATTGCATTTTTATAATCTAAATTAGAGTTTAAAAGCAAGAATCCTTTTCTATAGTTATAATTAGCATTGTTAGGTTTTAATTCCAATAATTTATCTACTATAATTTCGGCTTGATATAGTTTTTTTTCGATTATTAAACTAGAACTTTCGATAATTAATTCTGGTTCAGTAGCTTTTTTTGCCATTGCTCTAACTTGTTGATCAGTCATTTGAGCAGAACTAATGCTTGAAATAATTAAAAATAAAAATAAAATTCTTTTCATAATACAGTAAAAAATAAGACCCTCAAGATAATAAAATCATGAGGGTCTTACGAAATTAGTCAAATTTTGTTACAATTCTCTGTTTACATCAAATTGTTCTAAATAATCAGCAACTCTTTTCACGAATTTACCTCCTAAAGCACCATCAACAACACGGTGGTCGTATGAATGAGATAAGAACATTTTTTGTCTAATACCGATAAAATCACCATCTGGAGTTTCAATTACAGCTGGCACTTTACGAATCGCTCCAAGTGCTAAAATTGCTACTTGTGGTTGATTAATAATTGGAGTTCCCATAACATTTCCAAAAGTACCTACGTTTGTTACAGTGTAAGTTCCACCTTGAATATCTTCTGGTTTTAATTTGTTATTTCTTGCTTTATTAGCTAAGTCATTTACAGCTTTAGCAATTCCAGTTAAGTTTAATCTATCTGCATTTTTAATTACAGGAACAATTAAATTTCCAGTAGGTAAAGCTGTTGCCATTCCAAGGTTAATATCTTTTCTTACGACTATATTAGTACCGCTTACAGAAACATTTACTCCTGGGAAATCTTTTATCGCTTTAGCAATCGCTTCCATAAAGATTGGTGTGAAAGTTAAACTTTCTCCTTCTCTTTTTTCGAATTCTTTTTTAACTTTATTTCTCCAGTTTACGATGTTAGTAACGTCTGCTTCAACATAAGAAGTAACGTGTGGAGAAACGTGAACTGACATAACCATATGATCTGCAATAAGCTTTCTCATACGATCCATTTCAACGATTTCGTCACCAGGATTTAATGTAATAACTGGTTCTTTTATTCCTGCAACTGTTCCTCCTCCTAATTGAGTTGAAGCTGGAGTGACAGGAGTAGCCGTTACAACTGCCTGCGTAGATTCAACTTTAACTGGAGCGACAGCTACAGCTACATTTCCTCTATTTTTAAGGTAGTCTAAAATATCTGTTTTAGTAACTCGACCATCTTGTCCAGTTCCTTTCAATGTTTCTAATTCAGACATTGAAATATTTTCTTTCTCAGCAATACTTCTTACTAATGGAGAATAGAATTTTCCTGAAGCACCATTTTTTTCGATGATTTCAGTATTTCCATTTGCAGTAGTGATAGCAGTATCAATTGATTTTGTAATTTCCTCTACGCTAACAGAAGCAGAAGAAACTTCTTTCACTGGTTCAGATGCAGCAGATCCTCCATCGCCATCAGTTGATATTATTGCGATTACATCACCTACTTGAGCAACCTGATCTTTATCAAATAATTGCTTCACTAATATACCTGCAGCTTCAGATGGAAGCTCATTGTCTACTTTATCTGTTGCAACTTCAACCAAAGGCTCATCTAAATTAACAGTATCACCAATGTTTTTTAACCAATTTGTAATGGTTGCTTCCGTTACACTTTCTCCCATTTTAGGAAGTCTAATCTCAATTTGTGCCATAGTTCTGAATGGTATCAATTATTTACGGTGCAAAAGTAGTTTAATATTCGTTTATTCCAACAAACTTCATAGTGTAAAAGTGAATTTTGTGTCAAGTTTTTTAGAATTGAATGGAAGTATCATTT
>CANCEQ010000007.1 GCA_947375085.1 Flavobacteriales bacterium
TACAATATTTTCAAAACCTCAAATCTTTTTTAAACCGCTACTCGCTTGTTGCGGGGTGCAAAGGTAATCACTTATTTTATATTAGCAAGCTTTTTCTAAAATAAATTTTTATTTCCCTCTTTTCAAATTTCGTTTCGCTCGTTAGCGGGGCGCAAAGATACATACTCTTTTTACATTTGCAAATATTTTCTTAAAAAAATAGAAAATATTTTTATTTCAAACGAGATACATATTTAAACTTTCCTTCTGAAAGCGGATGCAAAGATATACAGACTTTTTAGTTTTGCAATGTTTTGAACAACGTTTTTTTGAAAAAGTTTTTTAAACCAATATAACATATTCAAAATCAATGTATTATTATTTTAATATCAAAATAACAATAGGTTAAAAACTGGAAGATTATACAATCTAATAGTATTATACTTATTTAGAATGTCAATTTACTATTTAAAAAATAATATAATTTTGCATGTTTCCTTTCGAAATCTTTTGGATTTTCCTTATAATATTCCATTATAACCGCGAAAAACTCAGAATAATTAGAGAGTGAATAAGGATTTACATCAGAATTATTATTTTTAATTTTATTAATCTCTTCATTCAACAAGCGAAACCAAATAAACTCATCTTCATTTTCAATAAAATATGGCTTACCATCTATTTGACCATCACTTTTATCTATTAAATGTGAAAATTCATGTATTCCAACATTTTCATAATCTAAATTATTTGAAAAACCTTTTTTTAAAGCTGTTAAAGAAAGTATCATGGTGGAATCCATAATTCCCCCATGATGAACTTTTCCTTCAATAACAGCTTCTTCTTTTATTAAGTTATCAAAAGTAAAATTATCTTGGTAAACTATTACCTCTGATAATTCGCCGTAATTCCAATAAGGCAATCCCCAATAAGCTATTATAGCAGAAGCTGAAACATAAAAGCAAGTTTCTTTTTCAGGAACTTCTTTTCCAACTTCAGTTATTATTATTTCCGCTAGAAATAACCCCATCCTATCTTCAAAAATAATTTTATCTGCTTTATTTAAATTTTTATAGAATTTCACATGATGATCTAACCAAAATCGATCGTTTAAATTTAATTTGACCCTAGATGCTTTTATGATTTTTCTGGCAGTCTGCATTCTCCAATTCCATAATGCAATAGAAATTAATATAATAATTAAAATTCCTAAAATTTTAGCTTGAAAATTATAATTTGCATTTATCAGAAGAGGTATAAATAATAATAAAACTAAAAAAACAATCAACCAGGCCGAAAAACGATACTTACTTAATATATATTTTAAATATGCATTCATATAAAATGTTTAAACTAAAAAAGGTTCTCTATTGAGAACCTTTTTATAAAAAATTATTTTTTTAACTAATCCACTTATCGTTTCTCATTTCACCAAGAACATTTACTTGTTTTGTGCGAGAATAGTCTTCAGCGGCTAACATCATCTGTTCTTTAGTGTCTCTTCGAACAAGTACCCCAGTTCCACCTTGGTTTTTTACTTGTATATAAAAACCGTCTCTAAGTTTTGCTGGTTTTGTTGCTGGTCTCCCCATTTGTATGTTTGTTTTATCTAAATTCGACCTAAAGATACGAAATAAAATGAAAATATCTAAGCTTTTAACAATTTATATGTTTTAATAAAACGATTTTAGAAAATTAAGTCAACAAAAAATCAATTTGCTTTAAAATAACAACTGCCATCCAAAATTTTAAAAGTAATATGATTCCAATTTAAAAGACGCACCAAAACATAATCAATTATCTTTTTTGGTTGAGAACATATTTTATACAAGTTATTCAAAGAAATATTTGTATTTAATTCAATTTTGTTCTTGATGTCTAATTCATATAAAGAGAGTTCTATTGGCGGGGTGCCATTCAATGTTTTGTATTTTAAAGTTTTTGCAATGATATGATTAGCTTTTATTGCTTCCCCATCATGTACAATATAAACTTCTTTCTTTTCTTTATTTTTTACATATTGAGGTTTGATTAATGATGAGTCAACAGATAGTTTTATTATTAATTTATTATCAATTTCTAGAGTTTCAGTTAAAAAATGAATATCATTAATAAAAAAGTGCTTATTTATATTTTTGATTGCTTCAAATTCTGATTTTGGAAAAACACCCGTGATTTTATTTTTTTGATTTATTCCAATAAAGATAATTCCTCCAGATTCACTATTTGTTAAAGCATTTAAAAGTTTAGCAAATAAAAAATGATCGTCAGTTGATGGAATGAAGAATTTATACCCCTTCTTATTTTCTAACAATATATCCTTTATCGAATGCATTTTTCATTCTTTAAAAATTCAACCATTTTTTCAAAAGCTCTTCCTCTATGGCTAATTTTATTTTTTTCCACTATAGTCATTTCAGCAAAAGTTTTACCCGAGTTTTCAGGTTCAAAAATAGGGTCATAACCAAAACCATCATGTCCAGATTTTTCTTGACGTATTATTCCGTTTACAATTCCTTCAAAAAGATAAGTTTCCTCTTTTAAATGCAAAGCTATTACTGTTTTAAATCTTGCTTTTCTGTTTTGACAATTTTTCATTTTTTCTAGAACTAAATCCATATTTTTTTCTGGATCTTTTTCTAAACCTGCATATCTAGCTGAATAAACTCCCGGCTGACCATCAAGCGCTTCAATTTCTAACCCTGTGTCATCTGAAAAACAATCAATTTTAAATTTATCCACTATAAAATTCGTTTTTTGAAGAGCATTTCCTTCAATTGTAGCAGATGTTTCAGGAATGTCATCAGTAAAATTGATGTCTTTTAATGAAAGTATTTCAAAACCTTCTGGCACTATTTTTTGTATTTCAAAAGCTTTGTTTGAATTTGCTGTTGCGAATAAAATTTTCATGTATTTAGTTTTATCAAACAACTGAATATTATTTCAGCTATAATTCATTTTAAAATTAAAATTGTGAAATTTAAATAAATAAATTAATCTTTAAATAAATTCAAAAAATTCTTCTCATTTGAAACAACTGAAAATTTATCTATTATTTTCATTCGTGCTGAGTCATGCATTTTCTTTATTTCTGTAGGATTCTTTAAAAGGAAATACAATGCATCATACCATTCTTTTTCTGTTGAACAAAGAAATCCATTTTCGCCTTGATCTATTATTTCGGTATTCATACCAACTGGAGAAACAATTGCAGGAATTCCGAGCGACATGTATTGTAATGCTTTAAATCCACATTTTCCTTTTGCCCATTGATCATTTGTTAATGGCATTACTCCAATATCAAATCTTATAAGATCTTCAATCTCTGTTTCCTTTTTCCACTTTATAAAATTTAAATTTTGAACTTTAGCTAATGGTTCTTCATTTGAAATAACACAAAACTCAAAATCGAATTCAATACTTAATTTATCCAATATTGGAATTAAAAAATCCAGGTATTTTGCTGTAGTATGAGTTCCTGTCCAACCAATTACTGGTTTTTCATCATTTTTAGTTATATTATATAATTTAACATTATGATGAGATTCAGTATCAATAGTTGTTGGATTTACAAATACATTTGTATTATATTGTTTGGCATATTCAACTAGGTAAGCATTTCCTGCACTAATTCTATATGCCCATTTCATAATACCATTCACTTTTTGGTAATACTTTAGTTTTTGAAAATTTGAATTTGATTCACTATAATTTGGTAGCCAAATAGCATCATCGAAATCATAAATTATTTTTTTTCTTAAAACCTTTGCTATAATCCATTCAAAAAAAGGAGGTCCTATAGGAGTCACCTCTCTATGAATAAAAATAAAATCATACTTAAAAAGGGAAAATAATTGTAAAAATCGAATAAAAAAAGCAGATGTTATTTTCAATGCTTTTAAAAACACATGACCTTCTTGATGTAAAAAAGCCCAAGTACCATCTGAATAAAATGATCTCACTTTAAATTGAAATCCTTTCTCTTCTAAAAGTTTAAAATATTGTTCAAATCTAAATCGTTGGGAAGGTGCTTTACCTAAAGGATAAGGCACTAAAAAATAGATCGACTTTCCCATTTAAATCAAAAAGTAATTTATTGAATAATGTTAAGTATATTTTTAATTCCTTGTTCCAATGGAATTAAATCACGATTCAACAATTGTTTCATTTTAGTTATATCAGGTTGTCTTCTAGTCATATCTCCATCTGGTAATGCAGGTAAATGGACTATTTTGGATTTAGAATTTGTTAATCGAATAATTGTTTCAGCTAATTCTTTAATTGTTATAATGGTATCACTTCCAATATTAAAGACCTCATTTACAAATTCATCATTTTTCAAAGCATTTATACACGACTCTGTATTATCATCTATAAAACAAAAAGTTCTTGTTTGAAGTCCGTCACCGTACAAAGTAATATCCTCATCTTTTAATGCTGCTCTAATAAATTTAGACATCACAAAATCCGTGCTTTGATTCGGCCCATAAGTATTGAAAAATCTGAATATCGTGTAATCCAGTCCAAATTCTTGTTGATATGACTTAAAATAAGATTCTCCAACATTTTTAACAACAGCATAAGGTAATCTTGAATTCAATGGAGTAGTCTCTTCATTTTGAGGTAAATGAACTGGTTCGCCGTAAACTTCTGATGAAGAAGAATAAAAAACTCTTTTTACTCCTGTATTTTTTGATAAATCTAAGACATTTTTAATCCCCTGAATATCATCTAAAACCATTTTAGGGTTTTCAAGTGTTCTTTTAACTCCAACTACTGCCGCATAATGAAACACATAATCGAACTGATAAGAGCACATTATAGGTGAAATATCATGATAATTATTCACATCACACTTAATAAACTTACAATTGGGATGATTCGGAATGTTATCAATCGAACCAGTCAAAAAATTATCAACTAAAACCACAAAATTTGAAGAATCTTCTAATAATCTTTTTGCTGTAGAACTAGGTACAAAGCCTGCCCCACCTGTTATAAGTATTTTTGTAGTACCCATATGCTTTTCTTATCGTTTTTTCAATATTTCCTTTATAAATAGGTAAATATTTAATTGTAAAGTTAAAAGAATTTATGAATTTTTATTAATATTCATGTAGTTTTCCCATTTCCAAGCGGATTCTATCATTTGATCCAAGGAGTATTCAGTCTTCCAACCTAATTCATTTGTCGATTTCAAAGTGTCGGAATAAATTGCTTCCACATCGCCTTCTCTTCTAGGTCCGATAGAATAATTTAAATTTACTTTTGAAATTTTCTCAAAAACTTCAATCGCCTCCTTTACACTAACTCCATCACCAGAACCCAAATTAAAAATTGTATTAACAGTATTGTTTTTACCTTCTAATACATAATTTAAAGCCTTAATGTGAGCTTTCGCTATATCTGTAACATGAATATAATCTCTTATACATGAACCATCTCTAGTTGAATAATCTTCCCCATGCACCAACATTTTTTCAATTTTACCAATTGCTGTTTGTGTAATAACAGGAATTAAACTAGTTGGAGGTTGAATTGGATATTCTCCTATCAGTCCTGAAACATGTGCTCCAACTGGATTAAAATATCGAAGTGAAATTGTTTTTAAACTCGGGAATGTTTTTGCATAATCGTTCAAAATGGATTCACCTATTTGCTTAGTATATGCGTAAGGTGATTCAGCTTTATTGAATGGAGTATTCTCATTAACAGGTAACTGACTTATATTCCCGTAAACTGAACAAGATGAAGAGAAAATTAAATGATTAATTTCAAATTTCAAGCAACCTTCAATCACATTCAATAGAGATTCTGTATTATTATGATAATATTTATAAGGATTAGAAACTGATTCTGGTACAGATTTGAAAGCAGCAAAATGAATGATTCCAACACAATTAATTTCATTTTCTAAAATTGAAAACAATTCTTCTTTGTTGCAAAGATCAATACAATGATTATTAATTTTCGCTCCAGTAATTGCTTCTATTCTTTCAAAAGTAACTTCAGAAGAATTCGAAAAATTATCAATTGAAATAACTTCAAAATCAGTATTTTCAATTAGTTCAATTATTGTATGAGAACCAATATAACCAGCTCCACCTGTTACAATTATTTTATTTTTGCTCATAAATTTCTGTGTATACTTTTAAATATTTGGCAACCCCTTCTTTTAAAGAATAAAATTCGTTTGCACCATTCTTCATTAATTCAATATCTACTTTCTCAGGAAATTGAATTGTTTTAAGATAATTTTCATCATTAAAATAAGTTACAACAGAGCCTGCTTGGTATTTTTTCACAATTTCATCCGTGTCTCCAACTCCATAATTACAAATTAAAGGCACACCCATAGCCATAATCTCACCTTGTTTCGTTGGCGAGGATGCTTTTTTAGAATAAGTTGGTCGAATAAAAAATATAGAGGTATCAAATAATGAAATATTCAAAGGCACATCTTTATGAAGACAAGAAGTAATAAATACATCTTCACTACTTATATTTTTTTGATTAACAATTTTAATTATTTTCTCCGGCTTTTCACCAGTCACAAATAGAAACTTAGCAGATGAATTTTCATTTTTCAAAATTTTGAAGTAATCTAACATCTCAGATAACATATACCAAGTACCTATAGAACCGACATACCCTAAAATAAAATCTGTATTATTTAAACCCAGTTTTTGCTTTAAATTACTTTTTTGAACCTCATCTATTGTTTTTGGATTGAATAAATCTAGATCAACACAACAAGGTATAATCTGAATTTTAGGCAATTTCCCTTCGAAAACTTTCCAACTTTCTATTTCACTTTTCCCATTTTGAGTAAGTGAAATAGTATAATCTGAATTCTTGAAATAGCTAATTTCTTTTTTCTTAAAATAGTTATAAACTACTTTAAAAACAGGGCTTTTTAAATCCCAAAGTCCTCCATCTATTCTTTCATCCGCCCAAAAACCTCTCATATCAAAGATGAATTTAGTGCCAAATTGTTTTTTCATTGCCAATCCGACTAAGGCTGAAATATAACTTCTACAATGTACAATATGAAAATTAAACTTTTTATTGAGTTTAATCGCCAACTTTTTCATCCTATACACATCCCAAATAGTAGTAAATAATGGTGACTTTTGTGTATAACTATTTGGATGCCAAACTATTTTATGTTCATCACATATTTTTTGAATATGCTCTTTATGAATTTCATATCTATGTTGTTTTTCAAAGCTAATGATATGAAACTGAAAACCAACCTTTGTAAGCCCAATTAAATAAGGTAATACTTGAGATTGACCTAAGGGATCAGTCATTCCATCATACGATAAATAGAGGATGTTTTTAGATTTCCCTTTTAAAATGGTAGTTATATCTTTTATTTCATCCATCGATCATACCATGTTTGAAACATTAATAAATACCACATTTTTACATCGAATTCTTTTTTCCCATTATAAAAATCGGTTTTTAATTTATTTACGTATTCCCAATTAAAAATTCCTTGACTACGAATTACTTTTTCATTGATATAAGCTTCAACGTAATCTCTTAATTCATTCATCATCCAACTTGAAATCGGAATAGCAAACCCCATTTTAGGTCTATCCATCAATTCCTTTGGAATATATTGATGCACTATTTCTTTAACAATGTATTTTTTATTACCTTCAAAATACTTATATTCATTTGGAAGTTGTGCAGCCCATTCAATCACTCTATGATCTAGAAATGGTTCACGACCTTCTAAACTAACTGTCATAGTAGCTCTATCTACTTTCTGTAAAATATCATCGACTAAATACGTTTGATAATCAATTGCCATCATGTAAGATAGAGGCGAATAGAAATCTTTTTTAAGTTCTTTACTTAAATAAGCAGTTTCAATTTTACGAATATCAATACGAAATAAATTATTCAGTTGTTTATCCGTAAATTGCTCACTTAAGCTCAACATTATTTTTTCTGAAGATGGGTCTTTTAATATGTTTTTTAATTTCTCATATCTATTATGGAAATTGTATTTATGTTTTAATACGGGAATAGAATTAGAAGGGATAACATTCATTAGCCCTGCAACTGTATGTCGAGCAAAAGATGGTACTTGTTGAATTTTCTTTCCAAATCTTAATAAATAATCATATCGATTGTATCCTGCGAAAATTTCATCACCTGCATCGGCACTTAATGCAACAGTTACATCTTTTCTTGCAAGTTTACTGACTAATGTAGTTGGTAAAGCACTACTATCTGCAAATGGTTCATCGTAATAGAAAGATAAATCTGGTATTAAATCAATAGCTTCTTTTTCAGTACAATATATTTCAGTATGATCTGTTCCTAAATAATTTGCAACATCTTTCGCATAAGGTGCCTCGTTTAGACCTATGTCAGGAACTCCAATTGTATACGTTTTTAATTTTTCCGTTCTATTTTTTTGTAGTAAAGCAGTAACACAAGCGCTATCATAACCTCCACTTAAAAATACCCCTACAGGAACATCCGAAACCATTCTATATTCACAAGAAGATTGAAGTATTTTTTCTGTTTCAACTTTTGCTTCTTCAAATGAAATCTTCGTTTTTGGTTTGTTATAACTGTCATAAACATTCCAATATTGAGCTAAATTAGAATCAATATTAGGTAATTTAATTTTTAATGTATGGCCTGGTTTTAATTTTAAACAATTTTCAAAAATACAATGGGGTGTTGGAACATTTCCATATTGCATAAAAGCAGATACTGCATCTAAGTTTAACTCCTTCTGAAAATGAGGGTGCTGATGAAAAGCTTTTAATTCGGAGGAATAAAGAAATAAACCATCTTTCAAATAATAAAAAAATGGTTTCACCCCTGCTCTATCTCTTGCACAAAAAAGTTCGTTTTCTTTTGAATCATAAATAACAAAGGCAAACATCCCAATAAATTTTTCCAAACAATTTTCTCCCCATTCCGCATACGCATGCAAAATCATTTCAGTATCTGAATGACCTTTAAAAGAATGTCCTAAATTGCTTAAATCACTTTTAATCTCATTGAAATTATAAATTTCTCCATTGTAAGTGATCCAAAGATGTTCGAATTGCATTGGTTGACGTCCGCTTTCTGTAACATCAATAATTGCTAGACGTTTATGCGCCAGACCTACTTGAAAAGTTTCATTTTGAAAAAATTGTAAATCACCACCATCAGGACCTCGATGATTCAACGTCTTGTTCATTTGATTCAAAATCTCTTCCGACGATTTCTTATTCCAATCGACGAACCCTGTTATTCCGCACATAAGTTCAAAGAAAAGGAAAAATTTTGGAAATTAAGCTATATATTTAATAAATATGTTTAATTAAAACAGATTCAAACAAGAGTTAATTTTATAGAAAAAGTTTAAATATTAAAATCGTATTTCAGATTACACTTAATAAAGAGTTCAATTTTACTAAATTTACAGTTTATTATAAATAATAATATGATTTTTTTATACCCATACATTCGTTTTGTTCTTAGGTTATTTTGGAAATTAACTAAACCTACTGAACAGACATATTTGACCTATATTTCAAAACACATTTCTAAATATCCAAAAGTAAAATCAATAGATGAGACAATTGACTGTATAGTCAACGAAAAGAAATCAATTGCACGTTTTGGAGATGGTGAATTTTTCTTAGCACTTTACAGATCAATTGGCTTTCAAAAAAAAGACAGAAAACTTCAAACTAAATTAATTGAAATATTAAAAAACGAAAATGACAATTGTATAATTGGTTTACCTGAATTACGAAAAGATCGTTTAACGACTTTTTGGAAACAATTTTGGTTTGAAAATCTATTCTTTTTGACCTACCTAACTAACAATAAAAGTATTTATTACAACCAATCTATTTCTAGAGAATTTAACTTAGATCAAATTCATACTTTTATGAAATGTTGGGAGAATAGGTATGTTATCTTTATAACTGGTAAAGGTTCTCGCTTTGATACAAATCATGAAATTTTCAAAAACATAAAAAATTCTTCAACATTATATAGTTTACCAAAAAATGCTTGGGGCGAGTATGAAAATTTAAAAAAAAATGTTTTATTAGAAATTAAAGGTAAGGATAACCCTTTGGTAATCTGTGCACTTGGACCTACAGCTACTGTTTTAGCTTATGAATTATCTCAACAAGGGATTCAATGTTTTGACATCGGTCATATCAATAATGTCTATGATAAAATTAAATACGGAAAAGCTACTCCTGAAGAATTACCGATGAGTAAATAATGTTAATTAGATTTTAGACAAATAGATTGGCTTAAAAAACTAAAGACTAATCACTAACTGTTAATTACTAAAAGCTATATTTCTATTAGTAAGTCTGCCAGTATCTTCGTTTGATATCGTCTAGTATAATGCTCTAAATTAGAATTTTTATTTGAAAGGTAACCTTTATCTTTAAATTCTAAAAATCCCTTTTTTAATTCTAAATAAACTTCCTTTGAATTATTACAAAAAGAGGCGGTATTATTGACATCTTTTAAAATTTTTTCCATTATACCTAAATCATTTTCGGCTATCATTATTCGTTTATTAGATAGTATATAATCAAATATTTTAGCATTTAACCAATCTAAATGTTTTTTGGTTAGTAATAATAAAATAGAAGATTTTTGAAGTTCAGAATGTAAATCATTGAAATTTAGTTTATCAGTGAACTTAATAAATTCTTTTAATTCATCTGAATAACTTAAAACACGCTCTTTTTGTCTTTCATAGAAGTTCATTCCAATAAAATTGACCATTATTTGGCCTTTTTTTAGATCTAATTCTTCAATTAAAAACTTCACCCCCTCTAAAAACAATTCTACATTTTGGTGTGGATATAAAGTTCCTACATAACTTATTTCAAAAAAATCAGGTTTAAAATTGCTGTTTTGAATCATATCAATTACAGAATGATCTTCTAAATACCCATTAAAAACAACTTCCATAGGTGTAGATGGAAATAATTTTAACAATTCTTTTTTATAAGAAGGTGCCGCAGTAGTAATTAATGAAACATTGGACATATACTTTTTCTCAAGTCTTTTAAACACTTCATTTAAAATAAACTCAGGTTTTGATAACTTTTCTTTTTTCTGATTTGTTGTCCAACCATCTCTATAATCTGCCACCCATTTCACATTGTGCTTTGCACTTAATAAATGTGCGTATTTAAATAAGACAAAAGGTTCCCCAGTTGCTAGAATTACATCAAATTTATTATCTGTTAAAAGATGATCAGACACCTGATATATTTCACTGTATTTATCAAATTGAAAGAAGTAATGTTTTAATAAATCGATAAAAAAAGACATTACACGACGCAATAAAACAAATTTACCAAATCCAAATTTTAAAAGTATTTTATCTCTCAAATTAGGCTTAAACGGAATTCTATAAACATCCCCTTCAGGCTCTTTTGTATAGTGTACTTTTTTAATTGAGGTCGGTTTTACACAATCTACAGCATTGACAACCTCTTTATCCCAAAAACGTGTAACAACTGTGATTTCCCATTTTTCCTGGTCTAAATATTTAAACCATGCAAAAGGTCTTAATCCTCCAACTGAAATGTACGGAGGAAAATCATATGCTAAAATCAGTAATTTCTTTTTTCTCACAAATCAAAGATAGACATAAGATTCAAGATTTTAAGAAGAAAAACTTTAAAGAATTAACTACATGATATTAACATATAACAATATAATGACACAAAACAACCATTACAAATCATAAATATTTTTCTAAATTAGCACATTAGTAAAGTTGAAAATATCAAATTATATACTCATATCTTCTTTGAGTATGTTTAAAAAAGAAAATCGCATGGAAATTGAATTTGTAAATCACTCGAGTTTTATAGTTAAACACAAAAACATAAAAATTCTATGCGACCCTTGGTTAGAAGGTAGAATATTTAATAATGGTTGGGATTTATTAAGTAAAAGTAAATTTTCGTATGAAGATTTCAAGGATATCCAATATATTTGGTTTTCACATGAACACCCAGATCACTTTTACCCTCCGAATCTAAAAAAAATACCTGCAGAATATAAAAAAAATATAACCGTCCTTTTTCAAGAAACTATTGATGGACGTGTCGCAAATTATTGTCGTAATAATGGTTTCAAAGAGGTTATTGAATTAAAAAAAGATCAATGGTTAGATCTTTCTGATGATTTTAAAATTATATGTGAATACTTTAATGAAGGTGATTCATGGATTGCTTATAAAGCTGATGGAAAAACAATTTTGAATACGAATGATTGTGGAATAAGAAACCTTTCTGAGGCTGAATATATTCATAATAAAGTGGGTAAGGTCGATGTTTTATTAACTCAATTCTCATATGCTTATTGGGCGGGGAATAAAGACGACAAACCTTACAGAGAAAAAATTGCTAAAGATAAACTAGGTTATATGAAACTTCAAGTTGATGCTTTCAAACCTAAAATAACAATTCCAATTGCTAGTTATGTTTATTTTTGTCATGAAGAAAATTTCTATTTAAACGATAGTGTAAATACAGCAGAAACCACCTTTCGTTTTTTAAATGAAAATACTTCAACTGAACCAGTGGTACTTTATAACGGAGATAAATATACCATTTTTCAAAATTGGGATTCGACAAATTCAATCAATGCATATAAAAATGATTTTAAGCTTATTGAAGAAAATCAGTCAATTTTAGAAAAAAATCAACCATACGAAATAGGAGAACTTGGTATATTAGCTAATAAATTCATTCAAAATCTAAATGATACAAATCCTAAATGGATTAAATTCATTCTAAAACCAACTTTCGTATATTTATACGATCACAATAAATCATTTGAATTGTCACTTCAAGGGTGGAAAGAAAAAGAAATTGATTCTGATAAATGTGATGTTTTATTATCCTCTGAGTCATTAGCCTTTTGTTTTAAATTTCCTTATGGATTAGATACCACACAAATTAGTGGTAGAATTCAAAAACCAAATCAAGGAGAATACGTTAAATTTTATAACTTTTTTAGAATTGATCAACAAAAAAGTCGAGGTCAAGATTTAACGTTAAATTATGTTTTCGGGGCTATCATCAGAAAAATAAAAGTCAAACTTGGACTAATGAAAGCGTGATGGTTAAAAATAGTGAATATTTAATGATGAATGTTTGATTACTAAGGTTGAAATGAAAAAAAAACTTGTTCTTATTACAGCTTCATTCCCTTATGGAAAGCAGGAGACTTTTCTTGAAAATGAAATTCCAATTCTTGCAAAAGCATTTGATAAAATTACAATTTTACATTCCTACAACGATGGAACAAAACGTGCTATTCCAACGAATGTAAATTGTATCCATACACCATTAGATTTAAACAAAAAAGAAACACTCAAAAGTAACTTTCATTTATTATCAATACTTGTTTGGAAAGAAATTTTCCGAATGTTATTCATTTACAAACAAATACCTACAATTGGATTTTTTAAAACTTTATTTATCTCAATAAGTAAAGGAAAAAAAATGCAAAAAGCAATCGAAAAACACTTATCTTCTAACGAAATTAAAACAAGTATATTGTATAGTTATTGGTGTGATGATCATTCTATTGGATTGGCTTTTCTAAATAAAAAATACAATGAACAACTTAAAACGGTTACTAGAGCGCATCGTTGGGATATATACTTTGAAGAAAATAAATACAATTATCTTCCTCTTCGTCATTTTATTAATAAATACCTTTCCAAAATCTACTTTATTTCTCAAGATGGTTTCGATTATTGTGAAAAAAAATGGAAATGTACTTCAAAAATAGGAGTTTCAAAATTAGGTGTAAAAAAACAGATTGAATTTAATGATCTAAAACATAGCAATGAAGAAATTAATATTGTTAGTTGTTCTAACCTTATAGATGTTAAAAGAGTTGACTTAATAATTGAAGCGCTTGGTTTAATTAATGATTTAAAAATTAATTGGTTTCATTTTGGTGATGGAAAAAAGGAATTACAACTCAAACAATTAGCACAACAAAAATTAAACATAAATATAAATACTTATTGGAAAGGTCGAGTTGCAAATGAAGAAGTATTAAATTTTTACAAGCAAATTTATCCAACACTTTTCATCAATGTTAGTTCATCAGAAGGAATACCTGTTTCTATTATGGAGGCTATGTCTATGGGAATTCCTTGTGTAGCAACAAATGTAGGTGGAAATGCTGAAATCGTAACCAATCAAAATGGTAGACTAATTCCTGAAAATTGCACTCCAGATATAATTAAAAACGCAATAATTGAAATTCTAAAAGCCACAGATGATGAAAAAAAAGCATTAATACAAAATGCATTCTTTACTTGGGAAAAAAATTATAATGCGCGAAAAAATTATAACGAATTTATTAACGAATTAGTCAAACTTAGTTAATATTTATAAATCTCAATTAACCTTTTAACGTACTCTTTTATATCATATTTTTGACAATAGCGTTTTGCATTTTCAACCATTTCATCCCTCTTCGATTGATTTGATAGTAAATTGATGATAAGTTCTGCTAATACCATTGGGTTAAAAGTAGTATCAATGAATCCATTCGCATTATTTTCAATAATATCTCTATTACCTTTTCCATCTGTACAAACTATAGGAATTCCTGCTGCCATTGCCTCCAACATAACCAAGCCAAAAGGCTCATAACTAGCTGTATGCAAATATACAGTAGCTTGATGCAAATAGTATTCAGGATAATCTACATTACCTTCAAAATGAATATCTGACGTCAAACCTAAGTCCTCTCTTAATGCTTCTAACTTAGGTCTGTTAATGCCATCTCCTAAAATATACAAATGAAAAGGGAAGCCTTTATTATGTAATTCTTTAATAGTTTTGATCGCTAATTCTTGGTTCTTTTTATCCACCAAACTACCAATAATGACAGCTGTCAATTCTTTTCGTTGGTTATTTTTTGGCTCTTTAAATCTTTCCAAATTAATAGCATTCAACAAAAAATGACTCTTAAAATGGTGTGGCATATTTTCATGTATATAGGCCAATGTATCTTTCGATATTCCAATAAATTCAACATGACGTTTATTGTATGAATTCAATACCTTATTACGCTCATACCATTCCGTTAAATACTTTTTAGAAAACTTGCCTTGCCATTTTTTTAACTGACGCATATTATCATGGAAATGCACGATATGTTTGCCTTCAAAGTTCTTTAATTGAGACAACATAATTTCACTTTCAAATAAATGAGAATGAATCACATCAGGTTGAAAATCGTCAACAATTCGTTGTAATGCTTCAATATTACCCTTTGATTTTGACATTAATGATAATTGATAACTCAATTCAATTTTTTCTACATTTAATTCTTTAGTAATGTATTCATAATCATTTGTTGAACGAAAGTAAACCATTCGAACTTCATGCTCTTCGCTTTTTAAAAGTTCTTGGTAAATATCCAAAGCAATGCGTTCTGCACCTCCTTTGACTAAGGAAGGAATTACATGTAAAACTTTCATTCAAACCTAGATTTTAAGTTTAAAAAACGTCTTTCAAAGTAGTAAAACGAAATATAAGAAATTAATAATGTTAGCGTTATTCCACCTATATAAATTATTAAATTAGAATAAATTAAATTTTGAATATTAAAATATTTAATTAGTTGAATCATCCCCAGAATTACTAACCAATGATAAACATAAATTCCATAAGAGATTATCCCCAAATTATTCAACCATTTTTGTTCCAAATTAATTGTTTTATCATATAATGCAAATAAATACAAAATTAATGCAAATAATAAGGTGTAAATTTCATCATTAAATACTTTAAATTGAAAGCCGCTATACCAAAATACAAAGGGTAAAAAGAAAATGATAAGTCTGATTAACCTTGAATTAAAAACCTTAATTTTAATACCTCTAAAAACTAATAAACCAACAATTCCACCTAAAGCCATTGAGTTAATTTTAAACATTTTAAAAAAACGATCCCAGAACTCAAAACTACTAACTGAAAATACATTAAAGTGTGATTGTATAAACCAAATAAAATGAGTTAAAAGACTGACGATAATAAAAATCCCAATCAACAAATACAATCTTAATCGTTTCAATTTTACTGTTAATAATAATATATAAGGCCAAATCAAATAAAACTGCTCTTCCACTCCAATTGACCACAAATGAACAACCCCATCATAATAAAATCCAAATGCTTTTGAAACATTCGGAAAAATTGAAAAATACCCCCACCAACCTTTTACTCCAAAAATTGGATTTTTTGTTGAAAAATAAATCAATGAAGCTATAATAACCATCAAAAAGTACAATGGCCAAATACGTAACATTCTTCGCACATAAAATTGTTTAATCGAAATTTTACCCTTGTTACTTTCTTCTTGTAGTAATAAATAAGTAATCAAAAAACCACTCAATACAAAAAACAAAATAACACCTATGTGCCCATTCGTATTAGTATAAAAAGCTAAATCATTAATATTGGGTAGCCCATGTAATTTTTTTAATAATTCTGTATGTGCTAATAATACAGAAAAAGCAGCTAAAAAACGAAGCCCATTTAAATTCTTAAAATAAATTGAATTATTACTCATATCGTCCTTTCAACAATTGTAAAATTAAATAAAACTTATGTTTCAACTGATGATGTTTTTGTTGATAACAAACAGATAACACTAATTCATTTATGGCTTTCCATCTTCGTTTGTGATAAATATGATGTCTAGCTATTCCAAAATGGGTATTTCCAATTAAAAATGCTTGATCTTTTTTTGATATCTTACCCCACAAAAAAGGATAACGGTTTCTAAAGACTTTCAAACCCGCTAAACGTTTTTGAAATCCAGTATTCGCAATATCAACAGAATTCCCTTCATGTAAATTATAAACAACTGTCGGTTCTGGAATATGTTCAAATGGAACTTTTTCCGCTAAACGTAGCCATAATATTAAATCCTCCACCACCACTATGTCTTCATCAAATAAATTTGCTTTTAATATATTACTTGGTACACATACACGTGCTGGTATCAAAGGATGGTATGATAAAAAATGAAATACATCTTCACTTTTGATAGGATCTGTAACAATTTTTATATTATCTCTTGTTTTAACTTTCATATCCACATAAAACACCTGATATTTTTCTTTAGAAACTTGAATTGTTCTGAATAATACTGAAAGATGATTTGAATAAAAAGCATCATCACTATCTAAAAAACAAATGTATTCACCTAAAGCATGTTTAATACCATTATTACGTGCTGCGCTGCGTTCAGCATTATCTTGATAAACATATCTAATTCGAGTATCTGCTTTGATTAAATTTTCAATAACCACTTTCGTGTTGTCTTCCGAACCATCATCGATAATAATACACTCCCAATCATCAAATGTTTGCTTTTGAACAGAGCGTATTGTTTCTGAAATCAGATGTCCTCGATTATAAGTTGGAATAATAATTGAAAAAAACATAAACTAATTTAATTGAAAGATTGCATCTTTCGTATTTTTATCTTCAATAATTTTAGAACACTTTGTTTTCAAAAAACTTAATAATTTATCATTATTTGAACAGGCTGTACGTTCTAACAAAACATACTTAAAATTATTCATTCTTAAATAATTGTAAACTGATTCAACTGAATCATTGTGATTCGAAAAATATTGATTCGGAGGGTAATTTAAATTCACCTTAGAATAATTGCGTATAAATTTAAAAGGCTCAAATAACACATTTATTTCAAGTGGAGTATTAATATTTTTTTGAACTAAAATATAATTAAAACACATACTAGTATGATAAAAATCATAACGTGGTTGAATTTTGGAAATCGAACAAAAATTTGATTCATTTCTTTCTAACATTAAACGAATAGTTGACTTTTGAAATTCTTGGGAATGTTTAAGTTTTTTTCCTAACAATTTTACATTAGGATCAGTGTAATTTTTGAAAACATTAATAATCCCAACAAAAATTGTTACAGCAATAATTGTGTTAAGAATATATTTACTTGATATAATATGAACTAATTCAACAGTGATTACTAAAACTAAAACTGGGGATATATTATTTATAACTTGATTTATATCCATCACTCCTGGCGGATTGAAATATACATATAAAATTGAACCTAAAATTGAAAAAAAACTAAATTGTATTGCACGATTAGACACAACCTTTTTAAAACATTTAAAGGAAAGATAAAGACCCAATACAATTACTAGATAATGTTCAATAAAAATTTTAATAAAACTTTCAAGAATTAAAATTAAGTATTGTTTAATTGTATATAGATGAAATTGAACATTTGAAACTTCATCATATTTAAATATTTTTTGAAATATAACAACATAAAGAATAACTCCAAAAATTGGTAAGGGATAGTAATTCAATTTTCGTTTAAAAATAAGATCGTAAAACAAAATTACATTCGCTAAAAAAAAGAATGCTGGAATTGTAGTTGGATAAACAATTAGTAACGCACAAATTGAAATAACAGAAAGAACTAATAACTTTTTTAAGTAAAAAAAATATGAAAACAATACAAAGATGTATATAATCAAAAGTTTATAAAAAAGTGAATAAGGTAATCCTCTATACATTTCAATTAATTCATATAATGGACCATCTATTTTGAAGAAAAATTCGCTTCCAAATAACAATCCAAATGAAAGCAAAATACTTAAATAGAATTTCTTAAAAAAATACTTTACTATTACAAAAAGTAAAGTAAAAACTATAAAATGAAAAAATGGAAAACATATATTCAAAAGAATATTGTATTCTGAATAGTTAAAGGTTTTAGATAATATACCAGTAAACCACAAATCAAAATAATGGTATAAATAGGGGTTTACACTTGTATTATAATAAGAACTAGTTGCAGAAAAGATACTCTCTACTCCATTGTTAACAAGTCCTGTAGAGATTTTTGCTAAAAAGAGAAAATCATAAAAGGGAGTTTTCCCTTCATAAGTAAATAAATAATGGTGAAAAACAAAAAATAAAAGTAATATTACTAAAAAAACAAGTGATTTTTTGCTTATAATTTCTTTAAACCTTATTTTTTCTACCAGTTGAACTTGTCTTTTCAATTTCAAAAAGGGCAAAACCATAAAAAAAACAAAAAATATAACATAAGTATTGACGAACTGAGTTCTTAAAACTGAATAAATCGTAATTGTAAGAAAAACTCCCAGAAACAATTTAACTAATATACGTTCAGACTTTGAATTAAAAGTTGAAGATATGTATGACTTCAACAAGTAACGATTGTATAAATATCCTAATGAATAGAAAAATATAAAACAAAATAAATAAAGTATTAACTCAATGATCATCACTGTTTTTTTGACAAAGTTAAATTAATAACCTGAGTTATGTTTACAAATCTTACCTAATTTATTATTTTTAAATAATATGGTCAGTTATCTTCTAATTAAATAATCCTATAATCTTCCTCTGTATAAAAAAACAGTTAATAATAAATCTTATAATCATTTATGACAAGTTATTAATTGTTAAATATTAATTTTGAATTCAATTCAAGTAATTATAATTAAATGTCAAAAAAGATTCAACTATTTTCATTCATCACATTTGGATTAATTGGTTTATCAATTATATTAGTAAAGTTCTTTCTTATAAATAAAGGTTTAGTAATGGATGACGAAGCCTGGTTTCTTTTATTGATACGTGACCTTCCTTCAGGTGGTGATGCGCCAACTCAATTTTACAAACTATTTCAAAATATCTTTAATGGAAACATTCATGCTATTCGTTTAAGTTACATTTTTTTTGAAATCATCACCTTTACCATTTTAAGTTTTGGAATCTACACTTATTTTAAAGAAAAACTTCAATTAAAATCGGTACACTTTTTTGTGATTATAAGTATTACAATTATCGGAAATGCAATCTTCTCTTTGCCTATTTGTAACATTCCTTATTATGCTAATTTAAACAAAACATTATTGCCACTTGCAATTGGATTTTTCTTAATCTCGATAAGTCAATTTAATAACAATAAAAACTACCTATTTCTATTGTTTATATCAGGATTAAGTATTGGTTTTCATCCTTTTATAATGATTACAACAGTAACAATATATCCATTGTTTTATTTTTTAATTTATTTTTATTTAGGAAAAAAGAATTTAAAAGCATACCTTATTTTTAACCTCGGCATCTTGTCCTGTATAGTGATTTATTTTACTTTTATTGAGACTCCATTTCATTTCATACAGGAAGAAATCATACCTAACATGACAGCTTATTCAAACTATGATTATAAAGAAAAACATGGTATTCTTCCAATTGTTCGATGGACATTTGTCACTTTAAAATATGTCTTATTTGAATGTTTATTACTGGCGCTTGGTATTCTTGCTTTTGTCAATTTAAAACCTAAATTGAGTATCCTTCAAAAAAAGTCATCTTATTTTATTATTATTCTAGCGAGTTGTCTATTCTATTATTTTGAAGTCATTAAAGGAGAGCATGAATATGCATCGATGAATTTATTCATTGCTATTTTCTTATTCTTAATAATTGATCAATTACTTTTGAAAAAAGATTTTTTATCATCTACTCCTATTATATTAACAATTTTAATTCTTCCCTTCTTACTTTCAATTGGTACAGATGTCGATTTTAAAATTAGAGCTACAGACTATATTGGAACCTATTTTCCAATCATTTTTATTTTAGGTTACGTTTATAAAGAACGTTTTTTGATCCTATTTTCATCCATTTTTTTATTATACTTTATCAATTACTTATCCATGTATTACAGAGAAAACTGGGGACATTTCAGGTATGTTGAACAAAAATACAATTTACAAGAATTGGGAATTGATCAAAATTTATTGTTGGATGATGTAAATTATGTAAATATCAAACAACTAAAACCTTATTTAAACAAGAATGAAAGAGTAGTTGTGAGTCATAAAAACTTAAATGCTACGATCTACCTATTAGATGTAAAAATGATATGTTACGACTTTAAATTAAACCCAAATAAAATTATTAATCGAATTAAAAAATCATACAATCAAGACACTTTAAAATTAGTTGAAACAAGTTATTATCCTTTTGAGAAAGATTTTATAAATAACATCCCAAAAAAAACAAAATATAATTTAAACCAAATAAAAACAGTTGGGATTTACAATATTTACTACTTTATAAAGTAAAAAAAGTTTTACATTTTTTTAGCAGGATTCCCAACCCATGTTTCTCCCATAGGTATATTTTTAACAACAACAGAGCCTTGACCAACAACGGAATTGCTTTCAACTATAACTCCTTGTTTTAATATACTACCAACACCAAGAAACACATTATTTCCAACAACCGATGAGCCAGATGTAACTATATTACAAGTTAAAATACAATTTTCACCAATTACAGAATTATGTCCAATATTACAAAGTGCACCAATTTTAGTTCCTCTTTTTATAATTGTGTTTTTTAAAGCCGCCCTTCTTATTGTGGAATTTGGACCTATTTCTACATAATCTTCTAAAATTACCCCTCCTAATTGTGGAAATTTAACTAGTAAATTAGTCTCGTCATCCAAATCCAAACCTAAACCTTCTGTTCCGATGCTAACATTAGATTGAATAACACAGTTTTCACCAATTTGAGTATTTGAATAAATCGAAACATTGTGATGAATAATAGTGTTATCTCCTATCGTTACATTATCAGCAATAAAAACATTTTCTCCAATTTTTAACTTTTTATTTTCCTTAAATTTCTCTACCTTATTCTCAAAATCATTCTTTGATGATTGTGGATTGAAATGATTAATTACTTTCGAAAAAGCTAATCGAGGAGACGATTCAGTAACTATATAAGTTAAATTATTATTTAATACTATTTTTCCAAGATCAGACTTATTACAAATAAGAGCACCCTTGTAAATTTTATTAAAAAAAGATTCATTCTTAATCCAACCAATAGAACTATCTGAACAATAATCAGTTGTTGCTATTTCTGTTATTTTAATATCTTTTCCTATTAGTTTTAAATCAAATAAAAAACAGATATCACTACATTTAATTGGATTCTCAAAAAGATACATTTAACTATTTTTTTTATAAAACACTGCGGGTATACCAAACCAAATTTCATTTTCAGGAACATCACATCTCACTTGTGAAGTAGCTCCTATAATAACATTATCACCCAAAGTTATACCAGGCATTAAAGATACATTTGCTCCTATTAAAGTATTATTCCCAATTGAACCTACATCTTTCACATTTCCTTCTTTTAAATTAGGCGTATCTGTCAAAACAAAACCATATTTAATAGTAACATTATCGCCGATTTTAGCATTTGCAGATATTGTACATCTACTTCCAAATGAAGTGTTTTTTCCTATGATAACATTTTCTCGAATTTCACAATAAGCTGTAAATTTACATCCATCACCAATTTTTGCATTTTTTCTCACTATACATAAGTCTCCAATAGAAACGTTATCCCCAATAATTACTCCTTCTTCAATAATTGAAAACATTCCTATAAATACATTATTTCCAATTTTTGCTTTATCTGATATGAAATTCATTTTAATAATAATTTTAAATTTTTTCTCAATAAATTATAATCAGGGATTAAGGGTTGTTGACTAAACTTTTTAATATTTGGATCTATTTTATAATCAAAAAATTGTACTAAATATTTTAAACCTACAATATTACACAATTTATGATAATGAAATTTATAAATACTACTTTTCTTATATCCTATATTAGTAAAATCAAAGAAATACGAACCCTCTTTCATAAACATTGCATTAATGTGGCCAGCACCAGTTATACCACAAACAACTTTAGCATTCATCATTAAAAATATCTGCTCAAAAAAAGAATAGTCTTCCATTACAACAGCCACAAACCCTTCTTTATTTAAAAAATTTTCAATTTCATTTTCATCTAAAAACTTTCTTCTTGCAGCCTTTTTTCTAGAAATATAAATCTTTTCATATATAGGAAGGTCTAAATTTAAAGACAAAACATGTTTTTCCAAAAGTTGTTTAGTGCCAAAAACTAATTCAGGTATAAACATAGGACTCCACGGTTTTACTTCCGGAAGTATTAACCTTAGCACAAATAAATGAACACCTTTTTGTATTTTCTCAATTTTCAAGTTAGGAAATAAAGCCAACGTTTCTGTTACAAATGTAAATTTGTCCCATTCTTCAGGGTATATCAACGTTATTTCATCTAAATGTTCTCTCACAGAAAGTAATCTTGGAATACACTCACTTATCCAAAAATAATAACTAAACCAAGGAGAATGAAGTAATAAATATTGTGTAGTGTCTTCTAATTCTATTGACTCTAGACTTTTTCCATATTTACATACTAGGTATTGTTCTAAAAGTAACTTCCAATGCTTTAAGTAAAACTTATCGTCATCATATTTCACAAACCCTGTATTAGGCGCGCAAGATTTAACAAGAAAAAGATTGTTCAAAACTAATCCGTAATGATTAACAAAAACATTATTTAACTTTCTTACTCCTAATTCAATCGATTTATGTTGTAAATCCTTTTTAAAAATATTTTTCCAATTTTCATCAAAATTGATTGGAAGTTCAAATTTGTAGTCTAATGAATAATTGATTGGTTTTGAAAAATATTTTTTCATCTCTTTAAGATTGAATATATAAAATTGACTGATAAAATTTTATTCGTTTTTCCATTATAACCGCTAGGATATAAAAAAAAAGATAAAATTGCATATTTAATTGTCGTCCATCTATTTTTTAAAATAAATTGCTTATTTGATAAATGAAAATAACACATACTAAATAATCGGTTTTTCTCTTTCGAAGGAAGTTTTCCTTTTAATTCTTTTTTAGCAAAAATACGTTTCAAATAGAATAATTCTTTTTCCCATTTTTGAGTATCCCCGTGTGTAAAACTATCTGCTGCTGCAACATAAACAGTTGTTCGTTCATTCAATTGAAAAACAGGAAAACCTGCGTTTACAATTCTCAAACTCGTATCCATGTCTTCACAAATAATGACTTCAGGATCAAACTGCACTTTTTTAAAAATATCTCGATGAACACACCAACGTTGAGGATTTACCGTATATTTCAAAAAATATTCAAATGATTTTTGAGATTCATTTATGAAATCTGGACACAAACGTTCTGATCTAACTCCATCTTCTGTTTCATCCCATGCATTCGTAAAGAAAAAAGCAACCGGTTCTATTTTTTGTTGAATCAACTCGTAAAGTAACTGCAAATGATAAGGCAAATGGTAATCATCGCTATCCAAAAAACAAACATAGGTTCCACTTGCTGCTTCAATTCCAATATTTCTTGAAACACATCGTTCTTGATTGGTTTCATTTTTAATGTATTTTATTCGTTGATCACTAATTGTTTTAACGATTTTTTCTGTATCATCTGGTGAAGCATCATCAACTATGATCACTTCAAAATCTTGAAAAGTTTGTAACAATAAACTTTCTAGTGCTTTACGAATAGAATGAGCACGTTTGAAAGTAGGAATGACAATTGAAAAATAAGGCATTACAATAAATTTTCCGGTGAGATAACTTTTCCTCTTTTATTGATGATAGCATGCCAAATTCCTAACATCGTATAATGTACCTCATCTTCTAAATAATTCTTGCCTAAGAAACGGTTTAAAAGTACAAATTTGACTAAACCTTTCCATCCTCCTAGTTGCTTGATAACTCTCATACGATAACCACTTGGAAATTTTCTATCCATATGAAAACGGTTTCTAACACCATAATAAGTACCGATGTATTTCATATTTGGACTTAATTTAAAGGTTGAGGTACTAATATGGGTTATAATTGCTTTTGCGACATACCTTGAAGGTATTCCTTTTTTATGTAATGACAAAGTATAATCTGTTTCTTCACAAAACATAAAATAATCGGTATCCATAAAACCAAACTTCTTGATTACACTGACAGGAATCAACATCGAATGCCCATAAATACGTGCTGGATGATCTGACAAATCTTCTTTTAGATCATCTAATAATTTCCCTTTTAATTTATCATAAGTTGGATATTTATCTGGTTGTAATGGTTCATCAATTGCATAGGTACCTGCATAATGAATAACGTCTGGATTTTCAGACATTAAAGTCGTATTACTATACAAAGCATCACCATACTTTTTAAAAGATTCAACAAGATGAGTTAAACTCTCTTTACGAACGACACAATCATTGTTGAGTATCCAAATTAAATCAAAGCCATGAACTATAGCATAATCAGAACCAATCTTATTTCCGGCAGCATAGCCATTATTTTCTTTTGATTGAACAATTATTTCTGAAGGAAAAGTTTCTTTTAATACCTGAAAAGATTGATTTCTAGAAGCATTATCCACTACATAAATGGTGAAATTGGAATACTCTAATTGTTGCAATGAACGGACACAATTTACCGTATCTTCATACTTCATCCAATTCAACACAACTATTAATACGGAGGGATTAGTGTTCACGCTTTTTTCTGAATTATTTTTTTAATGAATCTTAAAGGGCTCAATACAAATCTACCAATTTTATAATCTTTAGTGTTTAATAGATGATGAAAACTTTTTTTGAATTCTTTTAAATCTTGAATTTCAAAATATTGATTGATAGGATTATCAAAATGCTTCAAATATAAATCTAAGTGATTAATATAAATTTGTTTTCTTAATCGTCTGACTTTTTCTTTGTCTAAACTTCTTTCTCTAGAATTATTTCGAATACGATAATAAAAACCTATTTCGTCTATTTTTTCTACTTTCGCTCCGAATTCAATCAAAGACAACCAAAAATCCCAATCTTCCCATCCATCTTTCATGTTTGGATTATATCCAATGGTTTTGTTATAATCTTCTCTACGGAACAGAGCACAATTAAAAATTAAATTCTGTGTTAGCATTTGTTGAAATGAATAATTAGGTAATTTCCATTCCCCTACTTTTTCTCCAAAAAATTCTGATTTGCAATAAACAATACCTATTTTATCATTATCTTCTAATTGTTTAAGAGCGCTTTCAATGTAAAATCTACCTATTTTATCATCCGCATCTAATGGTAAAATGTATTTTCCTTTACTAACTTTGATAGCATTATTTCTTGCCAAAGAAGGACCTAAATTTATTTGATCAATTAAAATAAAATTAAATTTTGTCTTCAAAGTTGAGATAAATTCTCTTGAATTATCTGTTGATCCATCATTGATGACTATTACTTCAACTTGTTTGTATGAAGAATCATAAACTGAATTCAAACATTCTTCTAAAAATTTACCTTGGTTATAACAAGGAATGATAACTGAAACTAAATTTTCCATTTATTGTATAAATAACTTTCTTAAAGCTTCATCTAAATTACGAATATGAAATGTATTTTGAGCGATTTCTCTATTTCTTTCACCTATTTCTCTTCTTAAATTTTCATCTAAAATAAATTGATTTAGTTTTTTAGTTAATTCATCTACATTTTCAACTTCAAATAAAAACTCCTTATTCGCATCTGTTAAGGCTTCCAAGTTAGAACCGATAAAAGTAGCGACAACAGGTAATCCTATATCCATATATTCCATAATAGCATTCGAAAATCCCTCCGAATAAGTTGATAAAACTCCAATGTCCATTTGTTTCAAAATCGTTTTAACATCTACAACAGCTCCATGAAAAATAATCCGATCACTTAATCCTAGATCAAAAGCTAATGCTTTTGCATCTATTAAACGTTCACTTCCTCCAGGGGCTGAACCAACAAAATGTAATTTCAAATTAAGACTCCCATTTTGGCTAACTAATTTTTGGAAAGCATAGATAAATGTAAAATGATCTTTTTCTTCGAAAAAATTAGCAACCATAATGATATCAAACGTATTTTTTTCTTGTTCAATTATCTCAGAAGAAGATAATTCCATTACATTATAAATAACCCGAATATCATCCTTTGAAATAGAATGTATTTTAGCAATACTTGCTGCACTAGAGAAACTATTTGCTATATAATTTACTCTTATATTTTTTGAAATTCTCTCCCAAAATATAGGTCGTGATAAAGAATCTACAGAACGTTGATTCCAATACATTTTCGTAATACCACAAAAGGGGTGAATGAGTTTAAATATTATATTTGGCCAATAGGTGAAACTTATTGCCGATTTACATTTTAAAGAATTAACAAAGAGAACAAACTTTATTAAAAAAAGTAATTGAATTAATTTATTTGAATTAAAAAAACTTGCAAAAGAATAGGTTTTATAATCAATATTTAGCTTTTTTAATTTTTCAACCATCTCACCTTCTCTTCCTAAACCTAGAATAAAGGGCCTAAATCCTAAACGTTTTAAAGATTGGGCATATTTTAATGCTTGCTTTTCTGCTCCTCCCAAAGTCAAGGAAGGAATAATAATTAAAATATTTTTTTCTTTATTCATTTTAAACTTTAAATAGCTCTAAATATTGATTCACACAATTTTTGATACTAAATTGATTAAACACTTCTTTCGTATTGAATTTCAATTTGTTGTATTTTTCTTTATTTGTTATTAATTCAAATAATACCATCGTTAAATGTCGACTACTAGGGTATCCATTTTCATCGTCTTCTAAAACAATACCTGCCTCTACTCCTTTATTCTTAATCATTCCCGCCATCTCTCCTCTGTTTGAAACAATAACGGGTAAATTATGTCCTAAAGACTCAATAATTGTATAAGGTAGGCTTTCTCCATATGAAGGCAGTATACATAAATTAGCGTTTCTATAATATGAACTTGGATTTTCTTGGTATCCTTCAAAATGAATTTGAGAGCATTCATATTTTTCTTTTAAGTTTTGCATGTATTCAGTTAAAGGACCTATTAAGTATAAATAAACATGTGTATATTCATCTTTAATCGATAAAAATGAATTTATCGCTATTTCCCATCCCTTCTCTTTCATGCCTCTTCCAATCATAAGAATGGTGAAAATGTTATTTCCCTTTTCATCATCTATAACTACTTCTTCTCCTGGATCATACCCCAAATAAATTTTTTTTGGTGTTTTGTTTATATGTACTTCTTGAAAAATCTTGAAGTTTTCTTCAGCTACACCAATAATTGCATCACTACAATTCATTATTGCTTTCACTCTTTCGAAAAAAATTGATTTTTGATCGATTGATAAAGATTGATAATGAATAGGATTGTAGCTACTATGCATGGTTACTACCCATTTAAATAGCTGTGTTTTTCTATATCTTTGAATTTCATTGTAAACAAATGTATCTGAAGCTATTAAATGACTATTGACAACTTGAATATTTTTACGTTGAAGAATCTTTCGCCAATAGGATTTTTGATTCATTAACAATATATTTTTATAGAACTTTTTATATCCTAGTAGAGAGAAAAAAGCATTTAATTTCCATAAAAACCAATCTAATGGTTGAGAAAAACTAAAAGTACTTTCAACCAATTCAAATCCATTATTTTTATAACGTTGTTTAAAAACAGAATCACTTTTAGTAGGATTTATATCTGTAATATATACATTGTACGACTCTTGCAAAGCTTTTCCTAAACGAAGAATAAAAACTTCAGCTCCTCCTACATTAAAATCATTTATGACGAATAAAACTCCTGGTTTTTTATTCATGCAACATTTTTTTCGTTTATTATTAACTATTTATTTTGTGTTAATCTACTTAGATAAATTTTAATACCCTATACTTTTAAAAAAGTTTAGATTTGAAGTATTTATTATATATATGTTATTAATTTTCGGCATAGACAAAAATGAGAAAAGATCCAATTAGTAACTCAATTCTTATTAATTAAATTTAAAATTTTTTGATTGTATTTTTCATTGGAAAAATGTTGTTTTGCATAGTCTCGATTTGACTTACCCAAGAATTTCAATGTATCTCTTCTGAAATAAAACTCTTCAAATAAATTTACTAATTGTTGAGGATTTCCAACTTCGAAAAACTTATTCCCAGGCCCCAACGCCTCTCTATTCTGAACAATATCTGTTGCAATTACCGGTAAACCAACCGCCATATATTCTATAAGAGAATTCGAAAGTCCTTCACTTTTTGTAGATAGTAACCCAACATCCATTCTAGATAAAAAATCAGCTACATCTTCAACTAATCCTATGAATTCGACATGATTATTTAGATTTAAATCAAAAGCGAGTGCCTTTGCATTTTTCATTAACCTACCTCCATTCGACCTGCCTACAAAATATACCTTAATTTTTGAATCGAGATGTTTATCTACAAAAAGTCTTACGCTCTCAATTACAGTGGTATGGTCTTTTTCTTCAAAAAAATTCGCTACCATTGCAATTTTCAACTCGTCTGTAGGATTTATAGTTTTAATATCTAATAATTTTTCATTAAAAGTATTATGAATTACTTTAATAGTTGAAACATCCAATTGATGCCTTTTAGCAATATTTTGACTACACGCTATACTATTTGCAATGTAAGTTGGTTTGAATTTCATTGCTAATTTCTCAAAGAAACCAAAAGATTCTCTAGTATCAATTCCCCATTGATGCCAAAAAAATCTATTTGCTCCTATAAACCTCCAAACGAGTCCCATCAACAAATTACATTGTTCAGTGCCTGCAAAAACAGCAGAAAACTTAAATTTCCTCAGGACCATTATTAATCTCATTAAAATAACTATTTTTTTCAAAATAGTTAAATTTAAAAAATTTGAAAGTGGAAAATAAATCGTTTCAAAACCTTCATTATTTAATTTATTCTGAAAAGTATCCACTCTTCCAAATGCTAAAAAAAAGACTTTTACACCTTCCTTTTTTTGTAATGCCTTTGCGGTATATAAGCTATGTATTTCTGATCCTCCATGAGTATATGAAGGGATACATATTAAAACATTTTCAATTGAATTAGTTTCCATCTCATAAATAATTTAATAGACTTTCATACAATTCTATATACTCTTCCTTACACTTCTGAATCGTAAATTTTTCAAAAGCGCGAGGAGTTAATTTAACCATTTTCTCGTATAAAATTTTATCTAACATTAATAGTTCCATCGCTTCCTTTAGTTCTTTTACAGAAGGTTTATCGTCATCGCATAATTGAAGAACGATTCCGGCTATCTCATCATTCTTAGAAAGCATATCTCTGATTTCTCCTTTATCTGTAGCTATTACAGGTTTATTACAAGACAGGTATTCGATAACAGAATAAGGAGAACTTTCACCCTCAAAATAAGTAGGAAGAATCCCAATATCTGACTTTAAAATATAATCTGAAGGTACATTTGTATAACCTGTAAATTCAATTTTTTCATGTTTTGAATATTTCTCAGCTAATTCTTGAACAATTCCTTCAATCGGTCCTATACAAAATAGTTTTGTATTCGAATAATTTTCGTTCAACAAAAGAAAAGCTTTCACTAAAATTTCCCATCCCTTATCCGGATTTGATCTAGCAACCATGCAAAATGTAAAATCTTTCTTTTGTATATTGATTTCATTTTTAATTAATTCTTGAGAAAGACCTAGTCGGATTTTTTTTAATAGTTTCGGTTTTAATTCAAACTCTTTCAATAGAGCTAAATTTACGTCTGCAACATACGTCAAAACATCAACTTTTTGAATATTTTGTTTTGCAGTAGTTAAAAATAATTCTTTCTCTTGACTCATTTTGTTGTACACAGATTGGTTATAGTCTCCGTGCATAGTAATAACCCACTTCAATTTGTTTTTTAAAAGATTATTTCTGACAAACGTATCCGCTGAAAAATAATGAGAATGAATAATTTTTATGGAATTCTTATCAATAGAATTTAAAAGTAACTTATGTTGTTCTTTCTTCTTCAATTTACTATACACACCCTTTACACCAAAAATCGAAAAAAAAGCATTTATTTTCCAAAATAATTTTTCCTTAAAATTTGATAGTTCATTATATCTATTAAGCAAAATAAAACCACTTTCAATAAATTGCTTCCTAAATTCTAAATCACATTTATCAGGAAATAGATCTAAAATATAAATTGAATAATTCGTTTGTAAGGCAACCCCTAGTCGCAAAACAAACAATTCTGCTCCGCCGACATTAAAATCATTGATTACAAATAAAACACCTTTATTGTTTTTCATCTAACAGTAATTTCCAATTAAATTTATAGCATTCTCATCTAACTTAAATTGCTGATTTTCTGAATGTACAGGTATGTAGTAATAATCAAAACCTAAATTACTTGCTAGAGACCAATAACACAATGTTGCCTTTGAAATATCTTCATTATTAATTTCAATAACCTTTGAATTTTCTGACATTACTAACATATTTACCATATTTGCTCCGTGCGGTGCTACTAGAGTCTTAGCGTGTTTCATTAAATATATTTGTTCCCAAAATGTATAATCTTCAAAATGAACAACTTTAAAGGTTTTATCTTCTAAAATTGAAATTAAATTGTTTTCATTTATTATGGAACGTTTATTTTGTCTAGATCTACTAACATATATTTTTTCAGAAACCTCTATTTTTGAAAAGTCTTGATGATTAATAAAGTTTAAAAAATGTTCTCTTAATCTCTTTAACAAAATGGGATCCATTTTCCCTGATGAAACAGGAAAAATAGGATAGAGTAAATTCGTTGCTATTATAACTTTATTTTCTGGAAATTTTATATTCTTAACATTAAAACTTTTCAAGGATTCGATAACAAATTGAGGTGGATTTGGAGGCAATAAAATTTTAAAATTTTCAATTTTATCTTCAATTAGAATTAAATTGGATAAACTATCAATAATCCAATGGTAATAATTGTCTTTGCCCCAATGATTCCAAATTAACACTAAATCTTTCTGCCTTTTTAAATTATAGAAACCAAGTTTAGATAAAAGGTACTCAATATTAAATCTTTTTTCAAAAGTTTCATACACTAATGATTCTTTAATTAATTCATTAGAATTATAAATGACTCCATCTTCTGTAATGAATGAACTTTTAATTTTTAAGTAGGCATATTGATTTACAGTATAGGATTGATACCAAGTTGGAGGATTCCATTTTTTAATGTCTCCCGTATTTAATGGATCGTTGTTTTTGACAACTTTCTCATTAGATAAATCATCAATAACCTTAACTATTTCACTTTTCTTAAAAAAAAGCAAACACAATTTTGCTATATGTCTTTTTATATTCAAAAAAATTATTTTTTAAATACGTTATATTTCAATATGCAATACATGGCTCTGAATCCATCTTTCCAACCTATTTTTTTACCTTCTTCAAATGTTCTTCCATAATATGAAATACCTACCTCATAAATACGAATTTTAGGCACCCTCGAAATTTTAGCTGTGACTTCTGGTTCAAAACCAAAGCGTTTTTCATTTAAATTTATTGATTGAATGATTTTCGTGTCAAATAACTTATAACATGTTTCCATGTCTGTTAAGTTCAAATTAGTAAAAAGATTGGATAAAAATGTTAAAAATTTATTTCCGATAGTATGCCAAAAAAACAAAATTCGATGAGGATTACTTCCCATAAAACGAGAACCATACACAACATCTGCATGTCCTTGAATTACAGGCTTTAATAAATCATTGTATTCTTCAGGATCATACTCCAAATCAGCATCTTGAATAATTAAATATTCACCTGTTGCCTTACTGATTCCTGTATGTAAGGCTGAACCCTTACCTTGATTATACGTATGTTTAAAATATTGAATATTTAAATTACTATTCTCTATGTATTTTAAAATAGCTTCTTCTGTATGATCGGTTGAAAAATCATTTACGATAATTACTTCTTTTTCAATTTGATGAAATAAACTCACAGAAGCAACCTTATCTAATATTAAATGAATTGTATTTGCTTCATTGTAAGCCGGAATAACAATAGATAATTTTTGAATTTTATTCATCGATTTCTTAAAGTATATAAAAAAGTTTTTATCATCTGAATATTAAAAGGAAACGCTAAAAAACTTTTAAAAAACAATTCATTTCTTCCCTCTAATTTATCCCAATAACTTTGGATTGCTCTACGAAGATAAATATTTGAAATCATTTTCCTAATTTGAATCTTATTATTCGTTTCAAAAAAATCTTCCTGCCCAATCAGCCTTCTTAAATGCATTTCTACAATCAATTGATGATATGTTTCTTTAAATTTTAAGGTTGAATTTTTTGAAGTAAACGAAAAAGGATGTCTTCGATAAATATAGAGTACATTTTTTATATTTTTTACTTTAGTTACTTCCTGTATTCTTGACATCCAATCAAAATCAGCATAGCCTTTTCTATCGAAAAATATAGGAAAAGTTTTCACAGATTCAAAAACCTCTTTTTTTACCATAACACTAGCATACAACATTGGTATAACTTCTTTATTTGATATACTGGTTATTTCATCATTCAACAACGGTAGATTTCCTGAAAACATTTCTTTTCCATCAAAAGATATTGCTAAATAATTAGATCCTACCATACCTAATTCCGAATCTTTTTCAAAAGCATTCAGTAACAATTTCAAACGGTTAATATCTGAGTAATCGTCGGCATCTTGTATTGTAATGAAATCTCCATTACACTTTGAAAATAAAAAATTGGTTGTTTTTAAATTCCCTAAATTCTTTTCATTTTTAAATAATCGGATCCTTTTATCATTAATTGAGTTTAAGATATTTAGTGTATTATCAGTTGATCCATCATCACAGATTAATAATTCAAAGTGAGGATATGTTTGGTTTAGAATACTTTGCAAGGCTTCTTTTATATAATCCTCAGCATTATAAGCTGGCATTATTATAGATATTAATTTATTCATATACTGCCTTTTATGATTCTCCACATTATCAAATCTAACTCAAAAATATCTTTAAAACACATTTAGTTTAAGGATTTGAAATAAAATATACTCGGAAGATACTCAATAAGTCACTATTTAAAAAATAAAGTCTTAAACAAATTTTATAAATCAAAAAGAAATAACTTATAACCGAATCGTTTATTATTTATGATAGTTTTTTCATTTAATATACGTTTACTTTTAAGGTATTCTATCGAAAAATATTTTTAATTTATTTACTTAATAAATTTCATTTAAATAATAACTTTTACATAAACATATTATATTGATATTCTCCTTTATTATAATCATGAAAAAGGTATGCTAAAAACATTAAATTATTCATTAAATAATTGATTGAAATCACGAATAAGAGTCAAAAACTAATTTTAAAAAATCAAATACTCAAAATAATAACACAAAAGTAAACATTCCAATAATCATCAACCACATTTTTTTTAAAATAAGGAAAGAAGAAAATTCGACCGCAAATAGTAACATAAAAAAAGATGGAATAAACATTTCTCTAGTTTCAGCTATATTTGATAATGAAAAAAACAAAAACAGAAAAATTGGTAGAAAGATTATTGATAATTTAAATAAATCATTTTTAAAACGATAAATTCCAACGAATAGTGAGAAAAAACCGAAATAAAATACAAAATTATTCCAAATTTTTTGAAAATAATTTAATGCTTTATTGAATTTTGGGAAATTTTTAAATCCATTTATTGTACCCTGGTTTAAAAGTATTTTTGCTGAATAAAATCTAGTATGAAAAGAATTTAATTCATACTTTTCTTTATATTTTTTTAATAAAGAATTTTGAATTTTATATGATTTATACTCATAATTTCCCCTAATATGTTTAGACAAAGATCTCGATATTGATTTTAAATAATATTCTTTCGCCAACAACATCTTAACCTTTACTTCATTTGAAGATAAAAATTTTTTTGGATAAACATTCTCTATTTTATTCAAATTTTTATTTTCAAAAAACCATCCATTACATGAAAATGGTTTACCTAGGTAATGATAAAGATTTAACTGTTCCAAAAATGCTTTATTTCTATAGAAATGATATTTGGTTGTAGATGCTAAAGGAATAAATTCATTCGTTTTTGAAAAATTTCGTATAGTCCAAAAACCATCAATAATTATAAAAGGCATTAAATAAAGTAACATTGACAAAAATGATTTTTTAAAACCATTTTTCCAAATAATTAATACTAAATGGATAATTAGAAGCGGTGCTAAAAATGGCCTTAGAAAAATACTTTCGGATAAAAAAAAACCAGAAAAGAAATACCAAACTAATTTATTTGAATCAAATCCTATTAGTAAACAAAAAATAGAAAATATTAAAAAAGAAAATGCAAAACTCTCTGTATAAATGTATACATTCCAAAAACTAGAACCAAGGGAAATACTCAATAACAAAAATGTTATATAAAATATTTTCTTGTTTTTAAATAATTTATAACTTATCAAACAAAGAAGATAAATTGCAATTCCGTATAATATTACTTGAAGAAAAACCGTATATTTTAAAGCATTACTATACCAACAAAATTTTAGCAATGGAGTCAATATGAAAGCGTATCCCGGAGAACGATAAGCATAAAATAAGGGTTTATCATAATCTTCATTTTTTACTAAATTCGATTTATCAATCCAATCTGTAGTTTTAAAAAATGTAAACTCTTTGTTTATTAAATAAGAGTTTGATGATGTAATATAGTCAAAAGAGTCTCCTGTTTTAATAAATGGTTTTTCAAAAGATAATCCATTATAATTAATCGATATAAACAAGTGTCCTATTGAAACTAGAATTGATATAATAATCCAAAATTTCCAATAAAATGGATTCAAAATAGTTTTAATCATTGTTTTATTTAGTTTTGACAATAAAAAATATTTTTTAATTTTTAGAATACAGCTACAAATTTTAATTTATTCATGCATTCCATCAAGTTCTTATTATAAAATACTTTAATCTTTTTTTATTTATAAATTAATCACAAATAACTTTTTATTAAATAAATATTGCTTTCAAAACAATCTTTTTACATGTATTGTATTTGATTAAAATACTTTGAATATTCTTTTTTGTCAAACCAAGAATATTTGTGGATAATTTTTAATTAAACCATCTTTTTAAATTGGACCAACGCTTAAATGATTGTAAATTTTTCAATTCTTCTCCCGTAAAATCTTTTATAGGCATTAACTTGATTAATGCATAGGTTTTTTTAAAGTCATTCGCATAAAAATAGCGTTTCGCCCTGTCGTAAAATAATTCTTTTAACCATAATTTTACATTATCATTTGAGATTTTAGAATACACATACCTTTCAGCTAGTTTTTTTTTAATATTAGGGTGTAAAAATTGAACTGTTTGAACATATTTTTCTCCTGCTACTTTTGCATATTGTATTAATGCCGCATTATTTTCTTCTTCAAAAAATGAAGCATTTACAGCCATATCTATTCCTGTTTTGGATGTTTCTAATAATCTAAAACAACCTACGAGCAGATCATCGCTTTTAATCCCACTCATTCCAAAAGTTAATAAATACCTCTTCCACATATCCAAATCCATCGCATATTGAAAATTCGTATTTACACCTTTTAATTCTTTAATTTTAGACATCCTCCAAAACATACCCATCTGATTTAAGCCTCTCGAATTAAGAACCTTATACAATCCTTGACTAAAATCAGTTGCTACATTAATATAAGTAGATCCATCTGGGCGAATGAAAGTTGTTCTAGTACACAATACATTTAGAGAATCATCTTCAAAATATTTACCAATTACTTTTAAAATACCTTCTTCTAGATAATCATCCGCATTTATCCAATTAAAAACATCTCCTGTTGACACTTTTATACCTTTGTTTATCGCTTCGCTTTGACCTTTGTCTGGTTCTGATATCCAATATGTTATTTTATCTTCGTATTTTTTAATGATATCTACAGTACCATCAGTACTACCACCATCGATGATAATATATTCTAGATTATCATAATCTTGATTGATAATCGATAAAATCGTTTGTTCAATGTATTTTACGGCGTTGTAACACGGTGTAATAATTGATATTTTCGGGTTTATATTCATAACCACCAATGATATACGTTAACTATATCTTTCACAACAAAACCATTCTTCTCATAAAACTTACAAGCTAGTTCATTTGCTTTTTGTGTCACAACTTGCACCTCTTTTTTATTGGAAGAATTAAAATAAACCTCGCATTGTTGAATTAATTTGGAGCCTATCTGCTCCCCTCTGTATCCTTGATCTACACCAATCAAACTAATAGAACCAATATTTTGATTGATTTCTTTAAGATATATCAAACCTTTTAATAGATTGTCATCATTATAAACAAATAATTTTCCGTTTTCTTTGTCATTTACTGCATTATAAATCCATTGAAAATACATTTTTTTAAAGGAGTTTTGAGGTAATTTTTCATCTATTCGAAAACGAGAATGCTCAGATGTTTGAATTGCAATATCTAACATCTTTTCAGTTACTTGCTCTTCATTATTTGATTTAATATTATTATCAATTGTATAGTTATTTTTTTTGTCAATAATTTTAGAGTAGGTTACCTTTTCATCCGCTAAAAAAATATTCTTTGATTGAAAAAAAACATCCATAAGTGAACCTGGCTCCACAAACAAATAAGCAAGTCGAACATTATTTTCTAACAATAGACATTGCATTGAATCAAATTCAGCATCATTTGTAAGAATTGAATTTATTTTAGTAACATTAAATTCAAAAAAATTGCTATCCCATTCTAATAGTTGAAAATATGTATTCAATTGAAATTAATTTTAAATGTTACAAAGTCTTTTTCAAGATTAAAACTTCAAAATATTGATCAGAATAAATAACCTCAATTTTAGTCGGTAATTTATAATGATATAAAATTGATTTTTGAAGATCAATAATACTA